>JBDTEE010000025.1:0-9858 GCA_039922645.1 Solirubrobacteraceae bacterium | reverse complement strand
GCCATTCGGCCCATGACCATCCTCGGGCTGAGCTGGGACCATCGCGCGCTCGACGGGGTGCTGTCGGCCCAGTTCCTCGCCAGCGTGAAGCGCGCGCTCGAGGCGGCCTAGGGCCGCGGGTCGCGGGTCGCGGGACTAGCCTCGTAGTGATGAACGAGCTCTGGGTCTGTCAGCTGGGCACGCTCGAGTACCGCGAGGCGCTGGCCCTCCAGGAGCGCGTCCGGACGGCGCGCCAGGCCGGCGCTGTGCCCGACGTGATGCTGTTGCTCGAGCACTGGCCCGTCTACACCCGAGGCCGGCGCTCGGCTCCCGGTGAGCTGCCCATGGGCGAGGACTGGTACCGGATGCAGGGCATCGACATCATCGAGACCGACCGGGGCGGAAAGGTCACCTACCACGGCCCGGGCCAGCTGGTCGGCTATCCGATCGTCGGGGTCTCGGATGTCGTGGAATACGTGCGGACTCTGGAGCGTGGGCTGGCCAGCGCGTTGGCTGAGGAGGGTCTGGCCGGCGCGCGTGGTCGCCCCGAGGACGGTCCCGACTACACCGGCGTCTGGGTAGAGGATCGGAAGATCGCCTCGATCGGCGTGCACGTCGCCCGCGGTGTGACCACGCACGGCTTCGCGGTCAACATCGAGAACGACCTGCAGCCGTTCGGCTGGATCGTCCCCTGTGGCCTGGACGGGGTGTCGATGACCTCGCTGATGAAGGAGACCGGGCGCGGCGCCGGGCAGATGCACTGCTTCCGCAAGCGGGTGGCCTTCGAGGTGGCCCGAGCGCTGGGTCTGCGCCAGCGGATCGTCTCCCTGGACCGGCTCGAGGCCGCGGTCGGCTCGGCGTTGGCTCCGGCCTAACCCTGCCCCCCAGCCCGGCCCCTACCCCTGCCCCCTAGCTTGCCTTGAGAAGGCCGCGGAGGAGGTCGACGACCTCCCACGGGCGCTCGGTCAGCTGGCGCCAGGTGACCCGTATGACCCGCCAGCCGGCGGCGATCAGTCGCTGGTCGCGGCGGCGATCCCCGTGAAAGGCGCGGGCGGAGCCATGGTGGCGGGCGCTGTCGGTCTCCACGATCAGCCGCTGCGCGGGCCAGGCGAAGTCGGCCCGGATCATCGGCGCGCCGTCGCCGGGATCGATGTAGTGCTGGCGCTGGGGCTCGGGGAGACCCGCGCGCCGGCACACGGCGAGGAAGAGCTCCTCGAGGTCTGACTCGGTCGGCGCAGCAATCGGTCCGCGTTTGGTGAGGCGCCGCAGGCATGGAGCGCGAGGGTGGCGCGCAAGCTGGTCATCCAGGGCGCGACCGTCGAGGATCTCCATGCTCACGGCCTGCTCGAGAGCCCGCTCGACCGCTCTGTCGGGGAGGACGTCGGCCAGGTCGGCCAGGGTCCGGGCGACCGTGGTCACCCGGATCCCATCCTTGACGGTCACGTCGGCCGGGGTCAGGGTCGTGGAGCGGTGCACCTGAAGGCCGGCTTGGCCACACGTACCGCGGCCGGGGAGCGTGAGCTCGATCCTCGCCTGGTTGGCGGCGCGCAGCCCGTGAAGGTCAGCCGCCGAGCGGTGGGAGAGAACGCCATCGGGCTCATAGGCCAGGACGGCAGCCCGGTAGCGGCCCTTGGTGGAGAGGAGCTCGGGCGGGGCCAGCGAGTAAACGCCGTGGTGGACTCGGTGCAGCTGGCCGGCCGCGGCGCGCTTCTGCGCCGCGCGGGGGGTTACGCCGATCGCCTCGAGCTGAGCGAGCGAGCGAGAACACGCCGTCTTGATCCCGCGCGGTCTCGACCAGGCCGTGCTGCACGTAAAAGCGTCCATATGGTTCGTTTTGCCGTGCAGCGTCCAGCGCGCGCGGGTCCTCGAGGGAGGTGTCCGACGGGGTTCGGGGCATGACCAACCGATGGTCCACCAAAACCCCGCGGGCAGGGGTAACAAAAGCGTCGCGATACGCTTGATTCTGTGGACGAACGCCAACATTCAACGCGCTCCCGGGCAAACCCCGGTGGGATCGCCAACGTGCTGAGCGTTCTAGGCCCAGATGTGGTCGCGCACAAGTCGCGCAAACCGCCGTGGTTCAAGGTGCCGGCGCCGGGCGGCCCGCGCTATCGCGAGCTGCAGCAGCTGATCGAAAGCGAGGGGCTGCACACGGTCTGCCAGGAGGCGGCGTGCCCCAACATCGGCGAGTGCTGGCAGCGCGGCACGGCCACGTTCATGATCCTCGGTGATACGTGCACCCGACGCTGCGGGTTCTGCAACGTCAAGACCGGCAGGCCAACCTGGAACGATCCGCTGGAGCCAGCCCGCGTCGCGCGCAGCGTGGCCAAGATGGGCCTGCGCCACGCGGTCATTACCAGCGTCGACCGGGACGACCTGCCCGACTACGGTGCCTTCGCCTTCGTCGGGGTGATCAGGCAGATCCGCCGCCAGTCCCCGCGGACCAAGATCGAGGTCCTGACCCCCGACTTCCGCGGCGCCGAGATGCCCTTGGCCAAGGTGGTCGCCGAACGGCCCGACGTCTTCAACCACAATGTCGAGGTGGTCCCCCGCCTCTACCCCGTGGCCCGCCGGGGCTCGACCTGGGAGCGCTCCAAGCGGGTGCTCCGCAACGCCAAGGAGTACGGCGGTGACGAAGTCACCACCAAATCCGGACTTATGGTCGGGCTGGGCGAATCGTTTGAGGAGATGGTCGATGCGCTTGGGCAGCTGCGCGAGAATCACGTCCAGGTGCTCACCGTAGGCCAGTATCTGAGGCCGACCGAGCGCCACCTGCCCATCGTGCGCTACTGGCACCCCGACGAGTTCACGGCGCTCGAGACCGAGGCCTACAAGCTGGGCTTCAAGCACGTCGCCGCGGGACCCCTGGTTCGCTCCAGCTACCATGCCGACCAGCACATCGTCCAGGACGAGCCGGGCACCGGCCCGCTCGCCGAGGCGGTGTCAGCCTGACGATGAAACGCCGGAGCCTCCTCATCGCAGCAGTGACCGGCGTGATCGTGCTGGCCATCGCCCCGAGCGCCCTGGCGGCGGCCGGCGGTGGCTCAGCCGGCTTCAGTGGGGGCGGCGGTGGCGGCCACGGTAGCGGCTTCGCCATCTACATCATCATCGATCTGTTGATCCACATCGCGCTGCTTGGCCACGGCCTTGGCGCGTTGGTCCTGATCGCCTTGGGGCTGCTCTACCTGTTCGTCACTCGCGTCCTTCCCGGCATGCAGGCCGCCGCCGCCGAACGCGCTTCCAAGCGGGGCGGCGGGCACCGGCGCACCTCCGAGCGCGAGCGCCGGGTGGAGCTGGCCGCGGCCGAGGCCGCCGACGAGGACCCCGACTTCGACCCCGACACTGTGCGGACGACGGCCAAACGGCTCTTCCTGGACATTCAGCGTGCCTGGGACGCCGACGATCGCATCCACCTGCGCGGTCTGGTCGGCCCCGACCTGCTGGCCGAATGGGAGCTGCGCCTGGATGACTTCTCCCGCCGCGGTTGGCACAACCATGTCGAGCCGATCGGCGAGCCCACCGTCGAGTACGTGGGACTGAACCGCCAGGGTGACGCCAGCACCGACCGGATCGTGGTTCGCATCGACGCCCGCATCAAGGACTACGTGGTCGATACCTACGGCCGCCACATCAAGCGCACCGGGCAGCTCGGTGAGATCAACCACGTACGCGAGTTCTGGACCCTGCAGCGGCGAGCCCCGGGCCACTGGGTGCTCGCGTCGATCGAGCAGGGTGCCGAGGGCAAGCATGCCCTCGAGGAGAAGATCGTGGCCACCCCGTGGGGTGATGAGGAGGGCCTGCGCGACGAGTCGCTGATCGAGGGCGCTGTGGCCGACGCCGTCCCCGAGGGCACCAAGATCTCCGAGGTGGCCGACGTCCAGTTCACCGGCGATGCCCGCAGTGCCGCCAACGATCTCAGCCTGGCCGACGGCCGGTTCGCTCCCGACGTGCTGGAGATCGCCGCCCGTCGCGCTATCGATGCCTGGGCCCAGGCCGTCGACGGTAACGACGCGATCCTGACCAAAATGGCCTCGCCGGCGGCGGCCCGCGAGCTGCTCTACGCCGGCGATACCAGCGGCCATGTGCGCGTGGTCGTGCGCGGCCCGGCCATCAAGCGGATCCGCATCGCCGGCCTGGACGCGGCCGCCGACCCGCCGACGATGACCGTCGAAGTCGACATCACCGGACGGCGCTACCTGGAGGACCGCGACACGACCGCCGTGCTGGCCGGGAGCCGGTCCCGCGCGACCAGCTTCACCGAGCGCTGGACGATGGCCCTCACCGGGGACGAGTCTCAGCCCTGGCGGATCATCGCCGTGGGCGCTCCGGTCGGCCTGGCCTGACCCTTCGAAACTGGAGTAGGAGCATGCGGGTGGTCGTGCTGCTCATCGCGCTGCTGTTCATCGGCCTCATGGCCGTGCTGACCGCGCTCGACATCTCGCACAACGGCCTGAGCGGCATTGACATCGTGGCCATGCTGGTCCTGCTTCTGTTTGTCACCGGGATCCTCGGTGCGCTGTTTCAGCGTCCCCCGCGACCGCCCGGGGATTAGAATTAGACCCCGCGCACGAGCTCCATGGGGAGGTGCTCGAAGTGAGCGAACTCCCACAGGTCCTGCACCCGGCCGGCGATGTCAGCGGCACTGATCTCCAGGACGCGATCGGTGCCGAAGCCCTCGACGTTGAAGGAGGCCAGAGCGGTTCCGTAGGCCATCGCGTTGCGAAGCACGTCGATGGAGCGCTCCGAGCCCAGCTGGCGAGCGATATAGCCGACGAAACCACCGGCGAAGGTGTCCCCAGCGCCGGTCGGGTCGACAACGGTTTCCAACGGGTAGGCGGGCAGAGCGAAGAAGTGCTCGGCGGTGATCAGCGCCGAGCCGTACTCGCCCTGCTTGGCGACGATGATCGACGGCCCGTAACCCAGCACCTCGCGCGCGGCGGAGATGAGGTTCGGCTTGCCGGTGAGCTGGCGGAGCTCCTCGTCGTTGAGGATCAGGCAGTCAACCCGAGCGATGGCCTCCATCAGCTCCTCGCGAGCGATGTCGATCCACAGGTTCATGGAGTCGAGCGCGACGAAGCGCGCCTCGCACTGCTCGCGGACCTGGAGCTGCAGCCCCGGCTGGATGTTGGCCAGGAAGAGCACCTCCGAGTCACGCGAGGCCTCGGAGAGCTTGGGCGCGAAATGCTCGAACACGTTCAACTGGGTGTCGAGCGTCTCGCGGCTGTTCAGATCCCAGCCGTACTTGCCCTTCCAGAAGAAGGTCTTGCCGCCGGCGACGCGCTCGACGTCGTCGATCGAGGACCCACGGGTGCTGAGCACGGCCAGCTCGTCCTCGCCGAAGTCATCGCCCACGGGTCCGACGATGCGGACGTGGTCAAAGAACGAGGCGGCCAGGGCAAAGTGCGTGGCCGCGCCACCCAGCATGCGCTCGCGCACACCGAACGGAGTCTCGACCGCATCAAAGGCCAGGGAACCGACGACCGTGATGCTCATGCTGCGATGACCTCGAGCTCGCCCAGTCCGGCGGCCGCACGTAGCTCGGCGGCCATGTCCGTGCGCTCCCAGGTGAAGTCCTCCTCCTCGCGGCCGAAGTGGCCGTAGGCCGCGGTCTGCTGGTAGATCGGACGGTGCAGATCCAGGCGCTGACGGAACGCGGACGGGCGCAGATCGAAGTGCTCGCCAACCAGGGTCTCGATCCGCTCAGCCGAGATGCCGTCGGCCTCGGTACCGAACGTCTCGACCATCACCGAGACGGGCCGGGCCACGCCGATCGCGTAGGCCACCTGGACCTCGCAGCGATAGGCCAGTCCGGCGGCGACCACGTTCTTGGCCACCCAACGAGCCGCATAGGCAGCCGAGCGGTCGACCTTCGAGGGGTCCTTGCCGGAGAACGCTCCGCAGCCATGGCGGGCCATGCCGCCGTAGGTGTCGACGATGATCTTGCGGCCGGTCAACCCGCAGTCACCGACCGGGCCGCCGATCACGAACCGACCGGTGGGGTTGACCAGGAAGCCGGCGTGCAGCGAGCGCTCGTCGTAGAGCTCGCTGGGAAGCACGGGCCGCACGACGGACTCGAACAGATCGTCGCGCAGACGTGACTCGGTCCCCTCCGCATGCTGAGTCGAGATGAGGAGCTTCTCCACCGCCACCGGGGCGCCGTCCACGTAGCGGACGCTGACCTGGGTCTTCCCATCCGGGCGCAGGTAGTCAAGGGTCCTGTCCTTGCGCGCCTGCGACAGCCGGCGGGCCAGGCGATGGGCCACGGCGATCGGCAGCGGCATGAGTTCCGGCGTCTCCTGAGTGGCGTAGCCGAACATCATGCCCTGGTCCCCCGCGCCGGCCAGGTCGAACTCATCGCCCCCCGCGCTCGCCCGTAACTCGTAGGCCGCGTCGACGCCCTGGGCGATGTCGGCCGACTGCTTGTCAACCGCGTTGAGCACGGCGCACGAGTCGGCGCTGAAGCCAAGCTCGGCGTCGTCGTAGCCGATGCCGCGAATCGTCTCGCGCGCGATCTCCTGGACATCGAAGGTGGCCGAGGTGGAGATCTCGCCCGAGACCACGACGAGGCCGGTGTTGACCAGGGTCTCGCAGGCCACGCGACCGTTCGGGTCCTGAGCCAGGACCCCGTCCAGGACGCCGTCGGAGATCTGATCGGCCACCTTGTCGGGGTGACCCTCGGTGACCGACTCCGAAGTGAACAGATACTGCCTGGCTGGGGTGCCCATCACGGGCCTCGCTTTCGATGTCTCAGTTGGGGCTCGCCCGCGCGCGATCCAGTTGGTGCGCCGGGCACTGTCCCGCCGGTTGGGCGGCCGCGAACCGGTGAAACTAGCGGCTCGCGCGCCCGCTTGACCGCTCAACAAGGCAGGTATCTGTTGATCGGCGCTCGGCTAGAGGGGGCCTAGATGGCCTCCGGGGAGCTTGGTCTGTAGCTCTTGTTCCCACTCGCACTTGGGTCTCAGCGCACGAGGGACAAGCGGTCACCGGGCCTCGGCGCCCGGTGACCGTCGGCTGTGTTGCTATCACTTGCTCCGTGCCTCTACGTGTCATGCCCGAGATCGGCGCTGAGGTGCTGGTCGACTTCCTGGGCGAGACGGTGCCCGGAATCGTGCGCCACGTCGAATCCGATGGCCGTCGCCTCGAGGTCGCGACCGAAGACGGAGCCAGCCTCAGCTTCGTGCTCAACCAGGCCACCGCGACGTTCACCACCGACGGTGGCCAAACCGGTGCGCGCCTGCGCTTCAGAGCGGCATGACCCGTCGTTGGTTGTGCCACGCTCTACGGGTGCTGAGGCGCCCGCAGCTGTCTATCGTCGCGCTGGTCGCGCTGGCCTGCGCCGGGTGCGGTACGGCCGCACCGGTGCGGAGCCGTCCAGCCCTGCCGGCGCACTCATGACCACGGCAACGCACACCACGACGACGCGATCGGCCGCCAAGCGCCAACGGCCTCGATACGTCAGCGTTGACCACAGCAAGCCCACTGCCCGGGCGGCCACGGTCCGCGCGCCCCACATTCTCTGGGACCCGATCCCCTTCGGCTCCATCCGCAAGGCTCAGACGGTGGCCTACACGCGACGGCATTACGGGAGCTTTCTGAGGCCGACCTGGCACCTGGTTCATCCGCAGGTGATCGTCATCCACTACACCGCGGCCAGCTACAGCTCGACTTTCAACACGTTCGCCAACGTCGGCTACAGCGACGCTCAGGTCCTCGACAACCGGCGTCAGATGAACTCAAGCCTGCACCTCGTGCACTGGTTGCGCTGCCGCTTCCCCATCCAGATCCGCAACGTGATCGGCCACAACGAGAGCCTCTCGAGCCCGTATCACCACGAGGACGTCCCCAGCCTGCGCCCGCCGACCCACCAAGATTTCATGCACCGCGACATGCAGATCTACCGCCGCCGGTTGCGAGCTCTCGGCGGATGCTGAACCGAACGGCTAGGCCAGACTGATGGCGGCCTTTACCCAGATCGGCGTGGTCGGGGGCGGATTCATGGGCTCGGGGATCGCCGAGGCGGCCGCCGCCGCCGGTCTTCACGCGATCGTGCACGAGCCTGACCAGGCGCCGCTGGATCGCTCGCGCGAGGCGCTAAAGAGATCGGTTGCCCGGGCGGTGTCACGGGGCAAGCTGACGCAGGAGGCCGGCGAGGAAGTGATCGAGCGGGTCAGCTACACAACCGACATCGAGGAGCTCGCTTCTGTTGAGGCGGTGATCGAGGCGGTGACCGAGGACCCGCGAGTCAAGGGCGAGCTGTTCGGGCGCCTGGATGTACTGCTCCCCGACGCGGTGTTCCTGGCCTCCAACACCTCCTCGATCCCGATCGCCGAGCTGGCCGCCTGGACCAAGCGACCCGAGCGGGTACTGGGCCTGCACTTCTTCTCTCCGGTGCCCGTGATGAAGCTCGTCGAGGTCGTCAAGGGCCTGGACACTGCGGAGGAAACGGTGGATCGCGCCGAGGCCTTCGCCGCCCAGATAGGCAAGCAGGCGATACGTACCAAGGACCGCTTGGGCTTCATCGTCAACATGCTCCTGGTCCCGTACCTCATGGCTGCGGTGCGGATGTACGAAGACGGCTTCGCCACCCGGGAGGACATCGATCAGGGGATGCTCCTGGGCTGTGGGCACCCGATGGGGCCGCTGACCCTGTGCGACTTCATCGGCCTGGACGTCCTCTACGCGGTGTGTAACTCGCTCTACGACGAGTTCAAGCGCCCGGAGTACGCCCCGCCGCCGCTACTCAAGCGGATGGTCGTCTCGGGCCACCACGGTCGCAAGGCCGGCCGGGGCTTTTACGAATACCGCTAGGCCCACAGTCCGTCGGCTGCGGTCACGCCGAAGCAGCGTCTTACGCAACTCTGCGTAACGCCATTCTGCGTAACGCTCAGGCCGGGCTCAGCTCCGGCTCGGACTCAACATCGGGCTCCGGACCGCACTCGCTCAGGTCACTGGCCAACCGCGCGGCGGTGATGCTTTCCCAGCGGCCGCTCTCCACCAGTGCCGAGCACACGCGGCCGGCGTCCTCAAGTGCATCCCGGGCGGGCTCGTCCTCGAGGAGATTGGCACTGAAGATGAGCGTGTCAGCCGCGTAGCGGATCCGGTCCTGCTCCTCGCCCCAGAGCTTGCTCGGGCCGAGCTGGTCGAGGGTCTGAATTACGCGTCGGTAGGCCTGCGCGCGTTCGGGACTCACTTCGCTCCTCCTGACCGAGGCTTGTTTAGAGCATCTTGGCGACGGTCTCGGATGGCCGCGTTGGTCCCTGTCCAACCTTTGGCGCCCGGCTTTATCCGGACGCGGTCAGGCGAGTAGCCCTCAACACTCGCCGGTCAAACGTTAACTCCGCCGGCCGAACCGGTCCATTTGCCGACGTCATCCCGGCATGGCAGCGTTCCAGACTTGATCCCGGGCTTTCAGCGCATCGGACACGGAGGGGCCAGCGCCCTCGCGCCAGGCAACACTCTGGCTTCCTTCGATGCCGCACTTGCCGTCGGCATCGACATGATCGAGTTCGACGTTCGCCGGTGGAGCGGCGAGCTGGTGCTGGCCCACACAATCCTCCATGCCCGTCGGGGCGGCAACGTCGGCCTGCGCGAGGCTTTGACGCACCTGAGCGCGCCCGCGTTCTCCCGCGTGGCGCTGAACGTGGACGTCAAGCACATCGGGGCAGAGTCCGATCTGCTCGATGAGCTGCGCCGGACGCATCTGCTGGAGCGCACCCTGATCTCCTCGCAGGTGCCGGCGGTGCTCAACCGTCTGCGTGAGCTGGATCCCGAGGTGCGGCTCGGCATCTCCGTCGGGGGCCGGATCGCCCGCCTCAGCCGCCGCTGGGGCGGCTGGCGGGCCCAGGTTCTGGCCGGACTGGCCGCCCAGCGCTGGGACGC
>JBDTEE010000024.1:0-4898 GCA_039922645.1 Solirubrobacteraceae bacterium | reverse complement strand
TTCACGCCGCCGGGCGCCCCAACGCCGTTCTCGACCATCCAAGTCCCACCATAAGGAGACTGCGCTTTTGAATATCCCAGACAGCCCTCGGAAACGCCGAACCCCTGCATCTTCGCGTGAGACGCGGGTTCGGCCGCGTCCGGCTTTCGCATGATCTGGTGCTCGCGCGGAGATGCGCCCGGCAGCAGTTCTGCGGGGAACTGGACGAGTTCCGCTTCCGGTCCTTCGCTCGTTTTTGGGACAGCGTCCGCCATCTCTTCACGGTATAGGAGCGTCCGCCGGACGCTACCGGCGAGGCTACTCGTTGAGAGCGAACCCGCCTCTAGCTTCGCCTCGAAGAGCGGACGAGCCCTTTCGCCGTCTCAGGAGCCGTTACCCCGCTAGCGCTTTGGCGACAGGCTGTCGCACAAAGCAGGACGGGTCTCGACTTTTGTGGCTTGGTGACAAGAGCTGCATTGGCGCTCGGACCATCCCTCTCCGTCGCTGGATGCCGCTCCGGCCGCCTCGGTGGCTCTGACGAGGTCAGCGGAAATGGCGGTTATCAATTCCGTACAACGACTTTGCTTTGTGCGACAGCGTCCCGGACGGCTGGTGCCGTCACCTGTGAGGAGTGAGAATCCTGGGGCCCCGGATTGACGCCGGCGAGGCGTCGTGCGTTAGATCCCGTGCGACAGCGTGGCGCGGGGACCTGTCGGACCGTTGATTGCTGCTGCGAGCGCGTAGGTCAGACTCATCCTCGGGAGGTTCCCTTCGGGCGTCATAGCAACCGTCGGGAAGGAGCTGGTCTGATGGATGTGATGGTGGATCGGGGCGCGGGGCTTGACGTGCATCGCGACACGGTGGTGGCGACCGTCCGGGTACCGGGCACGGGTCGCCGCCGGTTCGATCTGGCGTCCAGGCCCACGCCGCGCAGGTGCTGATCGCCGAATGCGGGTTGGACATGTCGCTGTTCCCGACCGTCGGGCACTTCGCGTCCTGGGCCGGCGCGTGCCCGGGTCACAACCAGTCAGCCGGACGACGCCGCTCTGGTCGCACGCGCCCCGGCCCGCGGTGGCTGACCGACCAGTTGACGGAATGCGCCCGCGCCGCGGTGCGAACCAAGGAGACCTACATGGCCGCACACTTCGCGCAGCTCCGCGGGCGCCGCGGCGAGTCCAAAGCGATCGGCGCGATCCGCCACGACTTGCTCGTCGCCTATTACCACATCGTTCGTGACCGGGTCCCGTTCCGCGAGCTCGGACCTAACTGGCAACGCAAGCGCTACTCGTCGAGCACCGCGTCGCACGACTCCAACGACAACTCAAAGCGCTCGGCTACGCCGTCACCCTCGACCGGACCGAGACCGAACAAGCCGCCTAACCCAACCGACAGTCAGCCAGGCCGACCGCCGACCGCAGCGCCGGCCAAACGACCCTGCCCAAACGCGGTCCTCAAAGCTACGGAGGGGACCTATTTCTCTAGCGTTGGCCCTTTCCGACGAGGGTAGCGCGATGGTCCGGGACGTGCCAGGGGAGACGGGTCGAGGCGTCGGTTCGGCCCGCGATCGTCTGTCTGGTCGGTGTCGATCTCGAGCACCCGGTTGAGGACTGTGATGTCGTCGAGGTCCTGGCGGCGCTTGGCCTCGGGCCGGTCGCGGAACCGCGCGGCGGCGCTCTTCATTCGGATGAGATCCTCGGGGTGCGCGATCAGTAGCGTGATGCCGCGGATCTCGACTGGGATTGCTCGCTGGCGGAGGTCTTCGTAGTGTTTTGGCGCTCCGGGGGTTTGGTCGACTGCGAACACGTCGAGGTCTCCGTGGCGGGTGTGCGTGAGGAAGTTCCCACCCTGGTAGAGCTGCTGGGGTGAGTCGAGGTCGATTCCAAGCTGGCCGGCGTCGATTCCGCGTAGTCGGGCGCCGAGTTCGCGCAGCGCGCTCGCGAGCCGCTGCGTGTTCTCCGGCGTCCAAGCGGCGATGATGTCGAGGTCCTGGGTCGTACGTACGTGTCCATGGGCCTGTAATGCCACACCGCCGATGACGACGTAGTCGACCGCGTGGCGGTTGAGGGCTGCGGTCAGCTCCCCGGCGTCCAGTGGCCCACTAATGCTGCTCACGGGCCTTGGCTCCGGCGATTGTGATCTCTCCGGCGAAGCGGTTCCAGCTCAGCGCTCGCTCCAGGCGTTCGGCCATGGGAGACGCGGCGGCGGTCGCGAGCTGGTCGAGGTCGAAGGGAACCTCACGGATCCTTGACTGCAGGACTAGTTCTTCTCCGACCGCCGCCGCGAGTCTGGCCAGCGTCTCGACCGAAGGGGAGACCGAGCCGTTCTCGATCTTGCTGAGGGCCTGTTGGCTGGTGCCAGCCCGGGCTGCGAGTGCGGCTTGACTGAGCCGATGGCGAGCTCGAAGCTCGCGGCTCCATTCTCCTGCATACATACTCACATCATATCTGATGTTGGCACTGGCGGAGAGTAGACCAAGCCGGAGCACCGCCGGGAGTGCAGAGAATCCTACGCTATCAGCGGTGTATAATTCTCCGCTGTGGAGTCTGGAGCGCGGCCGCCTGATCGGTTTGGGAATCCGTTTGTGTTCGACCGTCCGCTTGAGGACGCGCGAGCCTTGGTCGGGCGCGAGGCACAAATGACCGAGCTGGCGGCCAGGCTCAAGCCGGGCACCGATTTTCTCGTAGAAGGTCCGCATCGCCATGGCAAGACCAGCCTCTTGAACGCCGCGCTCGTAGCGTTCACGAATCGCGAGCGTGGCGTGGCGGTCCGAGTCGACTGCGCAGGAGTCCTGACCGCCGCGGATTTCGTGCGGCGCATGGAGGACGCGTACGAGCGGGCGTGGGCTGAGGGCTCCGTGGAGGAGCTGCTTGTCGAGCGGCTCGAGAGCCTGCCTTTTCGCCTCACCGGCGCCGAGGCCATGAAACCGGCGGCTCGCCTCGAAGGGCTGCTCGACGTGGCCACCGAAGTGGCCGAGCTCACCGGGCAGCACGGAGTCGTTGCGTTCGACGAGATCCAGGACGTACTCGCGGTCCCGGGGATCGTCGATGCGCTCGGAAACGCCCGCAACCGCGGGACCAACCGAATCGGCTACGTGTTTGCCGGCCGAGATCTGTCCACCGCGCAGCACGGCCTTTGGAGCAAGCGTGCGCCGACGGTGACGGTCGGCCCGATCGAGTCGGTTCTGTTCGCGGGAGAGATCATGCGCCGGTTCGCTGCCACCGGCCGGGATGCCGGCGAGGCCGCGAAGGTCATCGCCACCCTCGGCGCCGGCCATCCCCAGCGCACAAGCCTGCTCGCATCGCAGCTGTGGGAGCTGACCGCCGACGGCAACCGCGCGACGGTAGCCACTGCACGCATGGCGATCGAGCAGTCACTGGCTCGCTGCGGCCCCGAGTTCGACGTTCGCTGGAACGCTCTGCACGGTAACGAGCGCCGGGTGGCGGTAGCGATCGCCAACGACATCGCACCGCAGGGCACCCGCGCGCAGCGCGCCACCGGACTCGCGAGCTTCGGCGCAGCCCAACGCGCACTGCAGGGCATCAAATCATCCGGTGTCGCACAGACCCGCGACGAGCGCACAACGCTCACCGATCCACTGTTCGCCGAATGGCTTCGGCGGCGCTACTCCCAGACCCCGGCCGAGCCGGACTGGCAAACGCTCCGTCGCCGAGCCGAGCTCCAGCGCGGCGGCATAACGCGGGGAATGTGACGTAGCGGCGCAGGCTCAGCGAACCCGTCGATCGCTCCAGCCAGTGCCCCGCCTGCTGCTCAGCCGCAAGGAGGCAGCCGCCGCGCTCGGTATCAGTGTCGAGACGTTTGAGCGGCGGGTCCAACCGACGATCAAGCTCGTGCCGTGCGGTCAGCTTCTGCTTGTGCCTGTGACGGAGCTCGAGCGGTGGTGCGAGGAGCACGCTCACTACATGGCCGGCGCGTTGTCGGAGCGAGCGCCGTTGTCTCCGTCAGACCCAAGTGCTAGTACAAGATCGATGGCGTGGCAGCGAACCAAGCACCCCGGCGTCTATGTCCGCCACGCGAACGCGTGCCCCGTGTCCCAGACCCCGGGTGCCCGTTGTCGATGCCGGCCTGCCTACCGAGCGCGTCGCCGCCATCCGGTCACCGGAAAGGTCGTCGACGGGCCGAGCTACCGCGACATCCACAAGGCGCTCTCCTGGTATGCCGGGGCGGGCAAGAAGGCCGGGCCCGCATTGCGCGAACGCGCCGCGGCCGGCCGGACCTTCAAACAGCTTGCTGGCAAGCGGTGGCAAGGCGTCGAGCAAGGGCGAATCGGCAAGCGGCGTGGCAAGCGGGGCTATTCCGCGACAACGCTTCAGGGCTACGACCGCTCACTGCGGCACGTGCTGATCCCGGAGTTCGGCCCGCGTCCCGCCGCCGAGATCGCCGCGCGGGAGTGGCAGCCGTTCGTCGACGCGCTCGCACGGGACGGACTGTCGCGCTCGCGTATCGCGAACCACCTGGCGGTCGTCCGCGCGATCTACTCCTAGGCGTGCCGGCCGACGCGCCGGTTGGTACCGGCGAATCCGACGATCGGCGTCGAACTGCCTCCCGTCGATGAAGTCAAGCGCGACCGCGCCGCGACTGCTGCGGAGGCCGAAGGGCTGCTTGAGCCGCTCTCGCCCGAGGACCGCGTCCCGTATGCCCTGGCGTTCTACGCTGGGCTGCGGGCAGCGAGATGGATCGGCTGCAGTGGCCCGGCACGCCATCAGGCGGTTAGTAGCGCCTCGTTGCGGTTGGAGATACGCGGACCACGAATCCAGGGATCGCCCGTAAACACTGGGATCTGGCGGAAAGACGGGAATGCCGGAGGAGGGACTCGAACCCCCGACACGCGGATTATGATTCCGCCCGTTTTCCCAGTGTTTACGGGCGATGCGGCCGATTTTGGACGGCAGATTGGACTG
>JBDTEE010000023.1:0-16631 GCA_039922645.1 Solirubrobacteraceae bacterium | reverse complement strand
CCACGCAGACGTCGCACGAGGTACCGCCCATGTCCAGGCAGAGCGCGTCCTGTGCGCCGGAGGCCCGAGCCACGTGGGCCGCGCCCGCGGCTCCGCCGGCCGGGCCCGAAAGGACGGTCCAGGCGGCATGGCGCGCGGCCGAGCTCAGGTCGATCAGGCCGCCGTTTGACTGCATGATGTCGGGCTCGGGAAGGCCCTGCTCCGCGCTGCGCTCAGCCAGTCGGCGCAGGTAGCCGGCCAGCAGAGGCGAAAGGGCGGCGTCGATCTCCGTGGTCGCGGCGCGCTCGTACTCCCGGAACGTGCCGACCACCTCATGCGATACGGACACATGGGCGTCCGGCAGCGCCGCGGCCAGCGCGTCGGCCAGGATGCGCTCGTGCTCGGGGTGCCGGTAGGAGTGCAGGAGCACGACCGCCACCGCCTCGGGATCGCTGTCGGCGACACGGTCGGCCAGGGTGCGGGCTGCGCCGGACTCAAGCGGGCGCAGGGGTCCGTCGGGGGTCATCCGCTCGGGAGCCCCGAAGCGCCGCTCTGGCGGGCTCAGCGGCTGCGGGCGGGCGGCACAAAGCCGGTAGAGCTCGGGGCGGTCCTGGCGACCCAGCGCGACGATGTCCACGAAGCCCTCCGTGGCGACGAACGCGGTGCGGGCCCCGTTCCCTTCCAGCAGCGCGTTGGTGGCCACGGTCATCCCGTGGGAGAACGCAAGGACCTGGTCGGGCTTCGCCTCGGCGCGCTCCAGCGCGGCCGTCACCGCAGCCATCACTCCGGCGGACTGATCCTCAGGGGTGGTCGGGGCCTTCGCGGTGATCAGGCGACCGTCGAAAGCCAGCACGGCATCGGTGAAGGTTCCGCCGACATCGACGCCGAGCAGCATGGACCCGGGAACCTACACCGCGGCCTGGGCCGCACACCGCCAGCCGGGCGGCTCGGCTTCATGCCGGCGTTCGGTGGGGCACATAGACCCGCGTGAGCGGGTCCCTTTAGGCGCTCAGGCGGCCAGCGCCGGTTCCAGCTCCTCGGTCTCGGCGAGGTGCTGGTGGGAGGGGCAGTAGCCGTTGTGGGGCAACGGCATGCGCTGGCACGGGGTGCCCTTGCGGGTGTTGGCGCGGCACTGCAGCGGGTTGCCGTTCAGGTCGTAGCCGTTCTGGGGCTGGCTGCGCAGGAACTGGTCGGCGCAGGCCAGGTAGCGCTCGATCACCTGCAGCACGCGAGGCTGGGCGAGCATCGGAAAGTAGGCCCGGATGTCGTGGAACAGCGTGCGCGCGGGGTGGGCGAAGTAATGACGATCGGTGGCCAGGCGCTCGACGGCGGCCTCGCAGGCCCGCAGTACTCGCTCGTGATTGGCGTGCGGGCAACCGGCGTGGGGATCTTCAATCACGTCGCAGGCGATCTCGCGATAGATCGCGCGGCTGAATCGATACACGGAGACTCTCCCTACTCATCGGCGCTCGGGGGCGGGCGCCATTCCTTTTCTACGGGCGAGTATTCCCGCGATGTGTGAAGTTGTTCACACATTCCAGATTAACTGCACGTTAAGCAGAAACCCGGTGGGTTCGACGCGTTTGGAGGCCCTGAAGTCAGCTCCAGGGAGCTGGAGCGGGCTCTCGACCCGGGGACAGCGTGACGTGGAGACCGTCCCAAAATGCCTGCGTAGCTGGGAAATCGGTGCGCCGATGGGCGCCGCGGCTTTCCTGGCGAGTCAGAGCCGAGCGGGCGATCAGACGCACCAGCGGATGGGGGTCGGCGGCCAACTGATCCAGGCCGGCGCCGCTGCGCTCGATTCCCGCGTGCTCCCACAGCGCCTGGCGCGATGAATCGGTGAGCTGAGCGGCCGAGTCACCGCCTGGGGCTCCGGCGTCGAGCTCGCCAAGGGCGGATGGCTCGGCCAGGGCCGCCCCGGCCGCGCGGGCGCCGAAGACAAAGCACTCGCTGAGGGAATTTGAGGCCAATCGGTTGGCTCCGTGTAGGCCCGTACAGGAGCACTCCCCAACCGCGTAGAGACCCGGCAGCGTGGCCCGGCCGTACAGATCGGTGCTGATGCCGCCCATCATGTAGTGCGCGGCGGGGGCGACGGGAACCAACTCGCGCTCGGGATCGATGCCGGCTCGGCGCAGCTCTCCGACCACGTTGGGGAAGAGGGCCGGGTCCACGTCGCGCATGTCCAGGCCCACCGACGGCGCGCCGGTCGCGGCCATCCGGAACGCCACGGCGCGCGCGACCTCGTCGCGTGGGGCGAGCTCATCCACGAAGCGCTCACCGCCGGCGTCGATCAATCTGGCGCCCTCACCGCGGACCGCCTCGGTGACCAGGAACCCGTCGGCGCCATTCTCGTCTACCACCGCGGTGGGGTGAAACTGCATCAGCTCGAGGTCGGCCAGCTCGGCCCCGGCGGCATGGGCGAGCAGGAGTCCGCCACCCGTGGCTCCCGCCGGATTGGTCGTCCGTGACCACATGGCGGCCGCGCCGCCGGTGGCCAGCACGATGGCCCGGCTGCGCAGTTGCTCGCCTCCGTCGAGCTCGACGGCCGCGGCGCGGGCGCCCGCGGTCAGAACGCGGGTAACTCGTCGCCGCTCCCTGACCTCGATGCGCTCGTCCTGGGCGACCAGGGCCGAGAGCTGGCGGATGACCTGCCGGCCCGTCGCGGCTCCGCCGGCGTGAACCACCCGCCGGGCCGAGTGGCCGCCCTCGAGCCCGAGGGTGAAACGCCCCTGCCGGTCGGCGTCAAACTGCACGCCCAGGGCGGTCAGAGCCTCGACCGCGGCTGGGGCCTCGGCGCAGAGGACGCGGGCAGCGGACTCGCGCACGCTGCCCCGCCCGGCCTTCAGGGTGTCGACCAGATGACGCTCGGGACTGTCGTCGGCGGCCAGCGCGGCCGCCAGCCCGCCCTGGGCCCACCAGCTCGAGGACTCGGCCAGCGGCGTGGCTGAGATCAGCGTCACTCGGGCGCCCTGGGCGGCGGCGCGCAGAGCGGTGTAAAGCCCGGCGGCGCCGGCCCCGACCACGGCCACCTGAGTCTCCGCTTCACGCACGTGCCAGTACGGTACCCGCGATGGCCGCCGCCCCTGTGCTGCTCGAGCATCCCTCGTCGCTGGCCCACGACACCGGCCCGCATCCCGAGCAGCCGGCGCGGATCGTGGCCATCGAGCGCGAGCTCGAGGCGCGGGACTGGCTGGGCTATGAGCGCGTGCGCTCACCGGCGGTGGACCGAGAGGTGCTGAGGGCCGTCCATCCGGAGAGCCACATCGCTGCGATCGAGCGTGCAGCGGCGGCCGGGGGCGCCCAGATTGACGCCGACACCGTGGTCAGCCCGGGGTCCTTCGAGGCTGCGGCGCACGCCGCCGGAGGGGCCGTGGAGCTCGTCGACCGGCTGCTGGGCGGCGCCGCCCCGACGGGCTTCAGTGTCCACCGGCCTCCCGGTCATCACGCGGAGGCCGCGCGGGCCATGGGCTTCTGCCTGTTCAACAATGCGGCCGTCGCGGCACGCTGGGCACGGGATGGTCACGGTCTCGAGCGGGTACTGATCCTCGACTGGGATGTGCACCACGGCAACGGGACCAACGACATCTTCCACTCCGACCCCGGCGTGCTGTTCATCTCCATCCACCAGTCCCCCCTGTATCCGGGGACGGGTCCGGCCTCAGACGTTGGCTCCGGGGCCGGGACGGGTTACACCGTGAACCTGCCTGTCCCCCCGGGGGCCGGGAATGACCACTACGGCTCGCTGGTTGCCCACGTGGCCGTGCCCCTGGCCCGTGCCTACGAGCCGCAGCTGATCCTGATCTCGGCTGGGTTTGACGCCCACGCTGAGGACCCGCTGGCCGACGGCACGGTGACCGACGCCGGGTTCGCTGCCATGACGGCCACGGTCAGAGAGGCCGGAGCCGAGCTGGGGGTGCCGGTGGGCGGTTTGCTCGAGGGGGGCTACGCGCTTCGCGCCCTGGGGCGCTCGGTAGCAGCCACGATGGCTGAGCTGGCGGGCGCGGGAGGCTCAGCGAAGACCGAGGCCGAGCCTGGGCCCGAGGCGGCGGCCGCGCGGCAGCGGCTGGCTGAGTACTGGCCCGCCCTGAGCTAAGGCTCAGGTTAAGGCTTAGAGAAGGCTCTGCCAGGCGTCCAGCACGCGAGCGGCCATCGCGTCGGTGGACCAGCGCGAGGCGGAGGCGCGGCCGCGAACCCGGGGGTCGGCAACGTTCAGATGGGGGGCCAGCGCCTCGGTCCATACCGCGCGCTCATACGGTGCGCAGAGCGCCCCGGCGATCCCGGCCAGTGCCCGCGGCGCGACCCCCACCGGGGTGGCCAGAACCGGCACATCGCAGGCCAGTGCCTCCAGGGCGGCCAAACCGAACCCCTCGCGTTGGGAAGGCACGAGCACGGCGTTGGCGGCGTTGACCCACAGCGGGACCTGGTCGGGTGCCACCGCGCCAAGGGTGTGCAAACGGGTGTCCCCAGCCAGCTCCTGCGCGCGGTCAAAGCGCTTCTCCGGCCGGCGGGGGTCGGCGGGAAAGAGCAGGCAGGGCTCGTCAGGATCGAGGCCGAGGGCGCTTCGCGCCGCCTCGCGGGGCATGGGGCTGAACCGGTCGACGTTGACCCCGGCGGGGAGGACGGCCACCGGATGACGCACCGCCCAGCCGGGAATCTGCTCGGCCAGCGCATCGGAGACCGTCGCCACCAGGTCAAGTCGTCGCAGTCCGGCCAGGGTGATGGGCCGGGAGCGGGGGTGGGCCAGGTCGGTTCCGTGGAGGGTCACGGCATGCGCGCGCCCCCGTGCGGCCAGGGCCGGCCACAGCGAAAGGCCAAAATGGGCATGGACCACGTCAAAGTCCGCCCGTTTGCCGCCGCGAGCGCGCCGGCGCAGGTTCACCGCGGCCCCGAGGTAGACACGGGCTCCCCCGGGCGCGAAGGCGAAAACCTCGATCTCCGCCGCGCCGGTGCGGCGCAGTGCCTCCACCTGGTCGCGGACGAAGCTGCCCAACTCGGGCCGAGCCGGGGTCGGGTACATGTTGGTGACGATCAGCGCACGGATGCCGCGAGCGTACTTGCGCCGTGGCCTCTGCCACCATGGGGCGATGCCAGCCCAGGCCGAACTTCCCGTCGCCGTGTTCGACTCCGGCGTCGGTGGCCTGACCGTGCTGCACGAGTTGCTGGTCTCGCTTCCCACCGAGGACTACGTGTACCTGGGCGACACCGCGCGCTTCCCTTATGGCGATCGCACCCAGGCCGAGCTCCAGCGGTTCGCGGTCGAGATCTGCGACCGCATGCTCGAGTTGGGAGCCAAGCTCCTGGTGGTGGCGTGCAATGCCGCCAGCTCCGCGGCCCTGGAGACACTCGAGCGGCATCTGGTGCAGATCGGCCGGGACCTCGACGTGATCGGCGTCGTCGCTCCCGCCACCCAGCTGGCCGTGGCCGGCAGCCGCAACGGCCGAATCGGCCTGCTCGCGACCCCGGCGACTGTGGCCAGCGGCGCCTACGAGAGCGCAGTGCTGGCCGCCGACCGCCACGTCCACGTGGAGGCTGTGGCCTGCCCGGATCTGGCCCCGATCATCCAGGGCGGCTTTCCCTTCGATGATGAGGTGGTTGACACCGTGCGCGGCTACTGCGCCCCTCTGCGAGCCGCCGAGGTCGACACGGTGATCCTGGGCTGCACCCATTACCCGCTGGTCGCCCCAATGCTCCAACGGATGCTCGGGCGCAGGGTCACGCTGGTCACCTCGGGGGCGGGCGTGGCCCGCAGCGTCGAGCGGGCCCTGACCGCTCGCGAGCTCCTGCATCCGCGCGCCGATGAGGGGAGCTACCGCTTCTTTTGCACCGGCGAGGTCTCGGCCTTCGAGGCGCTCGGCACCCGGTTTCTGCAGATGCCCCTCGGGGAGGTGAGGCACGTGGACCTGGGCGCCCGCGCGGCAGCGTGAGCACGGCTTCGGAGCGCAGCTACGGACGGGGGGCCGATGAGCTGCGACCGGCCACGATCGAGCCCGGCTTCGTCCGAACCGCCACTGGATCGGCGCTCATCTCGATGGGGGAGACCCGGGTGATCTGCACCGCGTCGGTCCAGGAGAGCGTGCCCCGCTGGTTGGCCGGCTCCGGCCGGGGCTGGGTGACCTCGGAATACGGGATGCTCCCCGCCTCGACGGGCGAGCGCAAACAGCGCGACATCAACAAGGGCCGCCCGGACGGGCGCAGCGTGGAGATCCAGCGTCTGATCGGGCGCTCGCTGCGGGGCGTGATCGATTTAGCCGCGCTCGGTGAGCGGACGATCTACGTCGACTGCGATGTCCTCCAGGCCGACGGCGGCACGCGCTGCGCCTCCATCACCGGCGGGATGGTCGCCCTGCGGCTGGCCTGCGAGCGGTTGATCACCCAGGGCAAGCTCGACCGCACCCCGCTGACCGGCAGCGTGGCCGCGGTGTCCTGTGGCATCGTCGCCGGCGCCCCTCTGCTCGACCTTGACTACTCCGAGGACTCGACCGCTGAGGTGGATGCCAACGTGGTCATGACCGGCGACGGGGGCCTGGTCGAAGTTCAGGCCACGGCTGAGCGCACGCCCCTCTCGCGCGCCCACCTGGACGAGCTGCTCGCTCTGGCCGCCGGCGGCATCGAGTCATTGCGAGCGTTGCAGGACGAGACGGTCGTTCCCGTCGAGCCCTAGTGTCCCGATTCGCAAATTCGGTGGCAGTCTCGCGACCCTAGACGGGCCAGCCCCGCGACTTCGATGGCGTCCATGAGCATCCCGAACACGCTGATCCTGGCCACCCGCAACCCGCACAAGCTTGTGGAGTTCGGACGCCTGCTCGCGCCGGCCGGGATTTCCGTCGAGGCGCTTCCCGACGCCGTAGAGCTGCCGCCCGAGGTGGGGGAGAGCTTTGCCGCCAATGCGCTGCCCAAGGCTCGCGCCGCCGCGGCGGGGAGCGGCCGGGTGGCCATCGCTGACGATTCAGGAATCGAGGCTGAGGCGCTCCGCGGCCGCCCCGGGATCTACTCGGCCCGCTACGCGGGCCCCGAGGCCAGCGACGAGGAGAACCTGAACAAGCTGCTGGCCGAGGCGCCGGCGGGCAGCGGGCTGCGCTACGTATGCGCGCTGGCCCTGGTCGACCCGGTGTCCGGGCGCGAGGAGGTCGTCTGGGGCGATTGCCGGGGGATCTTGGCCGAGCGTGTGGCCGGAAGCGGGGGGTTTGGCTATGACCCGGCTTTTCTGCCCGAGGAGGAGCATGGCGGACGGACCATGGCTGAGCTGAGCGACACCGAGAAGGACCGCATCAGCCACCGCGGCCGGGCCGTGCGCGCCCTGCTGGCCCGGCGAGATGACTTGTGATGGCGGAGGTTCGCGGACAGGCAGAGGTTCGGGAACACTCCGGGGACGCAAAGCTCAAGCAGCGCACCGCCGCGCTCTCGGTCCTCTCCAACTCGATGCTCATCCTGCTCAAGGTGGTGGCGGGAACAATCACGGGCTCGGTCTCGATCCTCACCGAGGCGGTGCACTCGAGCATTGATCTGGTTGCCTCCGTGGTGGCCTTCTTCTCCGTGCGCAAGGCCGATGAGCCAGCGGATGAATCCCACCGCTACGGGCACGAGAAGATCGAGAACCTGGCCGCTGCGATCGAGGGCATCCTCATCCTGGTCGGCTCGGCAGCGATCGCCTTCGAGGCCATCCGCCACCTGGTCAGCCATGGGCGCGTGCACACGGTTGGACTCGGCATCGCCGTGGTCGGCATCTCGCTGCTCGTCAACGTGGGAGTCTCGTTCCGACTCGCCCGCGCCGCCCGGCGGACCGAGTCCCCTGCCCTGGCCGGAGATGCCGCCCATCTGGGCACCGATGCGCTGACCTCGGCCACGGTGCTCGTCGGGCTGGTGCTGATCGACGTGACCGGCGCGCAGTGGATCGACCCGGTCGTAGCCCTGGCGGTCGCTCTGGTCATCGTCACCACCGGGGTTCGGCTGCTGCTGCAGTCCTCCCGCGTGCTGGTCGACGAGTCGCTGCCCCCGACCGAGGTGGAGGCCATCCGCACCGCGATCGCCTCCTTTGCGGGCCGTGGCGTGGTGGGCTACCACGAGCTCCGCACGCGGCGTGCCGGGTCTCGGCGCTACGTGGACCTGCACGTGCAGTTCGCCGAGGGAACCTCGCTGGAGAACGCCCACCGGACCACCCACGAGCTTCAGGACATGATCGGCGAGCGCCTGCGCGGCGCCGACGTGCTGATCCATCTCGAGCCTGAGGATCGGGTGCGGCCCGGCGAGGTCCTGATCGCCCGTGACCGAAAGACTTAGCGGGCGTGGCCGGGGGAGTACGTGGGCCTGGGGGCGCTCAGGTCAGGTTGAACGCTGCGGACACGGCGACCGCGAAGGTGACCAGCGCGTAGCCGTAATAGCCCTGCAGAAGCAGGATGACGACGGCCACCAGGCATGAGAAAACCGTCATGATCCATCCGACGCGGGCGAGGTCCACGGACCTATTCTCGCCGCTGGCGGCGACAGGTTGCCTCCAGGCCCCCCGGCTCGCGTTCGCACAAAGGACATTCATCTGGTCCATCGGGTGCGTCAGCCTGGGTGGCCCGCTACGGTGTCCAACCGTCGGTGGACGACACCGTTCTTCGCAATTTGCGGGCAGTCAGCGACGGTGCTGTTGTCTCGCGAACGTTTCTGGCAAGACAATTGCCTGACGGGAGCGGAAAACGGTGGCCACAATCGTCCGCGGACCCTGTTAGCGTCGATAATTCCACCCTAGTTGAAGGAGGAGCAAGTGACCAAGTCTGAGTTCGTAGACCAAGTTGCCGATCGTGCCGGGCTAAGCAAGAAGGACGCCGGCGAGGCCGTCGACGCCATGCTGGAGACGATCGAGAGCGCGCTGAAGCGTGGCAGTGATGTGACCTTCTCTGGCTTCGGCAAGTTCAGCGTCTCTCAGCGGAGTGCCCGCGAGGGTCGTAACCCGGCCACGGGCGAGAAGATCCAGATCGCGGCCTCCCGCGTGCCCCGCTTCACCGCCGGGGCGGGCCTCAAGAAGGCCGTCAAGTCGTAGCACTGACCTCAGAGCACGGGCGCATCGGCGGCTCGCCGACCCAGGCGGACCGGCCGAGCGCCCCCGTGTTCTCATCCGCGGATACCGCCGGCCAGCCCTTCGGCGACCGGCTTTCGCGCCGGGTCCAGGAGCGCGAGTCACAGCTCGTGCTGGGCCTCGATCCCGATCCGGCTCGGTTGTGGCCAACTGCTCTCGACCACGCCGGCGACGGGTCCAGCGCCGATCGTGCCGGACGCGCCGTGGCCATGCACTGCCGCCTGGTCATCGATGCGGCAGGGCCGCAGTGCGTGGCGGTCAAGCCTCAGGTGGCGTGCTTCGAACGCCTTGGCGCGCCGGGCTGGTCCGCGCTGGCCAGCACGGTCGCCTACGCACACGAGCACGGTCTCCTGGTCATCTGTGACGGCAAGCGCGGGGACATCGACGTCAGCGCGAGGGCCTATGCGCAGGCCTACTTCGGTGAGACCGAAACACCCTTCGGGGCGGTTTCCGGTCTAGGCGCCGACGCGTTGACCGTCAACCCGCTGCTGGGACTCGACTCGCTGGCCCCGATGGCCGAGATCGCCCGCAGCATCGGGGGCGGCCTGTTCATCCTCGTGCGCACCTCGAACCGGGGTGCGGCTGACATCCAGGACCTGCAACTGACTGACGGGCAGCCGGTGAGCGCGCGCTTGGCCGCCATGGTCACCACCTTGGCTGGATCGCCGGGTCGCTCGGGACTGGGCGACATCGGAGCGGTGACCGGTGCCACGGCCCCGGAGCATCTTGCCCGGCTGCGCGAGGCCATGCCGACGGCTCCGTTCCTGTTGCCTGGGGTCGGTGCCCAGGGCGGACGCGTGGAAGACCTCGCGCCCGCGTTTGCCCCCGGGCCGGCCGGGGGCCTGGTCTCCTCCTCACGGGGGATCGTCTTCGCCTATGAGACGACGGGCGGGGAGCCCGGTGAGGCCGCGGAGCGCGAAGCGGCTCGCCTGCGCGAACTGGCCTGGAACCTCTGTCCCTAACCGCCCGCAGCCGGGCCGCTAGGCCGGGCCCGGGACCAGGGAGTGCGCGCGGCTGTGCGGTCAGTGCCCTCGGCGCGGACCGGTATGATCGCGCTTGCGATGGTGGCTAAAAGCGCGCGCTACCTGGCGCCGATCGCCCTCGCCGCTGTGGCCGTAGGGATCTACCTGATCGTCCACTCCGGGCTGGCTACGCACCCGCGCACGCCGACGCATTCCAGCTTGGTGCTGGGCGCCACCAACGGTCACCGGTCATCGCGCAGGACGCCGAAGTTCTACGTCGTAAAGCGCGGCGACACGCTGAGCGCGATCTCGATCAAGACCCACGTTTCCATCTTGAGCATCTCCAACCTGAATCCCAATCTGAGCCCCAACAGCTTGCAGACCGGGCAGCGCCTGAGGCTGCGCCGGTGAGTCGGCCAGCGGCCGCCGGCCGCCCCAGTTTCTGCGCCGGCAGCGCTCGGCGACTTCGCTACGCCCTGACTCATCAGGGCTACGCCGCACTGGCCGTCGTGGTCGCGGTGTTGGTTGTCGCGGGGGCCGGGGCGGGCGCGGGCGCAGCCAGCGCCTTTGCCGCACCGCGGCTGACCGCGCGCGCGGCGGTGCTCGTCGCCCCGCAGACCGGGCAGACCCTGTACGCCGCCAATGCCTACCGCGAGTTGCCCATCGCCAGCACGACGAAGCTGATGACGGCGCTGGTCGTGTTGGAGCACGTCCGCCACCTGAACACCGTGTTCACCGAGCCCAACTACTACCCCTCGGCCGCTGATTCCCAAATCGGCCTGGTTCCGGGGGAGCACATGACGGTTCACGACCTGCTGCTGGCGCTGATGCTGCCGAGTGCCGACGATGCCGCCGAGGACCTGGCCTACAACATCGGGCGCGGCCCCGGGCACCTCTCGCTGGCCAGCGCGGTCGGTCACTTCGTGGCCATGATGAACGGGCAGGCGCAGGCTCTGGGCTTGCGCCAGACCCACTACTCGACCCCGATCGGACTGGACACTCCGGGTAACTACTCAACCGCCGCAGACCTGGTCCGGCTGGCCGCCTACGACATGAAGCACTCCCGCTTCTTCTCCCGGATCGTCGCGCTTCCGCGTGCTGTCCTTTACTCGGGCAACCAGGTTCGCTACGTCCTCAACCGCAATACGCTGGTCGGGCGCTACCCGTGGATCAACGGGGTCAAGACCGGACATACGGCTGCCGCCGGTTACGTCCTGGTGGCGTCGGGGGAAAGGAACGGCATGAGCCTGATCGCGGCCGTGCTCGGCACCTCCTCGGAGGCTTCGCGAGACGCGAACGCGCTGGTTGCGCTGGACTACGGCTTCGCCGGCTTCCGCCAGATCGCTCCCGTCCGGGCGCGTCAGGTCCTGGCCCGGCCCACGGTGCAGTACCGCTCCGGTGAGCACGCAGCGCTCGTGGCGGCCGCCGGCCTGCAACGGGTCGTTCCCCGTGGCAGCACAGTACGGATTCGGATCAGCGCTCCCCGTCAGCTGACCGGGCCACTACCTCGCAACGCCGTCCTGGGCAGCGCGACTTTGCTGGTCGGTGGGCGCCCCAAAGCCAGGATCCCCCTTGTGCTGGCCAAGGCGCTGCCCGCCGTCAGCCCGCTCAGCATCGCCGCCGGCTTCATCTTCCGGCCGCTCACGCTGCTGGTCATCATTCTGCTCGCCGGCGGTGGACTCGCGCTAGCGTTCCATCTGCGCCAGCGCCGGCGCGTCAGGGGCAAGGGAGGCCTGAGACCGGCATGATCATCACCGTCACGCTCAACGCGGCGATCGACAAGACCCTCGAAGTCCCGAGCTTTACGCCCGGGCGCCGACACCGCACGGTCGATCAGACCACCATGGCGGGCGGCAAGGGCGTAAATATCGCTCGGGCCATCAAGGAGCTTGGTCAGCCCGTCATCGCCACCGGCCTGGCCGGCGGGGCGACGGGCACGCGAATCGTCGAAGCCCTGGGTGACGAGTCGATCCTCAACGACTTCGTCCGCATCCTGGACGAGTCGCGCACCAATACCGTCGTGCTCGACCCGACCACCGGCCTGCACACCGAGATCAACGAGCGGGGGCCCGCGGTCTCAACCCAGGAGCTGCAGCTGTTCCGGGAGAAGCTCCTCTATCTGGCCCAGGGGGCCAGCACGTGCGTGTTCGCCGGCAGCCTGCCCCGCGGCGTCGATCAGGACATCTACTTCTCGCTCATCCGCGAGGTCAAGCGCCTGGGCGTGACGACGATGATCGATACCGACGGCGAGCCGTTGCGGCTGGCCATGCGCGCCGAGCCCGATCTGGTCTCGCCCAACGAGCTCGAGGCCGAGGAGCTCGTCGGCCACGAGTTCAACGACGCCGACGATCGCGCGGGTGCCGTTTGCGAGATGATCCGCTTGGGCGCGGGCGAGGCGATCATGACCGTGTCGGACGGCTGTTACGCCCGGCTGATCGAGAACGGCACCTCAACCCTCTACCGGGTGCAGGTGGACGAGCAGGAAGCCCGATCGGTGGTCGGTTCGGGCGACGCCTTCCTGGCCGGCTACGTGGCCGCGCGCTACTCAGGACAGGAACCGCTGGAGTGCCTGCGCTTCGGTGTCGCCTGCGGCGCGGAATCAACTCAGCATTTCGGGGCCGGGATCATCGACGCTGCGCGCGTCGAGCGGCTGGTCGGCGTGGTGCGCGCCGAGCGCCTCGGCCTCCGGGCCGAGATCGGCTGAGGGCCTGCTGAAGGGGGTGGGCTCGGGCGTCGGCGGTCGGTCGGGTCCGGCGGTGAGGCCGCTCGGTGCGGCCTTTTTCCTGGCTCCGAGATCCAGGGGCTGCCGGGGACCGCTGCTAGCATTTCAGCCCGCATCGGTTGCCGCCATGCGACGCCCTGTTCGTCCGAGCCGAGGTCTACGCTACCGCGATGGAAGTAGAGATTGGAAGAGGCAAAAAGGCCCGGCGGGCCTACGGATTCGACGACATTGCGATCGTCCCGTCGCGCCGTACGCGTGATCCCGATGACGTCGACATCACGTGGACGCTAGGGCCCTACCGGTTTGAGCTTCCGCTGCTGGCGGCCGCATTGGACGGCGTGGTTTCACCGGAGAGCGCGGGGCTGATCGGCAAACTGGGCGGCTTGGCCGTGCTCAACCTCGAGGGGATCTACACCCGCTACGAGGATGCCGAGGAGCAGCTCGAGCGCATCTCGACCTTCTCCCGCGACATCGCCACGCGCGAGATGCAGGACATCTACCGCGAGCCCGTCAAGCCCGAGCTGATCGCCAAGCGAATCGCCGAGATCAAGTCCCATGGCGTGGTCGCCGCGGCCTCGCTGACCCCGCAGAAGGTTCGCAGCCACTACGAGGTGGCACTGGAGGCGGGCCTCGACATCCTCGTCATCCAGGGCACCGTGGTCTCGGCCGAGCACGTCTCCCGCGATGAGAGCCGGCCCCCGCTGAACCTCAAGGAATTCATTCGCGAGCTGGCCCCGACCCCAGTCGTGGTTGGTGGCTGTGCCTCCTACCACACGGGCCTGCACCTGATGCGGACCGGCGCCGCCGGTGTCCTCGTCGGAGTTGGCCCCGGCGCCATCTGCACCACGCGCGGAGTGCTCGGCATCGGCGTCCCGCAGGCCACTGCCATCGCCGACGTGGCCGCCGCGCGCTCGCAGCACATGCTGGAGACCGGTGACTACGTCAAGGTGATCGCCGACGGTGGCATGCGCAACGGTGGGGACATCGCCAAGGCCGTGGCCTGTGGGGCCGACGCGGTCATGCTCGGCTCCGCCCTGGCCCGCGCCTACGAGTCGCCCGGACGGGGCTACAACTGGGGTATGGCCACCTTCCATCCCACCTTGCCCCGCGGGACCCGCGTGGCCACCACCCAGAACGGCACTCTTGAGGAGATCATCAAGGGTCCGGCTCGTGAGAACGACGGCACGTTCAACCTCATGGGGGGCCTGCGAACCTCTATGGCCACCTGCGGCTACAGGGACATCGCCGAGTTCAACCGGGCGGAGCTGATGGTTGCCCCGGCCCTGCAGACCGAGGGCAAGCACCTCCAGCGCGAGCAGGGCGTGGGCATGGGTGCACGGGCAGCGGCGGTCGGTGTCGCCGCCGAGTAGCCCCACCCCGGCCGTAGACGCAGAGCTCCAAGCCTCGACGGGCGGCACCTCGGCGGTGCCGGTCGAGGACGTGCGTCCCGAGGTGCCCGCCTCGACCGACGAGGTCGTGGTCCTCGATTACGGCGGTCAGTACTCCCAGTTGATCGCCCGGCGCGTGCGCGAGTGCGGCGTCTTCTCCGAGTTGCTGCCCTACCACGTGGGCGCCGAGGAGGTGGCCCGCCGCCGGCCCCGGGGCGTGATCCTCTCCGGCGGCCCGGCCTCTGTGTACGCCGAGGGGGCGCCCCCGCTGGAAACGGAGCTGCTCGAGCTCGGGGTCCCGGTTTTGGGCATCTGTTACGGCATGCAGCTCATCGCCCTGGCCCTTGGCGGCCAGGTGCAGGGTGCCGAGGTGGGGGAGTTCGGCCGCTCGCAGCTCTCGGTCCGCCAGACCGGCCGCCTGCTGGCCGGCACGCCCTCGGAACAGTCGTGCTGGATGTCCCATCGCGACACGGTGTTCGCGCCTCCGCCCGGCTTCGACGCCCTGGCCTCCTCCACCGCCTCGCCGGTGGCCGCCTTCGAGGCCACCGACCGGGGCATCTACGGGATCCAGTTCCACCCCGAGGTGGTCCACACTCCCTACGGCCAGCAGGTCCTCGACAACTTCCTCAAGGACATCTGCGGTTGCGAGGGCGACTGGAGCGCGGCCTCGGTGATCGAGGATCAGATCGCGCGGATCCGCGCCCAGGTGGGCGACGGCCGGGCGATCTGCGGCCTGTCCGGGGGCGTGGACTCGAGCGTGGCCGCGCTGCTCGTGCACCGGGCCATCGGTGACCGGCTGACCTGCGTGTTCGTCGACCACGGCTTGATGCGCAAGAACGAGGGCCAACAGGTGATCAGCGCGTTCCGCGACCACTTCAAGGTCCCGCTGGTGGCGGTCGACGCTGAGGACCGCTTCCTCGGGCGCCTGGCCGGTGTGTCGGACCCCGAGCACAAGCGCAAGCTGATCGGAGCCGAGTTCATACGCGTCTTCGAGGAGGAGGCAGCCCGGCTGGACGACGTCCACTTCCTCGTCCAGGGCACTCTGTACTCCGACGTGATCGAGTCGGGGGGCGGCACCGGCACGGCAACCATCAAGTCCCACCACAACGTGGGCGGTCTGCCCGACGATCTCGAATTCGAGCTGGTTGAACCGCTGCGCGCGCTGTTCAAGGACGAGGTCCGCGCCGTGGGAGCGGAGCTCGGTCTGCCCAAGCGACTGGTCTGGCGCCAGCCCTTCCCCGGACCCGGGCTGGCCATCCGGGTGGTCGGCGGGGAGGCGACGCGCGAGCGGCTCGACACTCTGCGCGAGGCTGACGCGATCCTCCAGGACGAGATCCGCAAGGCCGGTCTCTACGGCGAGCTCTGGCAATCCTTCTGCGTGCTGCCCGACATTCGCACTGTGGGCGTTCAGGGGGACGAGCGCACCTACGGAAACGTGATTGCCATCCGCGCCGTGACCAGCGACGACGCGATGACAGCCGACTGGGCGCGGCTTCCCTATGACCTACTCGAGCAGATCGCCTCGCGGATGATCAACGAGATCCGTCCCGTGGGCCGAGTGGTGCTGGACATCACCAGCAAGCCGCCCGGCACGATCGAGTGGGAATGAGACCGGCCCGCGGCGGCGGTCAGCTTCCGCTCAGTACGACCTGCGGGATCCCGCGGCTGGTCCACCGCAGCGGGGCGATCCGCATGGTCCGCTCGCTGCCGAGAGCGTAGCCCGGCGCCCCGCTCCAGGCCGCGAAGGCAAGCCAGTCCGGTCCCCCACCTCCAGCGAGCACGGAACCGCCCCCCGGGGCGGGCAGCTGGGCGCTGCCGGCGAGGATCGGCACCGGAGCGGAATCAAGGTAGGGGCCCAACGGCGATCTGGCCACCGCGTAGGCCATCCGGTAGTCGAGGCTCCACGAGCCGGCCGAATAGAACAGGTAGTAGAAGCCATGTCGCTGTAGCGGCCAGGGCCCCTCGACCGTCTCAGACCGCAACAGCCCCCAGCGACGCGAGACCCCCAGCAGGGTGCGAACGGGGCCGGCCGCGCGCAACCCACTGGCCGCCAGCGGCATCGCCGCGAGCGAATGCCGCGGTGAGTCGACGGAGAAGAACAGGTACAGCCGGTGCCCGGGCGCGACCAGCGGCGCGGGGTCGATGAAGCCCCGCCTACGCCCTGACCTACAGGCCAGGCGCCGACGCGTCACGAACGGCCCTTGGGGCGCGGGCGCCGTGGCCACGGCAAGGCAATGGGGGCCACCGCGAAGCTTGGCGTTGTAGAAGAGCAGATACCGACCGTGCCAGAACAGGACGCTCGGGCCCCACAGGTCACTCGAGCTCCATGACGGCGGATTGGCCAGGGCGTCGCCGGCGAAGCGCCAGTGGCGCAGATCCGTTGAGCGGAGAATTGGGAATGCATGCTGGTGCTCCTCCCAGCCCGTGGCGCTGGCGTAGGCAAACCAGGCGCCCTGAGCGCGGAGCAGCATCGGATCCGGGAAATCACACGGGAACACCGCCTGCTCGAACGGGATTCG
>JBDTEE010000022.1:0-10565 GCA_039922645.1 Solirubrobacteraceae bacterium | reverse complement strand
GCCCAGGCCGGATTCGAACGACCCGCCGAGGACGAGCTTGTACTGGTTGGTGTCGCCCCACTGCTGAAAGGGCTGGGACAGGGCCGCCGAGTCACACGCGCCGGTATTGATGAGCGCGGCCTGCGCGGGCGCTGCGGAGAGCGCTGAGGAGAGGCCGAAACTGGAGAGGGCCGCGACTACAGGGAGAACGCGGGTCGGTGTTGGCCTCCGAGGGCGATCCCGCCCCCCAGGTCGATGTGGCCGCGATGATCACTGCCTGAGTTCAGCGCGGGCTGGCGCCCGGGGGATCAGGCGGCGGCTTCGGTGTCGTCGTCGGCCGCGGACGGCCGGCCGGCTTCGAGTTCGAGCGGTTCGATGCTGGGCGAGTCGTCATCGGAGCGCTCGTCATCCTCGTGCTCCAATATCGCGTCGTCCTGGGTCTCGAGGGGCTCGGAGGATCCCTTGTCCGCCGTCTCGGGAGCGGAGGAGCCATTGCCGGACTTACGTCGCCGGCGCTTGTTGCCCCGGCGACCCTTAGGGAAGTTGCGCAGCAGCTCGCGGGCCAGGGCGGCCGGCTTACGGGCCATCCGGGTGCGAGCCCCCCGGAGAGCCTCCTCCGCCTCAGGCGTGTGCGCCAGCGCGGCGGCCAGCAGGGCAGCGGACAGACGCCGGTCCTCCTTGCGCGAGGCATGGACCAGCCGCCGGGCGTTGCGGGCGTGGGCGGAGCCGCTGGAGTTGACCAGTAGGCCGAGAAGCCGCTTGGTCTCCGGCCAGCGTTGGACGGCGTACTCCTCGTGGACCTCACGGGTGTATTCGGCCATGCGCCAGATCCAGGCATTGGCTTGGTCGCGACGACCGATGCGCCGCTCGGCCAGGGCCTGGAGCATGATCTTGACCCCCTCGCGGCGTTCGTCGCGGGGCCAGCCGCCCATGATGTCGATCGCCGTGTCGAAGGCCTCGGCGTCGCGACTGGCGGCGATCTCCTGGAGTGCCCGGAGGCGCAGCTGGGCGTTGCGATTGCGCTGGACGGCGGTGAGCAGGAAGCGGCGCTTGAGCTCGCCCCCGCGGTCGAAGTGGAGCATGGCCTTGGCCCGGCGCCAGCCGTTGGGCGCTACCCGCGCGCCGGCCAGGGCGGCCCATACGTGCTGCTCGCCGTAATCGAGGTGCTCGACCGCGATTCGCCACAGCTCACGCTCGAAGACCTCAGCGCGCCGCTCGGGATCGGGCGTGACAGGAAGTACGCGGCGCTCGACCCGAACGCGCCGGCCGCGGCCGCGACGCACCGGTCCGACCACGATCGCCCCGCCGCGGTAAACGTCACGGTCGAGCAGCGAGTGCAACGTGACCACCGGGTCATCGTGCTTGGTCGCGGGATGGACGAAGTCGACCACGATCCCGGCCTCCTTGCCCGGATGCCGGCGGGTCACGCGACCCACCCGCTGCTGGTAGATGCGCTTGGAGGCGGTGGGGGCCAGATGCATGCAGATCGTCGCTCGCGGACTGTTCCAGCCCTCGGCCAGCAGCTGAGCGTTGACCAGCACATCAACCTTGCCTGACTCGTAGTCGGCCAGGATGCGGGCCAGCTCGCGCTTGGGTGTCTCGCCCGAGACGGCCATGGCCTTGATGTCGATCGCGCGGAAGGCCTCGGCCACGTTGTAGGCGTGCTTGACGCCCGCGGCGTAGACCACGCCGGGAACACCGCCCCAGCGCGTCTTGTAGAGGTCGGCGATGGCCAGGTTGAAGGGGGTTTGGTCGAGGATCTCGGCCAGCATCTCCTGGTCGAACTCGGTGTCGACTTCGCCGCGCCGCAGCGGCACCTTGGCGATTGTCCTCACGCCCGGGCCGGGCGGGATGCGGATGCAGCGCAGCGGGGAGATGACCCCGCGGCGAGCGGCCTGGGCAAGGTCAAAGCGGCTGGTCTGGGTGGGGAAGAGGTCGGTGACGTGGCGGGCGATGAGCGCCCCCGTGGCGGTCATACCGACGAATACCGGCCCCGACCAGGAACGGATCGCCGCCGAGGTCTTCTCGCCCAGCGCCGTGTGGGCCTCGTCGCAGATGACGATCGTGTACGCGTCAGAGACACGACCCGCATTGCGCACGAACCACTGGTAGGTCTCGACCGTGACCGGTCCGCTGGAGCTGTCCTGGTCATCCAGGAGCGGCCCGGAGATCCGGTCGCGATATCCGCGGTCGCGCAGCTCGCCGTGGAACTGATCGACCAGGTTGCGGCGGTGGGTGAGGATCAGCACGCCGCCGGTACGGGAGGCCTCGACGAAGCCGAGCGCGGCGACGGTCTTGCCGGCGCCCGTGGCGTGCTCGAACCAGAAGCGCTTGGCCGCGTTCGGGTCCTCGGGCTGCTCGTCGAGCTGGGCCTCGGCATCACCGTCCTCATTCTCGTCCTGCCAGTCCTGAGGCTCCTCGTCTTCGTCTTCGTCTTCTTCGTCTTCGTCGTCGAGGTCGGGATCCTCGTCCTCACGGTCGCGGGAGCGGGCCGGCGGGGGCGGTTCGGTGATGGCCCGACTGCTGCCGTTGCCGTTGCCGTTGGCGCTGGCCGCGTTGCCGTTGCCGTTGGCGCTGCGCTGGACCTCGGCCAGCAGCGCGGTGAGCGTGCCCGAAAGGGCATCGACCTGGTGAGCCGAGAGGACTGTGCCATCGACGAGGTGCGGCTCCTCCTCGGAGAGCAGCCGCTCGAGCCCGAGCAACAACGAGAAGTCGCGCCGCCACTGGATGGAGGGTTGCTTGAGACCCTCGTCGACCTCGAGCAGCGCAGCATCAAGGGCACGACGACGTGCCGATCCGGGCGCCAGGGCATCCTCGAGCGTTTCGCCGGCATAGACGAAACGCTCGCGCGTCAGCCGCTCGGCACGCGCGATCGCGTCAGGAGTCGGAAAGGGGGTGGAGACACCCATAAGTGATTGGGGGTTGCGTCAGGATGAGCGAGTCGCGGCGGAAGCTCGTAGCGACTCATGCGTCCCCGGCCTTGGGCCAGGTACAGCGAGGGTTCCTCAGAAGCGAGTCCCGCTGCCTCAGCGGGAGGACGACACACATTTAAGCAGATGCCGGGCCGGGGACGTGTGTCAAGCTCTTGGCGTGCGCCCGCGGCTCTGTTCAGGGAGTGTTCTGGTGGCCAGTTTGCTGCTGGCCGCGTGCGGTGCCGCGCAGCCCCGAAACGCCGCGCCCAGCGCGGCTCAGGAGGCCACGGCCTTCAAGGGCTCTCCGCCGGCGCTGACCTCCGTGCACGATCAGGCCGATCAGCTCCTGGGCGGCGGGCCATCGGCGTTCCGGTCGCGGCTGGTCTCGCTGCGCGGGCGTCCGGTGGTGGTCAACAAGTGGGCCTCCTGGTGCGGGCCGTGCCAGACCGAGTTCCCGGCCTTCCAGCGCGCCTCGGTCAGATACGGACGCCAGGTGGCCTTCATAGGTATCGACGGCAAGGACGCCAACGGATCGGCGCGGGCGTTCCTGCGCCGCTTCCCGGTCAGCTATCCGAGCTACACGGATCCCGACGAAAACATCGCCCGGTCGATCCAGGCGGCGATCTACTACCCGCAGACGGTCTACTTCGACCGGCAGGGAAAGATGGTCTACGACCACGCCGGGCCGTACGAGACGGCCCAGGCTCTGGAGTCCGACATCCGGCGCTACGCCCTCGGGGCCGCGCAGTGACAGGCACGCTGACCTACGAGGTGCGTCGAGCGCGCGGCGAGGAGATGTCGGCCGTGCTCGAGATCCGCCACGAGGTGTTCTGCGACGAGCAGGGCGTCCCCGAGCACGAGGAGCTGGACGGGCGCGACGCCGAGGCCACCCATCTGGTCGCGGTCTCCGGAGAGGACGTGCTGGCCACCTGCCGTCTGCTCTTCGTCGGTCCCACGGTTCAGTTCAGCCGCCTGGCCGTGCGCCCGGAAGCGCGGCGTCACGGGATCGCCAGCGCGCTGCTCACTCTGGCCGACGAGGAGACCCGATCGGCGGGGGCGCGGCGACTGGTCCTCCACGCGCAGACCTACGCTCGCTCCCTCTACGAGGCTGCCGGCTACGAGCCTCGGGGGCGGATCTTCATGGAGGCGGGGATCGAGCACGTCGCGATGGAGAAGTACATCTAAGTGGTCGATGCCTGAGCTGCGCATCGATCCGTTGACCGGCCACCGGGCGATCGTGGCCGGCAAGCGCGCCGCGCGGCCCGGTGGCGCGTTGAGCGCCCCGCCGGTCCCGCCCATCGACCCCGATCGGGACCCGTTTGCCGCCGGGCACGAGGACCGCACCCCGCCCGAGCTGTTCGCGCTGCGGCCCGAGGGAGGCGCGGCAGATACGCCCGGCTGGAGCGTGCGCGTGGTCCCGAACCTGTACCCGGCCCTGACCCCCGACGCGCCCGCACCGCCACCCCATGCCAACCCGGATCTGTTCTGGTCGGCTGCGGCCACCGGCGCGCACGAGGTGATCATCAACGCTCCGGACTCCGTGAGCTCGCTGGCCGAGCTCAGCGTCGAGCAGGTGATCACCGCGGTCGAGGTCTGGCGTCTGCGCCTGCGGGCCCATGCCGAGGCTTCCTGTGTGCACCTGATCGTCAACGAACGCGCCGAGGCTGGCGCCTCCCTGCTCCACACCCACGCCCAGCTCTATGCGATGCCCTTCGTGCCGGCGGCGATCGCCCGCGAGCGGGAGCGCTTCGGCGCCTATGCCACCCGGACGATGGGCGGCAACCTGCTCGGCGATCTGGTCCAGCAGGAGGTCCGCCAGCGTGAGCGGATCGTGGCCATCGACAGCGAGGCGGTCCTGATGGCGCCCTACGGCGGCCGCGTCCCCTATCAGCTGATGCTGGCTCCGCGAACACCCCGGGCCCGCTTCGAGGACGATGGGCCCACCGGAGCGGCGCTGCTGCACGATGCGCTGCGCCGCCTGAGAACGCGGCTCGGTGCGAGCCCGCCCCTCAACCTGTGGGTCCGCACCGCCCCCCGGGGAGCGGAGCAGTTCTGCTGGCGGATCGACATCCTTCCCCGCCTGACCCACCTGGCCGGCCTCGAGCTGGGGGCCGGGGTGAACCTCAACATCGTCGCCCCCGAGCAGGCCGCCGCCGAGCTGCGCGAGGCGGGGTGATGCGGGCGCTGGTCCAGCGGGTCTCGGAAGCCTCCGTTTCCGTCGAGGGGGAGCGTGTGGCCGATATCGGCCCCGGGCTGCTGGTCCTGCTTGGCGTCCACGTGAGCGACACCGAGGCAGCGGCCGACCAGCTCGCCGCCAAGGTCCGCGCGCTGCGGATCTTTTCCGATGCCGAGGGGCGTATGAACGAGCCGTTGGGAGACCGTCAGGTCCTCTGCGTGAGTCAGTTCACGCTCTACGGCGACGCCCGCCGGGGCAACCGACCCAGCTACACCGAAGCGGCCCGCCCGGAGCCGGCCGAGCCGCTTTACGAGCGCTTCTGCGCCTTGCTGGAGGCGCAGCGGGGGGTGTTCGGCGCCCACATGGAGGTGGCGCTGGTCAATGACGGGCCGGTCACACTGATGCTTGAGAGTCGGTAGCCAGGCCGCGCTGCCCGCGGTCCCGCCGCGCCCGCGGGTGCCGCCCCGCGCGGGGCCCGCGGGTGCCGGCCCCAGCCTCTCGCCGGAGCAGCACATCGGTCCGGGCCACCGGGGGCGCGCGGGCAACCCCTCCCCGGCTGTCGTTTTCGCCGACGCCCCCAAGGCCGCCTTGTAAAAAATCCGTCAAGCCGTGAAACGCCGGCGTGCCAATCCCGGGCCGCAGCGCGAGAACCGAGCGAACAGAACCTACGTTGGGCGGCGTGGCCCGCCTGCTTGATCAAAAAAGCGCCCAGCGGCTCCTCGTCGAGCATGGCTGGCGGCGCACAATCGGAGGCAAGCACGTGGTCAAGATGGTCAAGTCCGGTGAGCGCCCGGTCACGCTGCCGCACCATCGCGGCCAGGCCTATGGCCGCGGGCTCACCCAGGCGATACTCACCCAGGCGGGTCTGAACGGGAAGGAGGGACGGACATGGAGCTCACCGTCACGGTCCATCACGAGCGCGGCGCCTACTGGTCGGAGGTCGCCGAGCTCCCGGGATGCTTCGCCTCCGGCGGAACGCTAGATGAGCTGCACGAGGCTCTGGGCGAGGCTGTCGGCATGTACGTGACCGATGCGCCCGGGGTACTCGGTCCCGAGCCGCTGCACCTCGGCCAGAGCCGGGTGACGGTGGCCATCCCGTAGCTTGACGCCGTGCGCGACACCATCCCGTAGCTTGACGCCGTGCGCGACTACTACGAGGACCTCTGGGAGCGTCTGCCCGAGACACTCACCCCGCCTGACCTGGAGCTGCGTCGCCGCTTCCTGCGCGAGGGGATGAGACCGGGCGACCGAGCACTTGACCTGGGTTGCGGGGAGGGGACGTTCACGCCCGAGCTGGCCCGGGCAGGGGTGGCCAGCATCATCGGCGCGGATGTCGCTGAGGCGGCACTCGTCCGAGCAAGACAGCGATATCCGGACGTCGAGTTCACGCGCGTGCCCTTCGATGGACCGCTGCCCTTCCCGGACGGTGCTTTCACCCTGGTGTGGGCCAGCGAAGTCCTCGAGCACGTGGCTGACACCGCTCGCTTTCTGTCGGAAATTCGGAGGGTGCTGGCGCCGGGCGGCCGGCTCCTGCTGACTACCCCCAGTCACGGCCGCCTCCGTGTCCTGGCTCACGGGATGGAGCGCTTCTCCGAGCCGCTGGGCGACCACCTGCACCTCTACACCCAGCGCTCCCTGCGCACCGTGCTCACCGAGTTCGACTTTGCCTCGGTCTCACTGCGGGCGGCAGGCGGACCGCCCGGGCTGCGTCGGATCCTGCTGGCTCAGGCCGAGCGCTAGGGCTAATGCTGTTCGGGATGGAGCGACGCCCAGTTCGGACCTCGAAGCCGCGCCATCCATGAGCCGAAGTTCGGGACGCCGATGACCAGTACTCCTCCTGGGCGCAGGAGCGATCGGGCATGGCGTACATCTCCGACGGGGTCCTTCACGTGTTCGAGTACATGGTTGAAGACGATGGCGTTGAACGGTCCTGGCGGCGCGGCGCGAACGTCACCCGCGGCGACCTCCAGGCCAAGCTCATTACGGGCGAATTCGGCGGCTTCTGCCGAGTACTCCACGCCCTTTGCCGTCCAACCTCGTCGCTCAGCGGCCGTCATCAGTAGACCACTGCCGGTGCCCACGTCGAGCAGGTCACCGGGCTTCTGGTATCGCTCGATGGTCTTGAGCAGATCGTCGAATAGGCGCAGGAACTCGTCTCTGCGCTCGGGGCCCCTAGCCGGACTGACCGCTCAGCTCGGCACGGACCTGAGTGAGGCTGTTCAGGGTCGCAAACACGGTTGGGTTGAGCGCGTAGGCGCGCTCAAGCACGGGCAGGGCCAGCCGGGGCTGCTGTCGGTCGAGGTCATACAGACCGAGCTGGAGCCAGCTCTCGTAGTTGCGGGGTTGAAGGTTGACCGCGGTGAGGAGTTGGGCTCGGGCAGCGGCGGAGTCACCCTCGCCCTGGTAGAGCTGCGAAAGCACGAAGTGGGGCTGGAGGGCCAGCGGATCGGCGGCCGCCGCCGAGCGGGCATCGGCGAAGGCGGTGCCGCGGTTCGGGGCCGAGAATGCCGCCGAGGTGTCATTGGCCGAGCGCAGCGGTTGCCAGATGAGCCAGGCGCAGGCCAGGCTGATCAGGGCCATGGCGCAGCACACCCCCAGCGCGGCGGGGCGGGAGAGCAGCGGCGGGCGGCGTGTCATCTGACCCACCGGTGCGCGCAGCGGTCCGCGGCCGGCCAGCCACCCGGCGCAGAGCAGGGCGGGAACGGTCAAAGCGGGGAAGAACCATGTCCAGTCAATGGCCGATGAGACGCCGAAGCCGACCACGAACAGCAGCATGGCGAGTAGGCCAGAACGCTCCCAGGATTGCCCGCCCTCCAGCCGGGACCATCCCGTGCGCGGGACCAGCGCACGTAGCACCGCCCGCCCCCAGACCAGCAGCAGAGCAAGGCTCACGGCCAGGCCGAGCAGCCCAAGGTCGGCGAAGGTCTGGATCACATAGCTGTGGGCATGCCCGACGGCCTGGAAGCTCTTCGTGTACTGGGTGCGCGCGGTGGCGAACCCGAGGGCGCCCACCCCCTTGAGGAGTGCGTGATCGCCGACGGTGATCCCCTGGCTCCAGTAGAGCGGACGGCTCGAGCCGAACTCGGTGATGCGTGAGGCCGACTCGCCGACCACCGAGTTGACGCTGACCAGCGATTGCCAGGCGTGCGAGATCTCCCCGGTGAAGCCGCGTGAGGACGCGGCCAGGGCGACCACGGCCGTGACTGGGAGCAGGGCCGCCAGGCCAATCAGCGCCGTCCCGATCCGCCGCCGCAGCGGCTCACCGAGCGCCACTCGATCGGCGGCTCGGACCCCAGCCAGGCCGGCGGCGATCTCGGCCACGACCACGAGCAGGAGCACGATCCCGAAGGTATGGCCGGCGCTGGTGCGGTCAGCCAGGCTGGCTCCGTCACTGCTGAGGGCCGAGTGCGACAGCGACCAGGCGCATATGACCCCGGCCCCGATCCCGGCGAGGCCGAGCAGCAGCGCACCGCGCAGCCGGCCCGGGGCTAGAATCAGCCAGGCGGCCAAGGTCAAGACGGCGATGCCCAGGGCGGCACGAGACAGGGACAGCACGACCACGGCGGCGAGGATCGTGGCGCCGGGGACGGCCAGTGCGCGCAGCAGGCGGGGCCCATCGGGTCGGGTGAAGCCCCACAGGCATGTGCCCAGCCCCATCGCGGCCAGCGCCCCGGTCGCGTTCCAGTAGTCGATCGGCGCCTGCAGGCGCCCTCCGGTGTCGGTGGCCGCGAGGGAGCCGGGGAACACCTTGGCCAGGAGCGCGTACGCGCTCAGCACGACGGCCATGCTCGCCACCGCGCCGAGCAGCGAGCGCCAGCGCTCTGGGGCGATCCGGGCCAGCGCCGCGCCGGCGGCAAAGGTCATGAGATAGGCCAGCGTGAGGTTGGCGGCCTGCCATGAGGCATCGGGCTGAACCGACCAGATGATCGACAGGGCGCTCAGCGCGGTCAGGACGGCGAACAGCCCCACGGCTCCGGCGCCCCAGGCCGGAGCCCGGGCGCCAACCAGCACCAGCGCGGCGAGGACCCCGGCCCCGAGCAGAGTGATGAGGATCTCCGCCCACGTATTGCCCGACGAGATCGAAACCGACCCGTCGAAGCCGCCGGTGGTCAGGAAGCCGAGGATGAGAAGAGCCACGCCCAGAGCCAGCGCGAGCACCGCATCGAGGCTGGGTCTGAACCCGGGTGGGCTCGGGGGTAGCGACGTGGCTCCGGTTGGCGAGTTCACCGGCGCGGCACTGGACGAGCTCACGGCCGGGGCGCGCGGGCGATCAGCATGAGCGTGTGGCCGAGCGCGGCCGCGCGGGGTCGGGACCCGATTCGGTCCAGAGGATGAAGGGCGCGCTGCAGCGCCGGTGGCAGGCGGCGCCAGCCGAAGGTGACGGCGTGCAGCTCCGGGCGCAGGCCCACGGCGCGGGCCTCGGACTCCAGGCGCCGCGGGGAGAGGGGGATGTCGTCCGGCGTGCCGTGCACCCGCGTGGCCAATCCGGTCCGGTTGGCCAGCTCGAGCGCGGCACCGACCGGATGCCAGAGCCCCGGCTCGATGGCGATCAGGGCCCCGCCGGGGCGCAGCAACCGGGCCGCCTCGACGAAGCAGGGCGAAAGCGGGCCCTGAAAGGCGATGTGGTGCAGGACCAGGCGGTAGAGAACGACATCGAAGGAGGCGGGGGGCAGGTCCAGGCGACCGGCGAACCCCTGCCAGGCCTCGTCCGCGCGGCCACTCTCACGCACCCCGGCGGCGCGATCGGCATCGGCGTCAACCGCAACGAGGCGAAAGGCCGGAGCCGGGAAGAGATGGCGTCCCGGATGCCAACCCGCTCCGACGGAGAGCACGTCACCGCCCGGCAGGCCAAGGCGCCGGGAGACGAGCATCGTTTCCCGGTCCATCATGTGGCGGTAGTAGGCCTCGAGCGTTGATCGGCGGCTCAGCCGATCGAGCAGGTTCTCGGGGTCATAGGGGGCGAGGCCCTCCGGGCGTGTGGGCGCGGCATCGGTCGAGATGGCTGGCCAGTCTAGGGTGGCCCGGGGGCCGGAGACCGTTGCTCGGAGTGGCATCATCCACGCCCGAGCGCCTGCTCGTAGGCGGCCACCGTATCGGTGCCGCATCGCGCCCAGGTGAAGTTGCGCTCGACGGTGGCCCGGGCGGCCACGGCGAGGGCCGAACGGCGCGCGGGGTCGGAGAGCAAGGCCGTGAGCCGTTCGGCCAGGCCCGCCGGGTCGCGCGGGGTGACCAGCTCGATCCCACCGCCGCTGGCGGCGATCTCCTCGGGTCCGTCCTCGCCCCGGCACCCCACCGCCGGAACCCCGGCGGCCATCGCCTCGACATAGCTCACCCCGAAGGCCTCGGACACGCTGGGCAGGACGAACAGGCTTGCCGCCTGGGCCTCGGCGATGGCCTCGGCATGGTCTCGAGCGCCCAGCAGCTCGATGTGGCCGGCTACCCCGAGTGACCGCGCCATGGCCAGCAGCGCCTCGCGCTGCGGCCCGTCGCCGACGATC
>JBDTEE010000021.1:0-5972 GCA_039922645.1 Solirubrobacteraceae bacterium | reverse complement strand
CGCCCCCACCGTGGAGGAGGCGATCGAACTCATCCACCGTGCAGGTGGGCTGGCCATCTGGGCTCATCCCTTCTGGGATCTCGAGGCACCCGAGGATGTGCTGGCGACGATCGATCGCTTTCGCGCCGCCGGACTGGACGGCGTCGAGGCCTTCTACGTCACGCACACGGAGGCTCACACCAGGCTGGTCGTGGAGCGCTGCGAGGAACTCGGGCTGCTCACCACCGGCTCGTCGGACTTCCACGGACCAGAGCACCACATGTTCTCGCGCTTCCGCGCCTTCTCGACCTACGGGCTCGAGCCGCGGCTCGGGCCGATCGCCGGCTGAGCCCGCCTGGCCAGACGGGCTACCCCTTGGGTGCGTGGGCGATGACCATCGTTCGTCTGGGCATGCGGATGACCATCACGCGCTGACCCGGCTTCAGGGCCGAGAGCGTCGTGAGCTGGCGGTCGTCGCGGACTCGCGCGGTAGTCGGGATGGTCAGCGTCACGTTCTTGGCCGTAGTCGTGCCCGGGCGCCCCTCGGTAAGCGTCAACTGGCGTCCGGTGACCGAAACAACCCGGCCGCGATCAAAGATGACGGTGACGAAGCCGCGTCGCGTTGCCACAACCACCTGGCCATGGACGGCGTGACGGGTCAGGCGCTTCAGCTTGGCCAGCCGCCAGCCATGAGACATGGCTCTGGGGGCCGCCCCGGCCGTGGGGGCCGCCCCGGCGGTGGCGATGGCGCTGGCGCCAGCCCCTAGGGCCAGGCAGCAGACAGCGACCAGGATCAGCTTGGAGTTCTTTCTCAGGAGCGACATTCGGGACCTCACTGGCGTGGCTTTCACCGTTCTAACCCCCGAGAGCGGCTCGACTCTCGCTCCGGCCCCAAACCGCTGCTCTCGGCGCTGCTCCCGTGGCGATCAGGCCGGGACGGCGCGCTCGGCCAGGTGGTGGCCCACCTTGCGCTTGACCCGCTGCAGGGCGTTGTCCACGGTCTTGCAGTCGCACTCGAGACGACGTCCGACCTCCTCGTAGGAGTGGCCGTCGAGGTAGAGCGCCAGGACGCGGGACTCGAGCTCGGATAGAACGGTCGAAATGCAGGCCACCAGGGCCCGCAGCTCCTCGGAGGAGATCACCTGGTTGACCGGATCGTGGACAGTCGAGCCGGGGAGCATCTCGTCGAGCGTCGGCTCGTTGTCTCCGGCCGATCCGGCCGGGGTGCTCGAGAAGGAGACGTATTGGTTCAGCGGCGTGTGCTTGTTGCGGGTGGCGGTCTTCACCGCCGTGATGATCTGCCGCGTGATGCACAGCTCGGCGAAGTTACGGAAGCTCGACTCGCGATCGGTCCGGTAGTCGCGAATCGCCTTGTAGAGGCCGACCAGGCCCTCCTGGATCAGATCGTCGGCATCCCCGCCGGCCAGGAAGTAGGACGACGCCTTCAGTCGGACGAATCCGTAGTACCGACGCACGATTCGGTCGTATGCATCGGGGTGCCCTTGCTTGGCAAGGGCGATGAGAAACCTATCCTCAACCTTGGGTTGAGGCTGAGAGTAAGCAGAAAGTCGAGCCACGAGTACACCTTTCCTGCCCCTGCCTGAAGAGACAGGAGATCGGACTGTCGTGGCGCGTTACCTCCCCTGGCGCCGCACCGTTATAAGCCTTCCCAGAAAGCAGGCTTTTGTGGCCACGCTCTCCACCAACCCTAGCCCTAAAGCTCGAGTTGATCCTTATTTATGGCGCGAGCTTGACATAGCACCGCGCGCGTGTCAAGCCTGGCGCAAAACTCCTTGCCGTTTTTCCGCGGCGGCGAAGATGAGGATCGCGGCGGCCGCGCTCACGCTGAGGGATTCGATCCGTCCGCGCAGCGGAATGGAGACGATCGCGTCGCAAGCTGCGGCCACACGTGGCCGCAGCCCGCGGCCTTCGGACCCGAGAACCAGCACGACCGGACCGCTGAGATCGGTGCTCCGGTAATCCGTCGCCCCGCCCTGGTCGGCTCCGTAACACCAGAGCCCGGCCCGCTTGGCCTCGCCGAGGAAGTCGGCCAGATTGCGGGTCTGGGCCACAGGCAGGTGCTCAACGGCGCCGGCCGAGGCCTTGCAGACCGCGGGCGTGACCTCGGCCGAGCGGCGCTCGGGCAGGACCAGCCCCGCGGCTCCGGCGCATTCGGCAGTCCGGATGATCGCACCCAGGTTCTGCGGATCCTGGACCTGATCGAGGGCCACGATCAGTGCATCCGGGCCGCCCCTGAGCAGCTCCGCATCCTCGGTATAACGGAAGGCCTCAACCTCAGCGCACACCCCCTGGTGGCCCCCTGAACCACAGATCCGCTCCAGCTCCTCGGGCTCCGATCTCGTGATGATCGCGCTGTGGGGAGCGAGCCACGGCTCGCGCATGGCTCCGCGCGCTGCCCAGATTCGCCGCACCGCCCGCGGTCCGCGGATCGCCTCGCGGACTGGATTGCGCCCGTAGATGATCATCGGGTCAGAAGCAGCTCGGGCCCGTCAGGTCCGTCTCTGACCTCCCAGCCCATCTCGTGTAGCCGGTCACGGAGCTCATCAGCCCGCGCGAAATCGCGCTCGGCCCGGGCGCTTTGCCGCTGGGCGAGCAGCTCCACGGCTTCAGGCGGGGCCGGCGGGGTTGAGTCGGGGTCGAGCAGGTTGGCCAGCCCAAGCACATCGAGCATGGCCCGCAAATCCTCCGCACCGACTGTCCCCGCGGGCCGCCGATTGGCCTCCCGGACCCAGTCGAACGCCGCCGCCAGCGCCCGAGGTGTGTTGAAGTCGGCGGCCAGCGATGCGAAGAAGCGCTCCCGCAGCGGCCCCGAGAACTCGGGGCTGGCTCCGTCGCGCAGCCCGCGGGCGGCTTCTCGGATCCGTGCGCAGGCCGTCGCCGCCTCGCTCAGACGCTCATCGTCGAACTCCACCGGCTGGCGGTAATGAGCGCCGCAGAAGTACATGATCAGCGCGTCACGACCGTGGCGCTCGAGGGCTTCGCGCAGCACGAACACATTGCCCGCCGACTTGGACATCTTGGCGAGCTCGGTCCGGACCATCCCGTTATGCATCCAGATCTGAGCCAGCGCCTGCCCGTGGGCCGCCTTTGTCTGGGCGGCCTCATTCTCGTGGTGGGGGAAGAGCAGATCGGTGCCGCCGCCATGGATCTCGAAGTCCAGGCCGAGCAGGTCCTCGGCCATTGCCGAGCACTCGATGTGCCAGCCCGGGCGCCCGGTCCCCCACGGAGCCTCCCAGAAGGTGTCCTCCCCCGGCTTGCGGGTCTTCCAGAGCGCGAAGTCGAGCGGATCGCGCTTGAGCTCCGATCCCTGCCGGCCTTCTCCCTGGTCCATCTGGTCGACGTCACGGTGGGACAACTCGCCATATTCCGGGTAGGAACGGACCGCGAAGTAGACGTCCCCGTCCGCCGCATAGGCATGTCCGTTCTCCATCAACTGCTCGATCAGCGCCACAATCGGACCGATCGTTTCGCTGGCCAGCGGCTCGTGATCGGGCCGGCCCAGGCCCAGCGCGTTGGTGTCGGCCACGTAGGCCGCGGTCATCTCCCGGGCGAGCTCGGCGCTGTCCACCCCAGCCCCCTGCGCAGCGGCATAGATCTTGTCGTTGACATCCGTAATGTTTGCCACGAAGTTAACGTGGTATCCCTCGCTGACCAGGAACCTTCTGAACAGCGAAAAGACCACGAAAGGGCGAGCGTTGCCGACATGGATGCGGCCGTAGACAGTGGGTCCACAGGCATAGATGCGGACCAGCTGGCCGTCAGCCGGCTTCAGCTCCCGAAGCTCGCCGGTTCGCGTGTCATGCAGGGATATTTTGCGCACAATGCGGCAACCCTAGCCATTCGCGCCCGCTCGGGCATGGGCGTGAGGCCGGGGTGGCGAAAACCGATCCGGAAGTACCGATAGGTTGCCTGCGATGCCCTCTCCTTCAAGTACCCAGGACCGGCTGACCGCGGTTAGAGCCGCCTTCCGTTCGCTTCCCGAGCGCTATTTGGGCGCGGGCTCGAGCTTCGACGCCACCTACCACATCAAGCTCGGCGATCTCGGGCACACCTGGGAAGTCCGCTGCACACCCCATACCGCGCGGATCTGCGACGGGGCGACGCGCCGCAAGCCCGACGTAACCATCGCCACCGACGCAGCCACCTGGCTGGCCCTGCGCGAGGGCGAGCTCTCAGGAATTGATGCCTTCCAGCGGCGTCTCTTGAGCCTGCGCGGGAACCTGGACCATGCGATCGCCTTCGAGGGCCTGTTCCGTCTCCCCGGCGGCCGTCCGCCGCTGCTCCAGATCCACGAGGTCCGCACCCCGCACCACGGCATTTCCACCCTGACCATGGGTCACGGACCCGACGTGCTTCTGCTCCACGGCCTCGGCGGGACACGCGCCTCGCTGTTCGAGACCGCCGCGGCGCTCAGCCAGCGCTATCGGGTGCACGCCCCGGACCTGCCCGGATTCGGATCCTCGGGCAAGCCCGCTCGCGGCGCCTATAACGCGCGCTGGTTCGCCCAGGCGATGCTCGAGTTGATGGACGAGCAGCACATCGCCCGCGCGCACGTGGTCGGAAACTCGATGGGCGGCCGGATCGCCATCGAGATGGGCATGATCGCCCCCGAACGAGTCGGCGGACTGGGCCTGCTGTGCCCCGCGGTGGCCTGGGTCCGGCGTGGCTTTCACCCCCTGGTCAGGCTTCTGCGACCTGAATTCGGACTCCTCCCCCATGGTTTCTCGCGCGAGAGAGTGGCCTCCCAGTTCTGGAGCATGTTCTACGACCGTGACCTGATCGATCCGGCTGTGGCCGAGGTGATGGTCGACGAGTTCCGCCGGATCTACCAGTCGGCCGGTGCCCGCCTGGCCTTCCTGGCCTCGGCCCGCAACATCTATCTCGAGGCGCCCTACGGCCGTCGCGGCTTCTATCCTCGGCTGAGCGCGCTGGAGCCGCCGGCAATGTTCCTGTGGGGCAGCCACGACCGTCTGGTCCCGCCCGCGTTTAGCCCTCACGTCGCCCAGTGGCTGCCCGACGCCGAACAGACGACCCTCGAGCACTGCGGCCACGTCCCCCAGGTGGAGCGCCCGGAGGAAACCAATCAGCTCCTGTTGCGCTTCTTTGCCCAGGTGGACGCCGCCGAGAGGCGTAGACGACCAGCGGACCTCGCTGCCCCAGGGCTCGCCGAGCGGTTCGATGAGGCCGCCTAAGCGCCGCAACTGCGCACGGCAGCACTAGAATCCACCCAACGATGGCCGTCGCGGACAAAGCGCGCAGCAACGGTCAGGTGGGGCCGCAGGACCAGTCACCAGCCGGTCGGAGCGACGCCGGGCGCTCATTGCTGCGCCGCGCAGTGGGCGGGATCGCCGCTCAGGCCCAGCGGCGCATCCCTCGCGCCGACCTCGACGAGCGCGACCCGGACTTCATCCGCGAGCGTCTCCCGCTCATGTGGCTTCTGGCCAGCCTCTGGTACCGCGGCGACGTCCGCGGCCTGGGCAACATCCCGGACTCCGGGCCGGTGCTCCTGGTCGGCAATCACTCCGGCGGCAACATGACGCCGGACACCCTCGTCTTCACGCTGGCCTTCAACACCTACTTCGGGGTCGAGCGCGCCTTCTACCAACTGGCTCACAACCTCGTCCTGTCCTTGCCCGGGCTCGGTGCGCTGCGCAAGTTCGGCACCGTGGCCGCCTCGCCCCAGAACGCCACCAAGGCGCTGGACGCTGGCGCCGCACTGCTGGTCTATCCCGGCGGCGACTACGAGGTTCATCGGCCCACCCGGCAGCGCAACCGCGTTGACTTCGACGGTCGCAAGGGTTTCATCCGCCTGGCCCTGGAGAGGAACGTTCCGATCGTGCCGGTGGTGTCGATCGGTGGTCAGGAGACGGCCATCTTCCTGACCCGCGGCGAGCGCCTGGCTCAACTCCTGGCCCTGGACCGCCTGTTCCGTCTCAAGGTGCTCCCCATCTCGCTGGCCCTGCCCTGGGGGG
>JBDTEE010000020.1:0-22404 GCA_039922645.1 Solirubrobacteraceae bacterium | reverse complement strand
TCGAACTGACCGGCGTTGCCGACGAAGATGCGCCCCGAGGTGCCGGCCTCGACCTCTTCCCCATCCTCGTCGAGGATCTTGACGATCGATCCGCGCACGACCCCGCCGACCGTGCCGGGCTCCTCCTGGAGATCCTCGGGCGTGGCGATGGTCGCGTAGGAGACCTCCGTCGAGCCGTAGAGGTTGTAGACGACGGGACCGAATGCCTTCAGCGCCCGCTTGCAGAGCTCGACGCCGAAGGCCGAGCCGCCGACGAAGATGATCCGCAGGGCCGAGGTGTCGCGCTTCTTGACTTCGTCCTCGCCCAGATCCAGCATCCGCTGGAGCATCACCGGGACGACGATCAAGGCGGTGACCCGGTTCTCCTCCAAGCTGTCCAGAGTGGTCTCCGGATCAAACCGGCGGCGGATGACCAGCGTCGAGCCAAGAGCCAGGCTCAGCGCCATGAGGGCGAAGCCGAGGGCGTGGAACATGGGCACGCCGAGCTCACTCACCTCGCCGGCACGAAACGGCACCTTACCCAGCAGACCACCGACCAAGGACAGCGACTTGGGCTCACCGCGCGGCGCTCCCTTGGGCGTTCCCGTGGTGCCACTGGTGAGGATGACGATCTTGGGGCCCTGGCCCGGCCGCGGCGGGGGCTTTGGCGAGGCCTGGGCGATCAGCGCCTCGATGGTGTCCTCGGCGTCGGTTTCGGGCTCGTCGACCCAGGCCCGCCAGCGGCCGTGCGGCGGATCGTCGATCCCCTCGAGCGTTTCCGAGTACTCGTCGTCATAGACGAGCAGGTCGGTTCCCTCGCGCTCAGCCACCTCGCGAATCTGCGGGCCGGCAAAGGAGGTGTTGAGCAGCACGATCCTGGCCCCGCATTTGGCCGCCGCGAATATGGCATCGAGAAACCCGCGGTGGTTGCGGACCAGGATGGCCACCCCGTCACCGGGTTGCAGGCCATGCTCTCGCCATGCGTTGGCCAAGGCATTGGAGCGCTGATCGAGCTCCTTGTAGGTGACATCGCCACGTTCATCGCGGACCGCCACCTGATCGCCGTGCCGGATCGCGCCGATGGTCACCGCACCGGCCAACAGCCCGTAGCGCTCAAACGCGACCAGCATCTTGGCCACGCGATGGGGCAGTTCAGGCCGGACCAGCCCGCTGCGAATGCACAGGGCCACGTAGTAGGCCTCGTCCCCGAAACGCTCAGCCAACTTCAGCCCGCCACCGAGCAGACCCTTCAGATCGACATCTGGCATTGTCTCCTCCTCACGCGCAGCGGACGGTATGTGATTACCCGCTCCGATGTCGCGTTACTCGCGAGTATCGGGGCCGGGATCGGGGTAACTGACGACCGTGCTGACCTCACTTCTCACTCTTCCCGTCCGCCTCGGTCTCCGGGGAGCGTCGTCGAGGAGAGCGCCGACATCGGCGCCGAGGAGGGGGCGGGCGCCGAGATTCACGTGGCCGAGCCCTGGGAGGGCTATCGCGAGATGAAGGCCGCGGACGTGATCGACCGTCTGGGCGGCGCAGATACAGCCGAGCTGGCGGCCGTCGAGCTCTATGAGATCTCCCACCGCCGGCGCCAGACCGTGCTCGACGCCGCCAAGCGAGAACTACATCGCGCCCAGAACGCGCCCTAGATGTCGGCGGTTTCAGTAGGGGTAGACGTAACCGCCGCCGTAGCCGCCGGGGCCGCCAGGATATCCGCCGCCGTAGTAGCCACCGCCCCCGTACCCGCCGTAGCCGCCGGTCGCGGCACTGCCGGCCCCGTCTGACCGGGCCACGGTGAACGAGGCGCCGTCAGTGGACAGGCTGGAAGGGGTCGCGCCGGGGCGGGCTGAGGCATCGGAGGCGAACTGTGGTCCACCGGTCCCACCGCCGCTCTGGACACGCGACGGTTACCAGTAGGGGAGTCAAAGCTTTCGTTTTCATACCGGTCACTCTGGAACCGGCGGCGAAGAACGCTTGATGAACTGGCGAAGAGATTCATCAGGAGTTGACGAGCGACGAACGCAGGCGGGCCAGCCGCACTGCCTTGGACAGCGTGTCGATGTCGTAGGCACCCTGATGGCGCTGCCCGTTGATGAAGAAGCTTGGCGTCCCGGAAACGCCGCTCATGTCGGCTGACTCGACGTCCTCGGCGATACGAGCCGCGCCTTTGCGCTTGCGCAGGTGGTCGCGGAAGGCGTCCAGGTCAAGGTCGAGTGATTCCGCTGCCCGGATCAGCGACTTGATCCCGAGATCGTTCTGCTGGCAAAGCAGCAGGTCGTGCATGTCCCAGAAACGGCCCTGGGCGGCGCCCGCCTCGGTCGCCTCGGCGGCAATCTGAGCATGAGGGTGAACGTCGTTGAGGGGAAGATGGCGCCAGACGTACCGGAGGTCACCGAAATCGGACAGGAGCTCGCGAATGACCGTCTCGGCCTGACCGCAGTACGGGCACTCGAGGTCGCCGTATTCGACCAGCGTGACCGGGGCGTCCTGGGGTCCACGGATGTGGTCGCGCTCGGGGTCGACGGGCACGGCAAGGTCGACGATTGCCTCCGACGAACCGACGATGGCCCGCGTGCGCAGACCGCCCGGGAGCTTGCGGGTCGCACGCAGCACCAGAGCGCTGGCCAGCGGCGCCGTAAGCAAGGTGCTGAGGACACCGACCTTGGCCTCGTCCAGCTGACGGCCATGGAAAGCCAGCGTGGCGATCAACAGTGACACCGTGAATCCGACCCCGGCGACGGCCCCGCCGCCCATCACCGATCCCCAGCCCACCGGGGGCCGGATTCGGCCCCGGGTCAGGCGAGTGAGCAGCGCGGCCGTCCCGGAGATCCCCACAGGCTTACCGATCAGGTAGGCCGCGATGATGCCGAGCGTGATCGGGGCGGTGTAGGCGCGAGCGAGAAAGCCCGCGCTGATCAAGACCCCGGCGTTGGCCAGGGCGAACAGGGGCACGATCACGTAGCTGGTGAACGGGTGGTAGAGCTGCTGGTAGCGCTCGTTGGGCGAGATGGCTGAGCGCAGCCCGGCCCGAGCCGAGGAGGCGAGCTCCCCCGTCGGCTGCTCGCGGAAGACGCGGAACAGGTCGGTGGCCTGTTCGAGGTCACCGCGCGAGGCGGGATAGGCGATGGTCAAGAGGCCCATGGCCAACCCGATGACCACCGGGTCGACCCCCGAGCGCTCAAGCGCCACCCAGGCGGTGACACCCAGGACGGCGTAGACGGCGCCGTTGTGCACTCGCGCGGCCCGCACAATCAGAATCACCACGACCACCACCAGCGCCACCCCCAATGCGACCATGTCGCCGTGCTGGGTGAACACGACTGCGATGACGATCAGAGCGACCAGGTCGTCGACGACGGCGACGGTGAGCAGAAAGGCCCGCAGGCTGTTGGGGAAGCGACGTCCAACGATGGCCAACATCCCCAGCGCAAATGCGGTGTCGGTCGACATCGCCGCCCCCCACCCCTCACGACCAGGCCCCGAGGCGTTGATGAGCAGGTAGATCGCCACCGGCACCACCATCCCGCCCAGACCGGCGAGCAGCGGAAGGGCCAGGCGGCGGCGGTCACGTAATTCCCCAAGGTCGAACTCGCGACGGGCCTCCAGCCCGACGACGAAGAAGAACAGGGTCATGAGTCCGTCATTGACCCACTGGCGCAGATCCTGGCTGATGCCGCCTGCGCCGATTCGAATCGACAGCGTCGTTTGCCAGACTCGGTTGTAGGAACCGGCGTCGATGTTCATCCAGATCAGCGCGGCCAGGGCACAGGCCAGCAGGATCGCCGCGCTACCGCTCTGAGTGCGCAGAAAATTGCGTAGCGGCGCCTCCAGGTTCCGCGCCCACGCCGTGCGCCCAGCCAGCGCCCGTGGAGTCTCGTCGGCCTCAGCCGCGGTGGACGGGTCCATCGGAATGTCGGCGCCTGTCACCGCGAGCCAAGCTTAGTGGCCCCTCCGTATCCACAGGCAATCCGGGTGGTCCAGGCGCGTACCACGGACGCGCCGACGCTAAGATTTGACCCGAGTTTTTCCGAACAACGTGTGCGCCAACACGTAAGGAGCCGACATGCCAGCCACTGAACCGCTCGTCTTCGACGCCATCCGGACCCCCCGGGGCAAGGGCAAGGTGAACGGGTCGCTGCACACCAGCAAGCCGATCGACCTGGTCGTCGGGCTTATGCACGAGATGCTGAGCCGAAACACCGACCTGGACCCCAACCGGGTTGACGATGTTGTTCTCGGCTGCGTATCCCCGATCGGCGATCAGGGTGGCGACATTGCCAAAGCGGCCGCGATCAAGGCTGGCCTGCCCGACACCGTCTCCGGCGTGCAGCTGAACCGCTTCTGCGCCTCGGGGCTCGAGGCGGTCAACATCGCCGCCCAGAAGGTCGCCTCCGGCTGGGAGGATCTGGTCTTCGCCGGCGGCGTGGAGTCTATGTCGCGCGTACCCATGGGATCCGACGGGGGCGCTTGGGCGCTTGACCCGGAGACCAACTACGAGACCTCTTTCGTCCCCCAAGGCATCGGCGCCGACCTGATCGCCACGGTTGAGGAATTCAGCCGCGACGACGTCGACGCCTACGCCGCTCGCTCCCAGGAGCGTGCCGCCACTGCACAGGCCGAAGGCCGCTTCGCAAAGTCGGTCGTCCCGGTGCTCGACATCAACGACCACGTCGTCCTCGACCACGACGAGTTCATTCGCGCCGGCACCACGGTGGAGACGCTGTCCGGCCTCAAGCCCTCCTTCCAGGCCATCGGCGAGATGGGCGGCTTCGACGCCGTGGCGCTGCAGAAGTACCACTGGATCGAGAGGATCAACCACGTCCACACGCCCGGTAACTCCTCGGGCATCGTCGACGGTGCGTCGCTGGTCGCGATCGGCAACGAGCAGACGGGAGCCGAGCTCGGCCTCCGCGCCCGCGCCAAGATTCTGGCCACCGCGGTCTCCGGCGCCGATCCAACGATCATGCTCACCGGCCCCGCGCCGGCCAGCCGCAAGGCTCTGGGCAAGGCCGGATTGACCGTCGAGGACCTGGATCTGGTCGAGATCAACGAGGCCTTCGCCGCCGTGGTTCTGCGCTTCGTGCGCGACATGGGGCTCGACCTCGACAAGGTAAACGTCAACGGCGGCGCGATCGCCATGGGTCACCCGCTCGGCGCCACGGGCGCGATGATCCTGGGCACGCTGGTCGACGAGCTCGAGCGCCAGGACAAGCGCTACGGCCTGGCGAGCCTCTGCGTGGGCGGCGGCATGGGCATCGCCACGGTGCTCGAGCGCGTCTAGAGCGCGACCCGGCCCGCCACCCCTTCAACCGAGAGAGAGCCCTCAATGAGTGAGAGCAGCACGATCCGCTGGGACCGCGACGACGATGGCGTCGTGATCCTCACCCTGGATGATCCCAATCAGTCGGCCAACACCATGAACGCTGCCTATGCGGCGTCGATCAAGGCGACGGTCGAACGGCTCGAGGCCGAGAAGGACGACATCACGGGCGTGATCATCACCTCGGCCAAGAAGACGTTCTTCGCCGGCGGTGATCTCAACGATCTGCGCTCGGCCACCAGGGAGAACTCCGACGAGATCGCCAGCTTCGTCCGCGAGGGCAAGGCCGTGCTGCGCCGTCTGGAGACCTTCGGTCGTCCAGTCGTGGCCGCCGTCAATGGCTCGGCGCTCGGCGGGGGTCTGGAGATCGCCCTGGCCTGCCACCGCCGCATCGTCGTGGATGACGCCAAGATCCAGCTTGGTTTTCCCGAGGTTCAGCTCGGGCTGCTCCCGGGTGCCGGCGGCGTCGTTCGCACCGTGCGGATGATGGGCATCGTCAACGCGATGATGCAGCTGCTGCTCCAGGGCCAGCGGGTGCGCCCGGCCAAGGGCCAGGAGATCGGCATCGTCGACGAGCTGGTGGCCAGCCCCGAGGAGCTGATCCCGGCGGCCAAGAAGTGGATCGAGGCCAATCCCGAGGCGCAGCAGCCGTGGGACGTCAAGGGCTACAAGATCCCCGGCGGCACCCCGTCGACGCCGTCGCTGGCCATGAACCTGCCCGCCTTCCCGGCCAACCTGCGCAAGCAGATCAAGGGAGCGAACTACCCCGCGCCGGTGAACATCATGTCGGCAGCGGTCGAGGGCGCGCAGGTCGACTTCGACTCGGCGATCGAGATCGAAGGGCGCTACTTCGTCGATCTGCTCACCGGTCAGGTGGCCAAGAACATGATCCAGGCCTTCTTCTTCGATCTACAGCGGGCCACCGGCAGCCGCGGGCGTCCCGATGGGATCGAGCCGTTCAAGCCCAAGAAGATGGTCGTGCTCGGCGCGGGCATGATGGGAGCGGCGATCGCCTACGTCTCGGCCAAGGCCGGGATCGAGGTCGTTCTCAAGGACGTCTCCCAGGAAGCGGCTGACAAGGGCAGGGCCTACTCCGAGAAGCTGGTCGCCAAGGCAGTCGAGCGCGGCCGCTCAACCCAGGAGCAGGGCGGTGCGTTGCTGGCCCGGATCACCCCCACCACCGACCCCGCCGCCGCCGACGGCGCCGAGCTGGTCATCGAGGCCGTGTTCGAGGATCCCAAGGTCAAGGCCGAGGTGTTTGCCCAAATCGAGCCCCGTCTGGCGCCCGACGCGCTGTTGGGATCCAACACCTCGACGCTGCCGATCACCAGCCTGGCCGAGGGCGTTTCGCGCCCGACCGAGTTCATCGGGCTGCACTTCTTCAGCCCCGTGGACAAGATGCCGCTGCTGGAGATCATCAAGGGCGAGCAGACGAGCGAAGAGACGCTCTACCGCGCGCTCGACGTGGCCAAGCTGATCAAGAAGACCCCGATCGTCGTCAACGACAGTCGCGGATTCTTCACCAGCCGGGTGATCGGCACGTTCATCAACGAGGGCATCGCCATGCTCCTGGAGGGCGTACCCGCATCGACCATCGAGCAGGCCTCCTCACAGGCCGGCTATCCCGCCCCCGTGCTCCAGCTCTCCGACGAGCTGAACATGAAGCTGATGCGCAAGATCCGCGACGCCGCCCGCAACGCCGCCCAGGGCGACGGCGGTGCGTGGGACGGCCATCCCGCCGAGGCGGTCATCGACCGGATGCTCGACGAGTTCAACCGCCCCGGTCGCCTCGAGGGCGCCGGCTTCTACGAGTACGAGGACGGCAAGCGCACCCGCTTGTGGGCGGGCCTGCGGGAGGCCTTCCCGCCCGTCGAAGATCCTTCGGCCATCTCGCTCAAGGACCTCGAGAAGCGCATGCTGGTCATCGAGGCCATCGAGACCGTGAAGTGCTTGGACGAGGGCGTGATCGAGACCGTGGCTGACGCCAACATTGGGTCGATCATGGGCATCGGCTTCCCGGGCTGGAGCGGAGGCGTGCTCCAGTACATCAACGGCTACAACGATCCCACCCGACACCCCAACGACAGCGGCCCGTCCGCCTTGGTGGCTCGGGCCCGCGAGCTGGCCGCGCGCTACGGCGATCGCTTCGCGCCGCCGGCCTCACTGGTCGAAAAGGCCGAGCGGGGAGACAAATACTCCGACGAAGAGGCGTTGATCACCGCCGGCTGAGTTTGGGGGTCAGTGGTCGGCGGCGGCGGCGCTGTCGGCCACGCCCAGGGCGACGCTGCGATCCCGACCGGCCTGCTTGGCGACGTAGAGCCCGCGGTCGGCCGCGGAGAGCAGCTTCTCGGGATCCAGCACTCGCTCGGGGTCGACGGCCACCCCGACTGACACCGTGATGCCGTCGGGGACCAAGTCGATCATGCGCTGCGAGGTCTCGGTGCGCAGGCGCTCGGCCGCCCTGAACGCGCCGGCCCGATCGGTGTCCGGGAGCAGCACGCAGAACTCCTCCCCGCCGAGGCGGATCGGGACGTCGTGCTCGCGCGAGAGCTCGCGCAACAACTCACCAAAGCGGGCCAGAACGAGGTCGCCCACATTGTGGCCGTAGCGGTCGTTGACCTCCTTGAAATGGTCCAGGTCGCAGATGACCAGGGCCGCGCCCGGATGCTGGGCGAGAAGATCGGTGAGGCCGCGGCGGTTGCGCACCCCAGTGAGCGGATCGTGGCTGGCCAAGTGGCTTAGCTGATCGCGATGCTCGATGACGCTCTGAGCCGCGGACACCTGCTCAATGAGCAGGCGGACGGCGCGTCGGCGCTCATCGGTGGGAAGCAGCCGGTCGATGGGATCCTCGATCATGATCAGCGCTCGGAGGCAGCCATCGTCACCCCGGCCGGGCACCAATAGGCGGTGCTCATTCCAGGCCGCCGGACCGTGCCCGTTGCGCCGGGAGTGCTGGCCGGAGGCATGGGTGAGCAGCGGCGGTGAGGCGGTCGCGTCCAGCACCCAGCAGCCCGCATGTTCGAGGTTCTGCTGCAGGACGGTCTCGACGTCGATCACCTCCAGCGTCTCGGCCAACGGCACGGGTGTGTCCCAACCCCGCGTGGCGATCAGCTCGAGCGTGTCCTCGTCCTTCAAGGCGTAGGCGGCGATCCGCTCGAAACCGAGGTGCGGTACGACGGTTTCGCACGCTGTGTCGAGCAGCTCGCGCGGGGTGGAGCAGGCCGAGAGTTGCGGAGCGGCGGCCAGCAGCTGGGAGAGCATGCGCGCGTTTTCGGTGGCCAGCTCATTGCGTCCCGCGCTAGCCAGAGCCTGCTCGGCGTGAGAGCAGATCGCTCGAAGCTGACGGATGTCATCGTCACTGGGACGCTTGCCGTTGACCGGCTCGTCCATGGACAGGAAGCCCAGCGGTGCCCCCGCCGCGTCGCGCAGGAAGACGATCAGCCCGTCGTCGGGCTGCCAGTCATCGGGGTCATCGCTGACCAGAATGTCCGGCGTGTAGACGTTGTCCAGCCCCTGCCAGAACTCAGCCTCGCGCGTGAGGAAGAACACCCCCGGCAGCCGTTGCTGCTCGGTCGCGAACAGGCGGTTCCAGGTCTCGCTGGGCGCCGTCGTGCCGTCGAGCGCGGCATGGCTGTCGTCCGATCCCAGCACGTGGATGACCTCGTAATCATCCCAAGCCGGTCGGTAGATGTTGACCACGACAGCGTCGTAGCCACCGACCGTCCGGATCGTCTGCGCCACCGTCGAGAGAACCACAGGCAGGCTGTCCTCGACGGCCGAACGGGCAAGCTTCAGCAGCGCCTCGATGGGCGTCAGCTCTCCACTCGCCACGGATCGTGCGGGAACCACCATTGGTCCCATGATCGGCCATTGGTCGACATTTACAAAGCAACTGGTGGGGAACTAGACGAATACAGGCCGACGGCCGACCGGTTCCGGCAGCGCTGAGCCGCTGGAATCGCCGCTATCCCACGTGCACACCTCAGCCGTAGACCCTGCCTATATAGAGCTGTACCAGAGGCTCGGGCAGGCTCAGACGCCCAGAGAGCGACCGATGATTTCCTTCATGATCTCGGTCGTGCCGCCGTAGATCCGCGTGACGCGTGCATCCACGAACGCGCGAGCGATGGGGTACTCGAGCATGTAGCCGTAGCCCCCGTGAAGCTGAACACAGCGGTCGATGACCCGGCCCTGGAGCTCGGTCGCCCACCACTTGGCCATGGCCGCATCCTCGGGGGACAACTGGCCGTCGTTCAGGGCCAGTACGGCCTGATCGCAGAACACCGTGGCCAGCTCGATCTCGGTGGCCATCTCAGCCAGCGCGAAGCGCGAGTTCTGAAAGGAGCCCACGGGCTGACCGAACGCCTGGCGCTCCTTGACGTACGCGACCGTTGCCTCGAGCGCGCCGCGCGCTGCCGCCACGCCGGCGATGGCGATGCTGAGCCGCTCCTGCGGCAGATTTGCGGTCAGGTAGGAAAAGCCTTGACCCTCCTCCCCCACTCGGTTCTCGACCGGCACGCGCACGTCCTGGAAGAAGAGCTCCGCCGTGTCCTGGGCGTGCATTCCCACTTTGTCCAGGTTGCGGCCGCGTTCAAAGCCGTCCATGCCACGCTCGATGATCAGCAGCGAGAGGCCCCTGTGGCGCTGGGTGGGATCCGTCTTGACGGCGGTGATGACCAGGTCGGCGTTGATTCCGTTGGTGATGAAGGTCTTGGACCCGTTGACCACGTACTCGTCGCCCGCGCGCGCCGCGGTGGTGCGCATGCCGGCCAGATCCGAGCCGATCTCCGGTTCGGTCATGGCCACCGCGGTGATCAACGACCCGTCGGCGATGCCGGGTAGCCATCGCTGCTTCTGCTCCGGGTTGGCGAGATCGGTGAAATAGGGCAGGCAGATGTCGTTGTGCAGGGTGAGCCCGAGTCCGCTTCCCACATCGCCGGCCAGGCCGATCTCCTCACTGACGATCTGGTTGAAGCGGAAGTCCTTCACTCCGACCCCGCCGTATTCCTCGGGCACCTGCATGGCCAGCATCCCTTTGGCCGCCGCCTTGGCAAACAGCTCGCGGGGCACGATCCCCTCGCGCTCCCACCGCTCGTGATGAGGCGTGATCTCCTCGGCGACGAAGCGCCTCACCGACTCCCGGTAGTCGGCATGCTCGGGTTCGAACAGGTTGCGCCGCATCGTCGCCGTTAGCGGGGGGCCATACGGAGGGCACCGTCGAGCCGGATGACCTCGCCGTTGAGCATCGGGTTCTCGACGATGCTCACGACCAGAGCTGCGTATTCAGATGGGTTACCGAGCCGGGCCGGATGAGGCACGCTGGCCCCCAGTGACTCCTGTACCGCCTTGGGCAGCCCGTCCAGCATGGGAGTGGCGAAGAGCCCGGGCGCGATCGTCATTACGCGGATCTGGCTGCCGGCCAGGTCGCGAGCGATAGGTAGCGTCATCCCGGCCACCCCGGCCTTGGAGGCCGAGTAGGCCGCCTGACCGATCTGCCCGTCGAAGGCGGCGGCCGAGGCTGTGTTGACGATCACGCCGCGGTCCTCCCCGAGCGGCTCGTTGCCGGCCATGGCCTCGGCGACCAACCGGATGACGTTGAACGTTCCGATCAGGTTGACCTCAATGACACTGCTGAACTGATCCAGGGGCAGTGCTCGACCCTTGCGCACGACGCGGCCGGCGGTGGCGATCCCCGCACAGTTGACCGCCACGCGCAGCGGCCCGCGCTCGGTGGCCTGGGCCACGGCCGCGGCCACCGCATCGGGATCGCGCACGTCGGCAGGAGCAAAAGTGAATTGATCGGCGGGAACGCGATCGGCGGCCGACGGAAGGTCCATGATGACGACCTCGGCGCCGCGCGCCCTCAGTGCTTCGGCGGTGGCTCGGCCGAGCCCGGAGGCTCCGCCGGAAACCAGCGCCACGCCGCCCTCAATCTGCATCGCCGGCTCCCGTCTGCTGAGCACCCATCCCACCGGGAATCTAGTGGTTGGCGCCGGCGAGGCGCTCCCGGCCCGCCGCCTAGCCGGCCAGGTGCCCCGAAGCGCGGATCGCGTGCCATGTCCCGCCGAATTGCGATACCCCTGCGTAATCGGTCTCGCCGGCGAAACTGTCGCCGCTGTAGGCGTAGAGCGGGTGGCTTGCGTAACTGACCTGCGTCACGCCCCCGGCCAGGTGAATGGTGCCCAGCATCGAGCGATGCACCCCCCGGCCGGCCACCGGTCGCCCGTCTGTGCGGTCGAGCGGCCAGATCGCCCGACAGCCCGAGATGCTCATGCAGTGGTTGCGATTACGGCCGTCGCGACTGAAGGCGTAGAGCGTGAATCCGCGACCGTTGACGAGCACATCCCCGAGGCTCGTGTGCCTGACCTGCACCTTGGCGCCCGCCGTCGCTGCGGCGCCCTTGGTCCTATGGGCGCTGCGTGCTGAAGCCGACGCCGCCACACCGCTCAGCGCAGCGGCACTCAGCGCTGCCAGGGTGAGGGTGATGGGCTTGCTTGACATGCTCGACCTCCGGAACGGGGCGGGTTTGACTGGCTCGACTGATCCAGACCCCAAGTGAGTCGATTCCTTCCCGTCGAACCGCATTGGCGCGTAGCATTGACCCCAGTGCCGCGTCTGGATCCATCGTCCTTGGGCCAGCACATCGATGCGCTCTATCGCGCCGCGTGGGCTCTGTGCGGCTCGCGCGACGACGCCGAAGACCTAGTCCAGGACACCTTCGCTCGCGTGCTGGCCAAGCCGCGGACGATCCAGGCCGGCGGCGAGCGCGCCTACCTCATGCAAGCCCTCCGCAACACGTTCTCCTCTCGCCTGCGTACCCAGTCCCGCCGGCCCCGAACGGTGGCTCCGCCTCTGGAGGAGACCACCCCCGAGCCGCGCGGCACGTTGCAGCCCGAACGCGCGACGGAGATGAAGGAGATCTTCGCGGCCATCGGCCGCCTGCCCGAGGATTTCCGGCTGGCTCTGGTCGCCGTCGACATCCTCGGGCTCTCCTACCAGGAGGCGGCCATCGCGGTGGGCGCCCGCGAGGCGACGGTGACCACCCGGCTCTACCGTGCCCGGCAGCGAATCGCGCGGGAATTTCAGGACGAACCCAACCGAGGCCGGGAAGGAAATCCGTCGAATCGGAGTCTTGCCTAGTGGAGAAATGGATGCCCGATCCGACAGAATTTCCCGAGGCTGAGCAGGAGCGCGCCAAGGTTCTCCTTCGCTCACTCACCGCGCCGGCCCCACCCGAGCTGCGCGCCAACCTCGAAGAGCAGATTCGCGCCGCCCGGCGCGCCCGGCGTCGACGCCCCCGCCTGAGCGTCGGATGGGCTGTGCCGTCCTTCGCCGCCGGGGCGGCAATCGTGGCCGTGGCGCTCATCCTCGCCCTGTCCGGCGGTGGCAGACCGGCGCCTCCGAGCCTGGCCGCTGCCACTGCGCTCGCCTTGCGCTCCCCGACCGGTCCGGCACCGGGCCAGAGCGGCGCCGGTCTGGATGTGAGCTCGGGCGGGATCACCTTCCCCTACTGGCAGGCCACCGTGGGCTGGCGAGCGGTGGGTACGCGCACAGACACGCTGGACGGCCGGCGGGTGGTCACCGTCTTCTACACCGCGCCGCATGGGGCGCGGGTCGGCTACACAATCGTGGGCGGGACCCCGTTGCACGTACCCGTGGCGATGACCGTGCGCCGCAATGGCATCAATTTCTCGGTGCTGCGAACCGGCTCGGTCCGCGTGGTGACCTGGCAGCGCCAGGGCCACACGTGTGTGATGGCCAGCCGTACGGCGAGCCCTCAGCGGCTCATCGCACTGGCCACGGCGCCGGTCTGAGCACCGCACGGCTCGCCCGACGGCCGGTTGACAGCTTGACCGCTTTGCCAAGCTGACAGGCGGAGAGTCAGCTACGCCTGGACGAACACGATCCCCCAGGGTCGGTGTGGATCCTGGGCCGGGTGGCCCAATTGCTCGTTTCCGGCTCCCGCGATGAGCCGATCGCACAGATCGCCTCGCGACAGCGGGGGCGGGTGTCGCGCCCACAGCTCCTCCAGACCTGCCTGAGCTCCTCGGTCATCAACGGCCTGCAGTCGCGCGGCCAGCTGCTGCGCGTCCATCGTGGCGTCTACGCGGCGGGTCACCGCGCCCCCTGCCCGCTCGGAGCGGAGACCGCAGCCCTCCTCGCCGTCGGGCCTGGAGCCGCACTCAGTCACCTCAGCGCGGCGATCCTGTGGGGTTTGCTTCCGGCTGACCTTGGTACCGATCAGGTCGATGTGACCATCGCTGGAGGCGACCGGCGCGACAGAAGCGGGATCCGGGTGCACCGGACATGCAGGCTCGAACCGGTCGACCGGCGCATCCATCAAGGCCTTCCGGTGGTCTCCCCGGCGCGGGCCCTACTCGAAATGGCCTCCGGCGTTTCCGCCCGCTGGCTCGAGCCGGCACTCGATCAGGGTGAGGTTCACCGCCTCCTGAGACGACATGAGATCAGTGCGGCCCTCGATCGTTTCCCGGTTCACACCGGTCGGCTGGCCGTCAAACGCCTGCTCGAAGAGCAGGCCGGACCAACGATCACTCGCTCGGACGCAGAGGAGCTCTTCCTGGATCTGGTCCGCCGGGCGGACCTTCCGAAGCCAGAGACCAACGCTCGCCTGCACGGCTTCGAAGTTGACTTCCTTTGGCGGGAGGCCAACGTCGTGGTGGAGATCGATGGCTACCAGTCCCACGGCACGCGTCGTGCGTTCGAGTCCGACCGCCAAAAGGACGCCAAGCTGAGCGCCGCCGGAGTGACGGTGATCCGCTTGACCTGGAACGAGCTTGTGAAGCACGCCTACGTGGTGATCGCACGCCTGGCCCAGACGCTGGCACGTGCGGGCGCCGCTTAGAGGCCGAAACGTGCTCGCACGGCCTCGGGCACCAGGTCCACGTACTCCCGGTGGCGCTGGAGGTAGCTCTGCACGAACGGGCAGCGGGGCAGAACCGAGAGCCCCCGCGAGCGTGCGTCGTCGAGCGCGTAGGCCGACAGCTTGGAGCCGAGTCCCTGCCCCTCGTGGGCCGGGTCGATCTCGGCGTGGGTGAAGGTGATGCGCCCATCCTCGAGGCGGTAGAGCAGGAGGCCGGCCTGCTCGCCATCGATTTCGATGACGTACCGCGCCGCCTCGGGGTGATCGGTGATCGCAACGTCAGGCATGCCATCGAGGTTAGAGCCGCCGGTAGACTTCCGCGGCGATGTACGGACGTCAGGGAAGCGCGGGTCTAGTCCGCCTGCGCCAGGTGGGGCTGCTGGCGGGGCAAACCGTGCTGGCGGTGCTGGCCGTGCTCGCGCTGACACTCGTGTCAACGGCCCAAGCCGCCGGACCGAAACTCACGCCTTCCTCCCCGGTTACGCGGGGCTCCACGTATCTGGCTCTCGGCGACTCGGTCACCTTTGGCTATCAGGAGCCCCAGGTGATCCCCGCGCCGAACTACCACCGGGCCGACGGCTTCCGCGGCTACCCCGAGCAACTCGGCACCGTGCTGCATCTCAAGGTGACCAACCTGGCCTGCCCCGGCGAAACCTCGGCCAGCCTGGTCAACGCCAAGGCCCCGTCCAACGGCTGCGAGGACGGCTACCGCAAGGCCTTCCCGCTGCACACCAACTACAGCGGCTCCCAGCTGAAGGCTGCCGTGACGTTCCTGAAGAGCCATCCCCGCGTCCGTCTGGTCTCGCTGATGATCGGTGCCAATGACCTGTTCCTCTGCCAGGCGACCACGAAGGACGGGTGCACCAGCCCCGCTGAGCAGAAGGCCACCCTCGCCAGGGTCTCGGCCAACGTCAGACGGATCCTGTCGGAGATCCGGGGGCGCGCCCACTACGGCGGTCAGATCGTGATGGTGCAGTACTTCTCTCTGAACTACAGCTCACCGCTGATCACGGGCTACTCAGCCGGCCTCAACCGCGCTCAGGACAGCGCCGCCAAGCCGTTCCACGTTCGCATCGCCGGCGCGTTTGGGGAATTCCGCACCGCCTCGCGGCGCTTCGGCCAGAACCCGTGTCTGGCCGGTCTGCTCACGCAGCTCGGGGCCTACGGCAGCTGCGGTGTGCATCCGAGCTACGCCGGCCAGACTCTGCTGGCCAAGTCCGTGGCCACCGCCACGCGGCTCTAGCCAACCGCCGGCACCAGCCAACCGCGACGGACTAGCCAGCCGCGGGGCTCTGGCCAGCCGCCGCTCAGCCCCCCGCGTCGGCAATCGCCGCATCCATCGCCGGCCCCGGGTCACGTACCGCGCGCCCGTGCCCCATCACCAGCAGGGACGGCTCGAGCGCCCGCAGAGCCCGAGCCGACTCGAGGTCCTGGGCCTTGTCAAATGTGGCCATGGCGGCCAGCGGGAAGCGCAGGTGAAGGTGGTCCGACACGGCCAGACCACCGATCGAGGTGAAGACATCACCGGCGATCAGCGTCCGATCGCGCGTATCGAGAAACGCGATGTGGCCAGGGGTGTGACCGGGACTGGGAATGACCTCGAGACTGCCGACCCGGTCTCCTGGAGCCAGGCGCGTGGGCACCGTGCGCAACTTGGGCCAGCTGCCGGTCAGCTTGCCCTCCACGACCTTCTCTCCGGCATGGATGCGGGCGTCGATTTCGCCCAAGGAAACCTCGACGGCGTCGCCGAGCCGATCCTTCAGCTCGTCGACCGAACCGACGTGGTCACCATGACCGTGGGTGAGGGCGATACGCCGGATCGGGGCCCCCGCTCGGGTGGCCGCTCCGATCAGACCACCGGCTCCGCGCGGCACGGTCGTGTCGACGAGCGTGTAGCCGTCCTCCTCACGGACGAGGTAGGCGTTGACGAAGCCCAGCCGCGTGAGCTGGATCAGGTTCTCATTCAGGGGGGTGGCCTTCATGACTCTCCGTATTCCGGTCGGATTTGGCGCGGTAGAGACTAGGCGCTCCCCCCGCACCGAGCTCATACGATTCTCTTACGGCGTGCTCACGGCCGTGCGACGCCGGCGAACGAGCATCACCCCTGACCGCTTGTCCTGCCCGGCTGTCCGATGCCCGGGTCCCCGACGCGATCATCCTCGATCTCGGTCTGCCCGACATCGACGGCATGGAGGTCTGCCGGACGCTCCGCCGCCGGGAGAACCGAACCCCGATCCTGATGCTGACGGCACGCGACGCCGTCGAGGATCGCGTGGACGGACTCGAGGCCGGCGCCGACGACTATCTGGTCAAGCCCTACGACGCGCGGGAGCTCCATGCCCGTCTGCACGCCATCATGCTGCGACACGGACACGGAGGCGGGCCAGGAGGCGGCGGTGGTTTCTTTGGCCGCGGCACGGCCGGCGGCATCCCCGCCAGTCCGCCGCTCGGCGGGGTGCCGGGCTACTGCGAATCTGCGCCGCCGTGTCAGGGTCGCAGAGCGCCGCGTCGCTGGAACTGGCCAGTGGTGGCGTCCCGGTCATGGCCATCGGCGGCTTCGATAACCAGGGCGGAAACATCTCATTGGCCCAGTTCAAGGCCTACGTGGCCAAGCACGAGATCCACCACTACATCGCCGGCTCGACGCGCGGCGGGGGCGCCCCGGGCGAGGGCGCGCGCCCCACCGGCAGCCGGCCGCCAGGGGCAGGCTCGTCCCCAGGCGGCGGTCGACCCGGAGGTTTCGGCGGCCGCGGACGCGCGGGCGGCGCGGGCGGCCCCGGCGGCATCGGAGGCTCGAGCACTTGGAATTCTCCTAAGGCTGCTTAGGCTCAGTCGCCAGGGCCGCCTCCGGGAGAGCCACGGCCTGCGGGGAAGCCACCGGCCACACGGTGACATCGTCGGGAGCCAGCCCGACCCGACATTCGCTCCCCGCTTCCAGCTCGCGGCCCCCGATTGTGCGGGCGATCAGCTTCAGGCCACCCTCCAGGCGCACACTGACCTCCCGCCAGGCTCCGAGATCGAAAACCTCGACCACGGTTGCCGAATAGGCAGCCGGCGCCCCGTCAAGTGGGGGCCAGAGCATCACGTGCTCTGCCCGCACGCACCAAGCAGCCTCGGTTCCGGGGCGCAGCCCGGCACTTGCGATCGTCAACTCAGTGCCGGCGCTCACTAGGCGTCCGGGGGCGACGACCCTTCCACTGCGCAGGTTGTCGATGGCCAACAGCTTGGACACCTCGGGCGAGGCCGGGCGCTCGAAGACCGCCCGACGCGAACCGCTCTGCAGAACGCGACCCTGGGCCAGGACGATTACCTCCTCGGCGAGCAGAGCTGCCTCCTCGGGATCATGGGTGACCACGACCGTGGCGCACCCGACCTCTCGTTGAACCCGCCGTACCTCACGGCGCAGCTCGTCGCGAACCGGCACATCCAGCGACGAGAACGGCTCGTCCAACAGGAGCAGATCGGGCTCCCGAGCCAGGGCTCGCGCCAGGGCCACCCGCTGGCGCTGCCCCCCGGAGAGCTGGTCCGGAAGCCGATGGCGCAGCTCCGCGATCCCCAGTCGCTGGAGCCAGGCCTCGGCCACCGCCGGGACCGTGCCGACTCCAAAGGTGACCTGCCGCCACACATCGAGGTGCGGCAGGAGCGCGGCGTCCTGAGGAACCCAGCCAACGCCACGCTCTTCGGGGCGCCGCTGACCAAGCTCGCGGCCGCCGACCTGGACGCTTGTCGCCTCAGTTTCGCGGAGGCCGGCCAGGCAACGGAGGGTGAGGGATTTGCCCGCTCCCGAGGGACCGAGGATGGCCACATGGGGCACTTGGCCATGGTGGGAGAGCGCGAGGCTGAAGTCACCGATCTGCGTTTGGAGCTGGAAGCCGAGACGCTCCGCTGGCCGATGGCCGCCCAGATCCACCGGTGGGTCGGTGGCGCCTGACGGCAATGCCTGGGCGGCGGCCTCGCCATGACCCATGGCGCCGCGGTGCTGAAGCATCCGCCATGCCCATCGGCCGGGTCGCCACCGAGCGAGCAGCAGCACCAGCCCGGCCATGGCGACAGCGACCGCGGTCGGCGGGAGCGAGCTGGGCAGTCCCGTGGAACTGAACTGCACGAAGGCGAAGACCGGCAGCGAGTACGGGTGGTAGGCCAGGATGATGGTGGCCCCAAATTCCCCAAAGGCCCGCAGCCAGGACAGCAGCAGACCCGCCCGGATCCCCGGCGCGGCCACGGGGAGACTGACCCGGAAGAAGCGCGACCAGCCTCCATGCCCCAGGGTGGCGGCCACGTCGACAAGACCAGGATCGACGGTGGCAAACGCAGACCGGGCGCTGACAACGAGGAACGGGGCGGCGACAAACGTCTGGGCCACAACGATGGCGGCCAGTGTGTCGGTGAGGTCTCCGCCGAATAGGCGGCCGATGGCCGTGTACGGACCTACTACCTCGATCAGCAGGATGCCGCTCATCAGTGGCGGGAGGGCAAGGGGCAGTTGGACGGCAACCCCAACCGCGTCCCAGATTGGGCCGCGGTTCTGGGCCAGCATCCAGGCCAGCGGGATCCCCAGCAGGGCAATGATGACGGTCGAGATGCTGGCCGTGAGAAGGGAGACCCAGGTCGCTGCGGCCAGACCGGTTGTCGATAGGCCAGATCCGCCGGAGACCAGATGGACCAGCAACACGACGATCGGGGCGAGCAGGTACAGCGCCAGGAGACCCCCCAGGAACGGCAGCGGTCCCCGCCACGAAGTGCCCCTGCCCATCCGCCGTCGGGACTCCGAGAATTTCAGGCCGGTCACTGAGAGGCTTCTATCACCTGACTCACGCCGCTCGGCACGCCTGTCCCGACTGCCGCCGGTGTGGCCGTGAGGACGAGGCCCACCTTGCGCAGCAGAGCCTGCCCCTGAGAACCGAGGAGAAACCTGACAAAGGCCGTCGCGCCGGCGGCGTTGGGCGCTCGGTTCAGGATGGTGATCGTGTACGTGGCCTGCTCATGGATCGGCGCCAACGTGACCGTGGGGATCCGCGCAGCGTTGGCCTCAACGGTGTAGAAGAAGCCAGCGTCGAGCTGACCGGCCTGAAGACGGCCGACCAGATCCTGCTCGGGGAACAGGTTGGACTGGTTGGTGGCGATCCGCGTCAGCGCCGGCCGGTGATCCGTGCTGGCGGCCTGCTTGAGGGCGGCAACGGCCAGAACGCCCTTTGGATCGAGCTTCGGATCGGTAAGTCCGATCCGAAATCCGCTGCGGCTCACCACCTTGTCCCACGGGCCTTTCTTCAGCGCCCGGGCAAAACTGCTGCTGGGGTTGTAGCCGATGACCAGGGACGTACTGGCAAACGGCGCGTACCAGGAGACCCAGTCGCCGTTGGCCGCGCCTGTCAGCTTGGCGTTGACCTTCGGCCACGCGCTGATGAAGACGTCGCCCTGACGCACCTTGCCTTTAATCTCATTGGCCAGATCCTTCGAACCGGCTGGGAAGCCGGCGAAGGAATAGCCGGTTGCGTTTTGGAAGGCCGGCGCGACTCTCTTGTTCATGACGCTTTCCAGCGAGCCGGCGTAGAGAACGTTCACTGAGCCATGTCCCGCCCCGCCGCCCCCGGCACCTGAGTGCGTCGCGCCCGACGACGAGCTCGAGGAGGACCCACAGGCGGAGATGACGAGCGCTCCGACGATGGCCAGCGAGAACAGTCCGACGCCGCGTAGGCGGGAGCTGAGGGCAAGCTGGGTCACTGTCGAGATCCTCCGGTTCGGCGTTGCCAATCACGCGAGTTTATTCACTCGTGCATGGGCACTGCCTAACAAGAGGGGCGTCCCGGGTATCTGCCCGCTCCCTCCACTCACTGGCCAGGACCGAGTAGACGGCGTGGTCGATGTAGCGCTCTCCGACGCGCTCGGCCTGCCGCAGAACCCCCTCGTAGGTGAACCCGAGGCGCTCGGCAACGCGGCGGCTACGGGTGTTCTCAACGCCTGCGCGGAGCTCGATCCGGTTCATCCCCCACCCCGTCACGGCGTACTCGACCAGCACCCCGGCGGCCCGCGTGGCGATGCCCTGACCCTGGGCATCCTCGGCGATCCAGTAGCCGATGTTGGTGTAGCGATTCTCCCAGTCGAGGCGGTGAAAGCCGAGCGTCCCGACGATGTGCTCGCCGGCGATGATCGCCGCCTGGAACCCCTGGCTGGCGGCGAACTGTCGACGGCTGGCCTGGATGAACTCGAGCGTTCCGGCCTCGGTCTGTACGGCTGCCCAGGGCATCCACCGAGATAAGTAGTCGCGGTTGGCGGCCACGACTGCAAACAGCTCCGGGGCATCTGACTCCTCAAACAGCCGGAGGTGGTGGTGATCATCAAGTCGGGCGGTGAACATGCCGTCAGTGTGCGGCACCGGCCAACTCGAGGCGCAGTTCGCCCCCATCCCGGAGGCGCAGGGCGATTCTGAGCAGAGCATCGGCGGCCCCGTCGTGCACCGAGACCTCGGCGTCACGGAGTCCCAGACGCCCAGCGTCCGATAGGTCGGCTCCAGCGCAGGACAGCAATGCGGTCAGCGCCTCGGGGAGATGTGATCGATCGCAATCCTGGCCGGGTGTTCCATCGCCGTACCGAATACGTAGACGGGGATGGAACACCTGCCGCCAGCGCCTAAAATGGCCGGGGCGTGTCCGAGACCCCGAGCTTTGCCCCGCCGCCTGATGCCCCAAAGCCTCCGGTGAAGGACGCCGGGTCCCGTCGTGCTGAGGATCACGTCGGCGGGGTCAGCCTTCCACTGCGGATCTAAACCTCGCCGCTCGCGCACCGCCTGATCCCCGCCGGACTGGCGATGCGGATGCTTGCTGGACTCGGCCCGGCGGTGCGCCAGCGCCGCAACCCGGCCGAGCGCGCCGACGCCCACCGCTTCATGCACGATCTTCTCCTGCACACCGCTACATCAGCAACTCATCGGACTCCGCGCCGTACACGTACGGCATGGTCGCTCTCCAGGCTCATGCCAACTGCTCGCTCTCGCTGGCCTGGCAGCAGGCCGTCGGCCCCAACCTGCAGAGCGTTTCGCCGCCCACGGTGGCCGGCGACATCGTCTACTACGGCGACGGCATCGGCAACACCGAGTACGCGTTCAACGCGGCAACCGGCGCGCCGGTCTGGAACAGCGGCTCGACCATCGACGGCTCGCTGTACGCCGCGCCGCTGGTGGACAACGGGCAGCTCATCGTTCCCGCCTGGGATCACAAGCTCTACGCGTTTGGCCCGTAGCGCCTCGGGGGTACCGTAGAGATCGGTGCCCTCCAGCGATCTCGACCTACACGCAATTCGCGCTGAACTCGAAGCGCGGCGGGACCGTGCCCGCCAGCGTTTGGCGGTGCTGGCCGAGCGTCCCGAGCGTGGCAGCGCGGTGGGCTTCGGGAAGCGAATCGGCGATGGCACCTCAGAGGCGGTCAGCCGTTTGACTGACATCGGCGTTGGCGAGTCGCTCGAGCGCGGGCTGGACCGAACCGAGCGAGCACTGACGAAGCTGGAGGAGGGGACCTACGGGATCTGCGACGCGTGCCGCGCCCCAATCTCCCGCGGTCGCCTGAAGGCGATGCCTGACGGTGTGTTGTGCCTGGAGTGCTCGGCGTCCGAGCGCCGCGTTCGTGCACCACGCCGTCGTTGAAGCCAGCTGGCGCCCGGCCAGCCCTCATCCCCACGAATAACCGCACCGCCCTCCTCCCGGGATTAGGTCTCGATCGGCTCAAGGAGCCTGTGTGGCGTTCGTAGGGCGACGGCGACCGGGTCGTTTCGGCGCTTGTGGCGTCCGCGGCGCGGCTGGGTGAAGATGTCTTGGGGGGGCGGGAGTGCTCGTGCTGGTCCGCGACGCCCCAGAGACGATCGACGGCGCCCGACGACGAGTACGCGTGTCGGTGCCCGGGATCCATAGCGTGCGGTTTCGCAGTGTGGTCGCGCCGATGGCCCCCTGGGTGTTCGCCACGCCGGCGATCGCGTTTGCGCTGCTCCCGAGCGTCGTCAACGCCGGCGGCGCCTCCGACGGCATTGCGCTCGGCGGTGGTGCTTCTTCCGACCGCCCTGTTGCCTGAGCCGCACGGTTTGACAGATGATGCGCGTGACTGCACGCCAGTTCCCCCAGGTCTACGCCCTCGGCGACGTCTGCACCGGCCCCCGCACCGTCCCCAAGGCCGGGATCTTCGCCGAGACTGCTGCGCTCGTCGTAGCCGACGATATCCTGGCCTCGATCGCCGGC
>JBDTEE010000019.1:0-4637 GCA_039922645.1 Solirubrobacteraceae bacterium | reverse complement strand
TCGGCTGGTGGTCCTATGGCCCTGGCGGGGACGCCGGTCAGACCGGTGTCGTGTCCTCGGGCTCGTCGGAAGCCGCGGGTCCTGCGCCTGCCGGGAGGCTGCGACCCCGGCCGGTTGATGTGCTGCGCTTGTGGCAACGGGGCATCCAGGTGGTGGTGCGCGCGGCGCGTGCAGAGCCGCAGGCGTCGGTGTCGATGCTGCTCGGCGCGCACCTCGGCGCGCAAGCGAGCAGCTGGCCGGTCGTCGCCGACGAATGGGCTGAATACGACCACGTCAATGTCCAGGCCGCCTTAGACGTGTGGCTGGCTGACCCGTCCCGCAAGTGGAGCCTGTTCGGCCTGACCAACTTCCAGCGACGGGATCTCTCGCTCGGGGATCTGCTTGTCGAGCAACCCCACTTCCAGCAGCAGGTGGGCAGCGTGGCGATGGTCGACCTGCCCGCGGGTCCAGACGGGGAGGTGCGCACGTGCGTGCGCTGTGGGCTGTGGCTGTTTGAGGAGGCCAGCGAGCGGTGGGCGCTGTTGTTGTGGCTGAATGAGCACGGTCCTGGCGGCACGCGCGTGCGCTTGGAGATTCTGCGCGCCGACGCGGCCCGCGCCAGTGACACGCTCGCGCAGCTACGTCGTCTCGCCCTCGAGCACAACCTCTATCGCGGCCAGGTTGTTGGTTTTGGCGATGAGATGTTCGGCCCTCACGGCGCTGGGCTCAGTTTTCTGCGCCGCCCACAACTGGCCGCGCACGAGCTGGTGCTCGCCGACGGGGTGCTCGAGCTGGTCGAGCGCCAAGTTCTCGGTATCGCCCGCCAGCGCGAGCAGCTGCTCGCCGGCGGACAGCACCTAAAGCGCGGCGTGCTGCTGCATGGGCCGCCCGGGAGCGGCAAGACCCAAACGGTGCGCTACCTGCTCGGCCGCCTGCAGGGCGTTACCGTCGTCGTGCTTTCAGGCCGAGCGCTGCACGCGATCAGAGAAGCGTGCTCAATCGCCCGCGCCCTGGCTCCCGCCGCGATCGTCGTCGAGGACGTCGACCTGATCGCCGAGGACCGCGGACCGATGCCCGGCACCCACCCGCTGCTCTTTCAGCTGCTCAACGAGATGGACGGCCTCGGCGAGGACGTCGACGTCGCGTTCATCCTCACCACCAACCGGGCCGACCTGCTCGAACCCGCGCTCGCTGACCGCCCCGGCCGCGTCGACCAGGCCGTCAACATCGCGCTGCCCGACCTCGACGGCCGCCGCCGCCTGCTCGAGCTCTACCGCGGCCAGCTCGACGTGCGCGCCGACCTCAAACCCGTGCTGCAGCGCACCGAAGGCGTCACCGCGTCGTTTTTAAAAGAGCTCATGCGCCGCTGCGCGCTCGCAGCCGCCGAGGAGCGCGCCACCAACACGAACAACGCGCCGCTCGTGATCGAGGACCGCCACCTACAAGCAGCCCTAGACGAGCTACTCGACGACCGCCACCAGCTCACACGATCAATCATCGGCGGCGCCACCCCCCAATAACCCGCACCCTCGCAGCACACGGTCTCACCAGCCAGACCGAACCCCTCAAGTGACTTTCAGATCCCGACCGTAAGAAGGCGACACCCTACTTGCATCAACGATGCGAAAGCCGCATTACGGCAATCCTGGTTCCAGGCCTTCACTGTGATATCCCCCGCTATCACTGTGACTAATCTGCTGATACGCGGACTTGACACCGGCGACCTGGAGCGCTTGGACGCTCGGGCTCGACGGCTTGGGCTCTCCCGCGGCGAGTATGTGCGTCGGCGGCTGCGCGCCGACGCACGCCCACTGATCACCGTTTCGGTAGCCGACTTGGAGCGCTTAGAACGCGAGCTGCCCGATCTCGGCGACGACGCGGTGATGGCCAACGCGTGGAGCTAAGCGCCGGCGCGCAGCGCGAGTGGCTGATCGAAAAGTCCGCACTCGCGCGCCTGGCGCGCAGCGTCGACGCCGAGCTGTGGGCAACCCGGATCGAACGGGGGCTTGTGAGGATCACCACGCTGACGCTCCTCGAAGTCGGATACTCGGGGCGCTCGGCGGCTGAGCTTCGCCACAGCCTGACCACGGCGCCTATCGCAGCGATGCCAGTCGAGTACCTCACGCCCTCGATCGAGGATCGCGCCGTGGCGGTACAGACGATGCTCGCTCAACGAAGCCAGCACCGCGCGCCATCCGTGCCCGACCTGTTGATCGCTGCCGCCGCCGAGCTCGGTAGCTTGTGCGTGCTGCACCTCGACCGCGACTTCGAGCTGATCGCCCAGCTCACCAGCCAGCAGGCCGAGGTGCTGCAGATCAAATAAGCCGTTAACCAGACTCTAGAAAAGCCTAGACTCGCCGCGATGATCGTCTTCGCCTCGGCCATAACCAACCCGGAGATGTACCGCGACTATGCCGAGAAGGGCATCGCCGTCTGCGCCGAGCCCGACACGCTGCGCATCCCCCATCCGGCCAACGGATCGATCTTCACGAACTACAACGCGATCCTCGACCAGGCCGCGCGGATCGAGGGCCTCGAGGCATTGGTTTTGTTGCACCAGGACGCAGAGATCCAGGACCCTGCCTTCATCACCAAGCTGCGCGCGGCGCTGGCCGGGCCCAAGGTCGGCGTGGTGGGCTGCGTGGGCTCGATCGGCGTACGCAGCATTGCCTGGTGGGAGGGGTCGGTGACCTGGGCGTCGTTCATCCACCGCTACACGGAACTCGGGGGAGGCGATTTCCCCTCCCTGACCTGGAATGAGAACAACCGGCCGCCCTACGCCCGGACCGGCGAGGCGGACACCGTCGACGGCTTCGTGCTCGGGCTCTCCCCCTGGGTAGTCCAGAACATCCGCTTCGACGAGTCGCTCGGCCAGAGCCTGCACGGCTACGACTTCGACTTCTGCCTGCAGGTGCGCGAGGCCGGCCGCAAGGTGGTCACGGCCGACTTCAAGGTGATCCACAACCATTCGCTGGAGCTGGCCTCCGACCTCGAGCACTGGTCCCAGGCCCATGTGGCCGTGGCCGAGAAGTGGGACGGGCGCATGTCCGGCGTGGGCGCTGGTGGCGGCAGCTGGAAGCAGCGCGTCCGCCGGGGCGAGGCCGAGGCGGCCGTAACCCGTGCGGTGGCGCTATCGACCCAGATGAAGATCGACGCTCGGGCGGCCGAGCACCGGCGCGAACTGGCCGTGATGACCGACAGCGTGGCCTGGCGGCTGACGGGTCCTCTACGGCGCCTGAGCGCCTACCAGCGCCGGCGAGCCGAGCTCACCCAGTCCTTCGCCGATGGTGGCGACGGCGAGCGGGTGCGCCGGGTGCCCACCGTGCTCGGGCGACGGCTGTCGGGCAGCTACCCGTTCCGGCGCCGCGCGCGGTAGTCCCGAGCCAGCCGGGCGCCGGTGCGCAGCGGCTGGGTGAGGCGCCAGCTGAGCGAATCCTCGTAGACCGCCCGCTCGGCGGCCACGGAGGCCAGGCGCTCCTGCTCGCCGCGCCGGCGTTCGGCGTCGAGGCGTTCGTTGGCCGAACGCTGGATTGATTCGACCTCCCTCTGGGCCTGGCGGATGTTGTGCGCAAGGGCGACGTACTCGCGGGGGTCATCGCCCGGCCGCTCGATCTCCTCGGCGGAGATCTCCACGTCGCGCTTGGCCAGAACGGCCCAGCTCTGGTTATGAATGTTGGGCTCGATGTGGAGCACGTCGAAGGCACGCCCCCAGTGCTCACGCAGCCACCAGTCGGAGATCAGGGTCAGCGCCGCCCCATCGGAGGCGGGGTGGTTGTGGCGCAAGACGTTCATGCCGACCCGGTCCTCATCCCAGGGCTCGCCGGCCAGGAGCTCTGAGGTCCACTGGCCCATGAAGGTGGCGATGAGCAGGCCGCCGGGGCGGAGCAGGCGGTGCAGCTCGAGCAGCCAGGGGATCGAGTTGTCAGTGAGGTGAGTGAAGACCGAGATCGTCCAGATGAGGTCAAAGCTCGCGGCCTCCAGCTCCAGCGGCGGCATGTAGTCCGACTTCATGACGTGAAACGGCGGGCACACGGTGTCGCGCAGCAGCTCGACGCTGGTGGCATCGATGTCCACGCCCCAGAACTCGGCCCGCTCGGCCTCGGCGCGGAAGTGCTTCAGCGTGCGCCCCGCGCCGCAGCCGAAGTCGAGCACCCGCTTGTCCGCGAACGAGAAGTCCTCGGGCAGGACGTCGAGGATCGCCGTCCGGGTCTCCGGTCCGAGCTTCTCCCACAGCTCCGCGAAGCGGGGAATCCAGCCCGGCTCTAAATAAGTCGACATTGGCGGTCGAGGCTCCTCTCGGCGATCAGCTGGGTAACGTTGCCGGGGGTGTACGGCTGCCGCTCGCATACTGTAGGAGCTGGCACGCGGGCTCGCGCGCAGCCCGCGCTCAAGCGCGAGCCGCTGCCGGGACCCGATGGCCGGTAACGCCCGGCGCCGCGATTGGCTCCAACGCGAGCCGGTGCTGATTGAGGCGCACGATCTCCACAAGACGTTCCGCATCCCCGACCAGCGGGTGGACACCCTCAAGGAACGGGTGGCGCATCCGTTGCGGCAGATCTCCTACCGCGAACTGCACGCCCTGCGCGGCATCACCTTCCAAGTCCACCGCGGCGAATTCTTCGGCATCGTCGGCCGCAACGGCTCCGGGAAAAGCACCC
>JBDTEE010000018.1:0-4077 GCA_039922645.1 Solirubrobacteraceae bacterium | reverse complement strand
GCTCATCGGGACGGATGGGCCTTGCCCTGGCCGAGCAGGCCGCGCGCCGAGGCGCCGAGGTGACCCTGGTGGCGGCCAACGTGACCCTTCCGGCCCCCGCCGGCACGCGCGTGATCGAGGTGCGGAGCGCAGCTGAGCTGGCCGCCGCCTGCCACGCCGAGTTCCCGACCTGCGAGGTTCTGCTCATGGCCGCGGCGGTGGCCGACTTCCGGCCCCGCCACCCCGCCGAGGCCAAGCTCAAGAAGGACCAGGGTGCCCCCCAAATCGAGCTCGAGCCGACCGAGGACGTGATCAGTGCCTTGGCCCGGGTCCGCCGCCCCGACCAGATCCTCGTCGGGTTTGCCGCCGAGCATGGCGAGCGGGCGGTGGCCTACGGGCGGGAGAAGTTGGAGCGCAAGGGGCTTGATGCCGTCGTCGTCAACGACATCGCCGCGCCTGGGATCGGCTTTGACTCAGCGCACAACGAGGTCACAATCGTGACCGCAGCCGGCGCCGGATCTGAGCGTCATGTGGCTCGGTCGGAGAAGGCTGAGGTGGCCGGCGCAGTCTTGGATGAGGTAGACCTGCTGATCAAGAGGGAGAAAGACCATCGAGCCATCCGAGCAGACGCCGGTCGCGCCGCAAGAGTTTGAGGCCTTCACTGCGGTGGCCAGGGCCGTGGCGGCCAACGTGGTCAAAGCGGTCCAGGTCCGCGCGGAGACGCTGCACCATCTGATCGTCGCGCTGCTCGCCGAGGGCCACGTGCTGGTCGAGGATTACCCGGGAGTGGGGAAGACGGCCCTGGCCCGCGCGGTGGCCCGGTCGATCGACGGACAATTTGCGCGGGTGCAGTGCACCTCGGACCTGCTCCCCGCTGACGTTGTCGGGACCAATGTGTTCGACCAACGCGAGGGCCGGTTTGAGTTTCGTCCGGGACCCGTGTTCGCCAACGTGGTCCTGGTCGACGAGATCAACCGCGCCTCGCCCAAGACCCAGTCGGGCCTGCTCGAGTGCATGCAGGAGCGGTGCGTGACCGTCGACGTGCATACCCACGAGCTGGCTCGTCCGTTCCTCGTGCTGGCCACCCAGAATCCGATCGAGTACGAGGGCACCTACCCGCTGCCCGAGGCGCAGGTGGACCGGTTCATGGTCCGGATCTCCCTCGGCTACCCGGACCGCTCGGCCGAGGCCGGGATGCTGGCCGCCCACGAGACGGGCGATCAGGTCCTCACCCTGCGTCCGGTGGCCACGGCGGCGGAGATTCTCGCCGCCCAGGACGCGGCCGGGCGCGTGCGGGCCGCGGTGGCGTTGCGCGACTACATCGTGCGCCTGCTCTGGCGCACCCGCGAGGACCCGCGTGTCGACCTCGGGGCCAGCCCGCGCGCCGGACTGATGCTCCTGAGGGCCGCCAAGGCGCACGCCATGATGGCCGGCCGCGACCATGCCCTGCCCGACGACGTTCAGGCGCTGGCCGTGCCTGTGCTGGCCCATCGCCTCGTGCTGGCTCCCGAGACGCCGCGCGAAGCGGCCGGCGAGGTCATCGCCGATGCGGTCGCCCAGACACGAGCGTTGTAATGAGACCGCCGCGGCTTCTCGCCCGGCGGGCCTTGACGGTGACCGGCGCCGGGACCGCACTCGTCCTCATCGCCCTGCTGTTTGACGCCGCACCCCTGTTCGTTCCCGCTGTGGCCCTGACGCTAATCGGGTTGGCCACGCCGGCCTGGGTGTGGCTGAGCCTCGCCGGGGCACGAGTTAGCCGCCAACTGCCCACCGAACGGGTCGTCGAGGACCAACCTCTGACCGCCATCATCGAGGTCCGGCACGGCCTGCTCGGCCTGCCTGGCGCCGAGGTCGTCGATCCCCTCACCGGCTCGCGGCTGAGGGTCGGAGGCCCGCTGTCGGTGCTGACGGGCGGGCGCTCCACCCGCGTCCGCGTGGTCACCCGCTTCGCCCGCCGCGGGCTGCACACGCTCCAGGCGCCGTCGCTGGTCGTGCGTGACCCGCTCGAGCTGGCTCGCGTGGAGCGGGTCAGCGCGATGCCGGCTCAGCAGCTACTCGTCCTGCCGCGCACCGAGCCGGTCCGCTGGTTGGCGGTCGGTCGCGGACGGCGTTTGAGGGTGCCCGACGGTCACGCCACCACCGAGGCGCTGGCCGCCGTCGATCTGGACGGCCTGCGCCCCTACCGGCCGGGGGCTCCGGCCAGCCGGATCCACTGGCCGGCGCTGGCCCGCGGCGCCGGGCTGATCGAAAGGCGCCTGCGCGCCGATGGCGACACCCGGCCCCTGATCGTGCTCGACGCCCGGCTGCCCTCCCCCGCCACTCCGGAGAGCGACGAGCTGCTTGACGCAGCCGTTCGGGCGGCCGCCTCGCTGACACTCGAGTTAGCCCGGGCAGGCGGCTGTGGCCTGCTCCTCCCCGGCGAGCAGCGACCGACCACCATCGATGCCGAGCTCACCACCTGGCCCGCGGCCTACGCCCGACTGGCGGTCGTGCAGGCCGCTGGGGCCAGAGCCCCTGCCCTCGGCCCAGGCGCCGGACGCATCGGCCCGATGGTCTACGTGGCCGTCCGCGCGCCTGAGCGCCTGACCGCGGCCAACGCCGAAGGCGCAAAGGGGAGCATCGTCCTGGTCGTCCCCAGCGCGACAGTGAGCGCCGGCCGACCGCGCGGCGTCCGCGGACCGGCGCGGGCCACGCTTGAAGTGTCGGGCTGCCAGGGCTTCGTGCTCGGCGCCCGCCGTGCCCCCGAGCGCGCCCGGCCACAGCCCAGGGCGACGATGTCGTGAGCGTCGGCCGGCTCACCATCAATGTGGCTCCGCGCTTGCGGCCCCCGGACACGGGGGCAACGCCGGCCTCGCCCCTGATCCTCGGTCTGATCCGCATGGGCAGCTTCGCCGCGCTCGGCCTCTACGGAGTCGTCCGCTGGGCCACACTGCTCAGCCCGACGCCGATGGGCCGCCTGCTCGGCCTGCTCGGCCTGGCGGTCGCCCTCGTGGGCACCGTCCCGCTGCTGCGCCGCATCGGGCCACCGCCGGCCGTAGCGGGCGCCTGCCTGCTGTGCCTCCTGGCGCTCCCCGTCGCGGGGCTGAACTGGCATGACTTCCTGCATTTGAGGCTCGCCGTGAGCGCCCAGGCGATCGGTCACGGATTGTCGGGGCTGCCCGGGTCGCTTGTGCCCTACGCCGGGAGGAGCCCCGCGATCCGGCAGGTCATCGTCCTCGGTGCGGGGGTGCTCCTGCTCGACGGCGCGGTCGTTCTGGCCTTCGCGCCGCACGATCTCGGCGAGCTGCGCCGGGCCGGGGCCGCCCTCCCACTCATCGCTCTGGCCATCGTGCCCTCGACCCTGCTGCGGCCGGAGTTCCCGTATCTGCAGGGGTTGGTCCTGTTCGCCCTTCTGGTCGCCTTCGTCTGGGGCGAACGGGCCCAGGCCGAGGGCAAGAGTACGGCGATCGCCATGCTCGCCGTGGCCGGCATGGCCGGCGCGGTGCTCGCCCCGCGTCTGGACGGGCACCGAGCGTGGCTGAACTACCGCTCCTGGACCGGGAGCCTCGTGCGTCCCCGTTTGGATGTGTTCGCCTGGAACCAGCGCTACGGGCCGCTGCACTGGCCCCGCGCCGGACATGTGGTGCTCACCGTGCAGGCGGCGCGCGGGGACTACTGGAAGGCCGAGGACCTTGACGTGTTCAACGGCTACGGGTGGGTGGCGGGACCGGTCAAGGAAGCGACGCTACCCCCGCCGGTGCCGTCGGTCCGAGCCCGCTGGACACAGCCCATCCGCGTGACGGTGAGTGGGATGCGGAGCTCCGACATCATCGGCTCGGGCTATTCGGCTCCGCCGACTTCAGTGATCGGCGGGGTTGCGCCCGGACAGGGTGCGGGCACGTGGGTGAGCTACCGCCCCCTGACTGCCGGAGACACCTACGTGGTCTCGACCTACTCGCCGCATCCGAGCCCCTTCCAGCTCCAGCACGCCGGGACGCGGTATCCCAGGGCGGCGCTCGACCCATATTTGACTCTGACCGTGCCCGTCGGCCGTGCCCTGGCCGGGGGAACGAGCAGTGTCGAGTTCCCGCTGTTCGGTTCCCCGCGCGCGGCGCAGGG
>JBDTEE010000017.1:0-23475 GCA_039922645.1 Solirubrobacteraceae bacterium | reverse complement strand
ACCGGCCAAGCCGGCGCGCAGGTCGATCGAGCCGGCCGCCGGGGAAGCACCGGCCGGGCCCAGGAACGGCCCGGCCTGGGACTCGCTGAGCAGGGCCAGCCGCGTGCCGAGTCCGCGCACGCCACTCACCTGGTCGGGGGTGAGGCTGCCCAGATACTCCTGAACGTGCTCTCCCAGCGGGCCGTCGAGACGTCGGGCCAGAGCCGCGAGGCGGCGAGGGTCCATGAGGGTGACGACCAAGTCGAGCCGGGGCGAAGCCCCGGTGGCCAGCAGAACCTGTAAGGCGCACTGGACGTAGCGCTCGGCGGCTCGACGGTAGTGCGGTTCGGTGAACCGCTCGCTACCGATGAGCTTGTCCTTCAGCTCGGTCGCGTTGCCGTGGGCGAGCGGGTTCCACTGGCTCGGGCCGTCCGGAGTCCAGATCCGCAGCTGGCGACCAGAGCGGTGCGCCGCATCCTCGAGCGCGCGGGCGAAGGCCGGGGAGCCCTTCAGGTCAATGGCCACCACTGGACGATGGGCGGCGATCTGCTCGCCGAGGATGCGCAGCATCGTGGTCGACTTTCCCGCGCCGCTGGCCCCGACGATCAGGGCGTGAACGGAGAGCTGGGCCTCGCTCAGGGCCACCGGGCGTCCGCGTTGGTCATGGCCCAGGCGGACGGTGGGGCGGCCGGCGTCGCCGGCGCCGGGCGTGGGCCGGCCCCGGGCGCGGGCGCCACGGCCGGCCCAGGCGAGTCTGGCTATCGTGGCCACGGCCAGGATGCCCATCGCCCAGGCCAGCGGGAGGGCGAGCAAGCCGGCGAATACGACGAGCGACCAGTACGGGACGCGCTGGGGTTCTGGGCGCCTGGTCACCGAGCTCGCTCTCGTGGTTTCGACGCCGCTGGGTGGCGATCGCGCCCTGCCTCCCGCGCCGATCTGCTGACCGTACCCCGCCCGGCGCCGATCGCGCCCGATCCGGCGGTGAATTGCACCAACTGGACGTGGACTCGGCCAGAGATTCCCGCCACGCGAGCCGAGCGCTCGATGGCCCGGCCGGCTCGCTCGGTCTCGACCAGGTAGAGCACGGCGTCGATCCGGCCGTCGAGCGCGTAGCCGCCCAGGATCTCGCCCCGGCGGGCGGGGCTCTTCGGTGTCAGCTCGAGTTCGACCGCCACGCGGTGGCCGCTGGCCGTTTCCAGCAGAAGATCGGGGTAGTGGCGGCGCTCGCCGCCATACGGACCGACTCCGGGGAGCCGCACACCGAGACGCTCGGCGGCGTCTGCACGGCGTCTGTCCTCGGAACGCATGTGGCGCTCTGAGGCGACACTCCGCAGCGCGCCAAACGCCCCGCGTTCCGCGGCCAGCCATAGCCAGCCCAGCCCGACCTCGTGGTCATAGGTGGCCAGATCGACGGCACGGGGGCGAGGAAGGCTGCTCCCGATCAGATTCAGGCCGCGGCGGGTTATCTGGTAACAGCCGGGGCCGGCCAGCTTGCGCTCGTAGCGCAGCCAGCCCGCGTCGGTCAGCTTGCGCAGGCGCGAGGACGCGGAGCGCGTGGAGAGGCCCAACAGTGTTCGCGCGTGTGCGCCCAAGAAGAACCGGTGCTCGGCGGCGAACGCCAGCACCCGCAGGTCGCTATCGGCGAGTGGGGAAACCGCAGCCTTCCGGGCGCGTGGGCGCTGCCTCGACGGAATCTCGTCCACATCTGCTGAGAGGCGCCGGCCGGCACCTCTTCACCCCCGGCGATAAGCCGGGCGTGGCCGCTCAGCGTCCCGGATGCGGCAGCGAGGCGGTGTTCACGACCTGGAAGTCGCCTCCGGAGAGGCGCCCGAGCTCGTGCAGGGCGGAGTCGCTCCAACGCCGGTCTGGCGCACCGGAGATGTACCAGGGCGAACCATTGTCGGCCAGGATCAGGCCGTAGCGCTTGAGGGCCACGGCGATGACGCGCGCCTGGTACGGGAGGCCCGAGATGCTGACGCTCGCCTTCAGCCGTACCCGCAGGCCCATCGGCGGGGCGAACGCGCCGCTGCAGCTGGGCGCCAGGTGCCGGGCCGGATAGACGTAGCGAGGACCGGTACAGGGCGAGGTGAAGCGCAGGGCATGGTCAACGGCGCCAGCCGCGACCTCGCTGTAGCGGGCCAGACCGGGGAGGATGGGGAGACCAGCAGCGTCGGCCGAGGTCCATCCGGCGGGACGCAGGTGATTGGAGCCCAGCGGGAAGATCGCCCCTGACCCGGCCGTCCAGTCGCAGGATGACTCGTGCGCCACCCGGTTAGGCGAGGCAGGATGCCGAGCGGGTGGCGAGCACGAGCCATGCGGACGGGCGTCGTACAGCTCGTAATCGGTGCACGTCGAGCGGTCCAGCACGATCACGTGACGGTCGCCGGTGCTCCGGGGGCCGCCCTCGATCGCCACCCTACGGGGCAACGGGTAGCGGCTGCGGTCAGACTCCGAGGCGTACTGGAACCGGACCCGCAGCCGGCGAGTGTGCCGGGTGGCGATGGTGATCGGGATGCCGTTGGGGGCGCCAGCGTAGGTGGTCCCGAAGTCGGGGTGCACGCGGGCGCTGAGGCCGATCCGGCCCAGGATGCGGCTCGAGTCGGCCGGCGGCGGCAGGTTGTCCACGCGCTGGTTCCACGGGTTGCTGGCGGGCAGCACCCGGCATCCGGCCAGGGTGGGGAGCCGCGGAGCTCCTGCTGAGGCCAGGACCACCGCGGGGATGGCCACGACCACGACGATGACCGACAGCCCGAGCGCGCGCCGGAGAAAGCTCCGGCTTCGCACCGCCGTCATCATGAGATGACCAGCATCCCGCCGGGGCGGGAGGCAAACACGGCCTCGTGGACCTCGCCGATGTAGTCGCCGTCGACCTGGAGCGGGAACTGGCGCTCGTCCTGGGAGACCACGCGCAGACCGTGCACGCCGCTGAAGGGATGCACCCGGCGGTGGCGGGCGAGCCGGAAGCGCCGCGAGAGCGCTCGCCAGGTGATTGTGGGTATGTCGATTGGGCTGGCCCGGCGCAGCACGACCCCGGCCAGGTCACCGCTCTGGAGGCTGGCACCCTCGCCCATGTGCACGGGTCGCTGGCCGAAATAGGTGTACGGCTCGGCACTCTGGATGATCGCCGTCACGCCCTGGATCCGCTCGCCCTCCAGCTCGACTTCGAGCTTGGGTGGGCGTATGAGGTAATGCCGGTTGAAGGTCCGGATACCGGTCCAGGCGTAGTACCACTCACCCAGGCGAACCTTCAGCCGGGGGTGCGCATCGACGCGCTTGACCACGCTGGCGTCCAGGCCCACCCCAGCCGAGAAGAGGAAGTAGCGGTTGTTGACCAGGCCCACGTCGACCCGGCGCGGCTGCCAGTCGTGGGCCAGGCCAAGGAGGTGCTCAGTGGCGTCGACCACGTCGGTGGGGATGCCCAGCATCCGGCAGTAGACATTCGTTCGCCCGCCGGGCAGGCAGCTGAGGGGGGTCCGCGATCCGACCAGTCCGTTGGCGGCCTCGTTGACCGTGCCGTCGCCACCGAAGGCCACCACCACGTCGTAGCCCTCCTGGGCGGCTTCGCGGCAGAGCTCGGTGGCGTGATCACGAGCCTCGGTGTCGACGGCGGTGACCTCGTAGCGGCCCCGGAGCGCGTAAACGACCAGGTTCTTCAGGCGATCGGACACCGTGGTGGCGTACGGGTTGACGATGACGAGCATGCGCCGAAGCGGTGCACTGCCCCCCTCGAGGCTGAGCATCGACTCCAGGCGCGCGAGCGGATCGGTCGGCGGAGCCGGCATCGGTTGCTGAACACCACGGCAACGAGGTCGTTACGCCTTGGTCACAGCTACAGGGATTCGGTCGGTCCGCCGATGGGGGGTATACTTTCGTTTACATAGCAGTACGCATCCAGAGGGGTGGAGGGGAATGGCCCTACGAAACCCCGGCAACCTCCCGCAAGGGAACGGTGCCAATTCCATCAGGCTCCAACTACAAATGGCCTGGGAGATGTGGATAGGGCGGTTTCCCAACCTCCGACCACTGACCCCGGCGGAGGTTTTTTTATATGCCGCCAGAGTCGCTTCGCTGCAAGGAATGTCAAACCGAATACGCGCTCGACGCAAGTTACGTGTGCTCGAAGTGCTTCGGTCCACTTGAAGTCGCCTACGCCTCGCGCGACGGGGTCGATCCGGCAGAGCTGAAACGGCGGATCCAGGCCGGCCCGCATTCGCTGTGGCGCTACGGGGATTTCCTGCCCGTGCAAAGCCCGCCCAAGGGCGCGCTGCCCGCCGGGTGGACACCGCTCCTGCGCGCCGAGCGCCTCGGTGAGCACCTCGGGCTCCACAACGTGTGGATCAAGAACGACGCGGCCAACCCCACCCATTCGTTTAAGGACCGCGTGGTCTCGGTAGCCATGGCCCGTGCTCGCGAGCTCGGGTTCGAGACGGTGGCCTGCGCATCGACGGGAAACCTGGCCAATGCCGTGGCCGCGCATGCTGCCTGCGCCGGACTTGAGTCCTACGTATTCATTCCCTCCGATCTCGAGGAGCAGAAGATCCTGGCCACCGGGATCTACGGCACCAACGTGGTCGGCGTCCGCGGCAACTACGACGACGTCAACCGGCTGTGCACCGAGCTCTCGGGAGAGCACGACTGGGCGTTCGTGAACATCAACATGCGCCCCTACTACGCCGAGGGTTCAAAGACCCTGGCCTTCGAGACGGCCGAGCAGCTCGGTTTCGAGCTGCCAGACCGTGTGGTGGCGCCGATCGCCTCGGGCTCGCTGTTCACCAAGATCGCTCGCGGGTTCCGTGAGTGGATCGACGTCGGGCTGCTCGATGGAGAGCTGCCTGTCTTCAACGGCGCCCAGGCCACCGGCTGCTCGCCCGTGGCCACCGCGTTCGCGGACGGGCGGGACTTCTGCAAGCCGGTCAAGCCCGACACGATCGCCAAGTCACTGGCCATTGGCAATCCGGCCGACGGCCCCTATGCGCTCGACCTGGCGCGCAGCTCCCACGGGGCGATCGACTCAGTCGATGACGACGAGATCCGGACCGGCATCAAGCTGCTGGCCCAGACCACGGGCATCTTTACCGAGACGGCCGGTGGGGTCACCACCGCCGTGCTGGCCAAGCTGGCCGAGCGCGGCGACATCGATCCGGACGAGCGGGTTGTCGTCTACATCACCGGCGAGGGCCTAAAGACCCTCGATTGCGCCCGAGGGACGTTCGAGACCTGGGAGATCGACCCGACCGTGGACTCGTTCGATAGCGCAAGTCGGCGCGTCGGTGCTCTGGCATAGGATGTCGCCTCTGATGGCGGTCCGGGTCAAGATTCCCACTCAGCTGCGCGAGGCCACCGGCGGCGAGTCGCAGGCCAATGTGGACGGCGCCACGGTCGGCGAGGTGCTGGATTCGCTCTACGAGCGCTACGGCGAGCTGCGCAGCCGGATAGCCGAGGACGGGGGGCTGCGGCGCTTCGTCAACGTCTATGTCGACGGCGAGGACATCCGCTTCCTCGATGGGCTGGACACGCCCGTCGAGGACGGTGATGAGGTGACGATCCTTCCTGCGGTCGCCGGCGGTTAGACCGTCCGAGCCGGAGTCCTCGTCGCGGACGCCTGACCCCTAGTCCCGCTCGGTGAAGCCACCTCGGCCGGGGCAGTGGCCGCGCCCAGGCCCACCGGGCAGCTGACCCCGGTGCCAGCCAGCCCGCAGTAGCCCCATGGGTTCTTGTGCAGGTACTGCTGGTGGTAGTCCTCGGCGTAGTAGAACGTGCTCAGCGGCTCGATCTCGGTGGTGATCTCCGGGATGCCCGACGCTCGCAGGCGACCGGCGTAGGCGAGCCGGGTCGACTCGACCAGCTCGTGGAGCTCCTCGGTCCCCCAAAGGACCGCCGAGCGGTACTGGCTGCCCACGTCGTTGCCCTGGCGCATGCCCTGGGTCGGATCGTGGTTCTCCCAGAACAGCCGGAGCATCTCGGTGAAGCTGGACTTGGCCGGATCGAACACGACGAGTACGGCCTCGGTGTGCCCGGTCCGCCCGCTGCACACTTCCTCATAGGTTGGGTTGGGCGTGAAGCCGCCCGCGTAGCCCACGGCGGTGGTATGGACGCCGGGCGCCTCCCAGAAGATGCGCTCGGCGCCCCAGAAGCAGCCCATGCCCACCACGAGCTGTCCGAACCCCTCGGGGAACGGGAGCTTCATCGACGTTCCCAGTACGGAATGGTGCTCGGCGATCGGCATCTCCGTCGACCGGCCCGGGAGGGCGGTGGCCGCGTCGACCATCTGGCTCTTGTTGTGTAGTCCAAACATGCGTCTAAGACTACGACGCACCGTATTGCGGCCGTCACCGAGACCTTTACAAACCTTCCCGGAGCATGCGGGACAATGGGGATCGTGACCGCGTCAGACCCCGAGCCCACTCCCGACCGGCAACCCGACTCCGCCGGTGCTCCGGGGAGTCTAAGCCGCCGGCGCCTTGCCCTGGCCGGGCTGGCTGGAGCAATTCCCCTGATTCCGATCGTCATCGCGCTGGTGTTGAGCAGCGGCGGTCCGAACGGGACGGCAGCGGCGACGGCCGGGGCGCTCTACACGCCGGTGGCCCAAACCCCAGCCGCTCCCCAGTCCTCGGTGCCCACCGGGAAGGGCGTACTCGTGGCCCTGGTCAAGCACCCAACGGCAATGCGCTCCGGTCCTGGGGCTCACGCCTACGCCAAGCTCCCCCGGCGGACCGAGTTCGGCTCCCCCGAGGCGCTGTGGGTGGTCCGGCGCTCGGGCCGCTGGCTCGGCGTGATCAGCCCTCTGGCCGGTAACGGGAGGGTCGGGTGGATCCCCGCCGCGGACACGTCTTTGTCCCGGGTGAACTGGGCGCTGAAGGTCTCACTGGCCACCCGCCGCCTGGAGGTGGTCTTCGGCGGCCATGTCGTCGAGCGCTACAAGGTGGCCATCGGCGCGTCCGCCTCGCCGACCCCGACGGGTCGCTTCGCCGTCAGCGACCGGCTCCGCACTGGCGACCCGAGCGGACCCTACGGCTGCTGCATCCTCGCGCTGACCGCCAAAGCTCCCCATGCCATCCAGGGCTGGAACGGCGGCAACCGGATCGCCATCCACTCCACGCCGGAGGCGTGGACGATCGGGCAGGCGATAAGCCACGGCTGCGTGCGCCTGACCCTGGCCGAGGGCCGCTGGCTGCTCGGCCACATTCCGCTCGGCACCCCGACCCTGATCAGCAGCTAGTCGCTCCCACCAGCGTCGAACGCGCGGCCGCGTTTCCGAAGCCGGCTCGGGGTGAGTCCTTGAATCAAGCCGGCGGATCGAGCTCGCCGCTGGCCCGGCGGATCTTCTCGATCGCCGAACGCAACAGCCGGGAGACCTGCATCTGTGAGGTGCCCACCCGCTGGGCGATCTCCGATTGGGTCATATCGCGGGCGAAGCGCAAGAAGAGGATCAGACGGTCGGTCTCCGAGAGGGTCTCGACGCCGGAGGCGATCACGCTCAGGTATTCGGCCTGCTCAAGACGCTCATCCTCGGCGCCGAGCAGGTGAACCGGGCGCAGGCCGGGAGAGTCCTCGTCATCGTTTCCACCCTCGAGCGGAGCGGCGTGACGCGCGTGATAGGCCTCGATCGCCTCGAGGGTTTGCTCCTCGCTCGCACCGAGGGCCGTGGCCAGCTCGCTGAGCGAAGGGGAGCGGCCCAGGCGCGAGGAGAGCTCATCGGTGACCCTGGCCAGCTCAACAGCGCGCTCCTTGACCCCGCGAGGCACGTGCAGGGCCCAGCCGCTGTCGCGGAAGTAGCGCTTGAGCTCGCCCACCATGGTGGGTGTGGCGTAACTGGTGAAGGCGAAACCTCGCCCGGGATCAAACCGCGCGATCGCCTTCAGCAGCCCGACCATGGCCACCTGGGTCAGGTCGTCAAGCGGCTCGCCGCGCTGGTGGTAGCGACGCGCCACGCTGCGGGCCAGCGGTTCGAAGCGGGTGACCAACTCCTCGACCACGGCTTCGCCATCGCGGCCACCGCGGCGCTCGAAGAGCAGCCCGGTGGGCAGCGCTCTCAACGCCTCGCGACTGCTCTTCAAGTCAGGGGTTCCGGATCGAGGCACGCGTCGCTCCACAGTCGGCTCAGCCGCCGTCATAGGTCCGCTCTGTACGAAGGTCTGCTCCGGCCCGTGTCCGGCTCGCCTCCCATCGCACTCACCATGACCCCCTGCCGGCCGGGCCAGGCGGGGGCCGGCCCGGATACTACCGGCGGGTACCTTCAGCCTATGAAGCCGACACGCATCGGCTGCTCCGGCTGGGCCTACGACGAATGGCGGGGCAGGTTCTACCCCGAGCGCGAGCCGCGCCGACGCTGGCTCGAGCTGTACTCCGAAAAGTTCGACACGGTCGAGGTGAACAGCACCTTCTACCGGCTGCCCTCCCGCGCCGCCGTGGCGGGGTGGGTCGCTCAGACCCCGCCAGAGTTTCAGTTCACCGTCAAGGCCAGCCGCTACCTGACCCACATCAAGCGCCTGACCGACATCCGGGAGGGCATGGCTCGCTTCTACGAGCGGATCGAACCGCTGCAGAGCGCCGGCTGCCTCGGCCCGGTCCTGTGGCAGTTGCCGGAGAACTTTCACCGTGACGATCAGCGGTTGCACAACTGGCTCCACGACTTGCCCTCCGGCCGGCACACGATCGAGTTCCGTCATCCGAGCTGGTTCGTGGAGCCCGTCCTGGAGGCCCTCCGGGAGCGCGACGTGGCCCTGACCATCGGCGATCATCCCGAGCGCCCGTTTCAGTCCTGCGCGACCACCGCCTGCTGGCGGTTTGTGCGCTTTCACCACGGAGCGCGGGGCCGGAACGGAAACTACTCCAAGCGTGAGCTCGACACCTGGAGCCACCGGATCGCCCAGTGGCGCCGACGTGAGGAGATCTACGCGTACTTCAACAACGACTGGCAGGGGTTCGCGCCGGCCAACGCGCTCGGCCTCAAGCGTCGGCTGTCAGCGTGATTGCGCCAGCACTGCCCCGAGCGAGTACGGACTACCCGTAGAGCGACTCGAACAGATCGCCGAAGTGATCGTTGACCACGTTGCGCTTGACCTTGAGAGTCGGGGTCAGCTCGCCTTCCTCAATGGTCAGATCGCGGTCGAGAATGACGAACTTCTTGACCTGCTCGACCTGGGCGTAGTTCGAGTTGGCCCGATCGAGCTCGGTCTGGATCATCCCGTTGACCTGTTCATTCTTGGACAGCTCGCCCATGTCCTCGGGTAGGCCGTTGTCCTTGGCCCAGGGAAGGATCTCCTCGGAGTCGAGGGTGATCAGCGCGACCGGATAGGGGCGCCGATCACCGTGCATGACCGCCTGGGAGATGAAGCGGGACTGCTTGAGGTCGTTCTCGAGATTGGCCGGGGTGAGGTTCTTGCCTCCGGCGGTAATGATGATGTCCTTCTTGCGGCCGGTGATGGAGAGGAAACCGTCGTCGTCGACCTCGCCGATATCACCGGTGCGAAGCCAGCCGTCGACCAACGTCTCCGCCGTGGCCTCGGGGTTGCGCCAGTACTCGCGGAAGATGTTGGGCCCGCGCAGGAGGATCTCGCCGTCCTCATCAGCGATGCGCACCTCGACGCCGGGCATGGGCCGGCCGACGGTGCCGAACTTGATGTGATCCAGGGTGGACACAGTCCCCACCGCCGTCGTCTCGGTCATGCCCCAGCCTTCGAGGACGGGCACGCCGCAGGCGTAGAAAAACTCGAGGATGTCCGAGGCGATCGGGGCCGCGCCGGTGACGGCCTGCTTGACCTCGTTGCCGAATAGCCCGCGGACCCGGCTGTAGAGCTGCTTGTCGGCTTCCGCGAAGGCCTTCTCCATCTCCTCGGGAACCTCCTCGCCTCGCTGGTGGCGACGGCGGACCTCGACGCCCAGCTCGACCGCCTGGCGGAAGCGCTGCTGGTCCTCCTCGCTGCCCTGCTCCTGCATCTTCATCGCCGCGGTGTAGAGCTTCTCGAAGATGCGTGGGACCGAGGGGAGGTAGGTGGGATGCGAGTCGATCAGCTCGGGGAGGATCTCCCTGGTGTTCCCGCCGTAGAAGACGATGGTCGTGCCCTGGTCAAACGAGGCCAGGTGGACGGTCAGGGCAAAGGCGTGGGCCAGCGGGAGGAACAGGTAGGTCTTCTCGCCCGGCTCGATGAAGCTCAACTCCTCGACCATCTCGCAGACGGACATGGCGTTGCGATGGGTGAGCACGACCCCCTTCGGCGGTCCGGTCGTGCCCGAGGTGTAGATGATTGTGTAGGCGTCGTCCGGACCGACGGCCTCCTGGCGGCGCCGGAGCTCATTGCGGTCTCCACCGCGGCCCTTCTCGCGCAGCTCGTCCAAGGTGAGATCGCCCCCGCCCGCCTCGAAGCCGATCGTCGTCTCGAGCTCATCGAGCTCGTCGCGGACCTGGTCGATCTTGGCCCGCTGGGTCTCGTTCTCGCAGAACAGGGCCTGCGCGCCGGAATTACCGATCACCCAGGCACACTCGCCCGGAGAGTTGGTGGGGTAGACGGGGACGACGACGCCGCCGGCGGCGGAGATTCCGTAGCTGGCCAGTGTCCATTCGAGGCGGGTATCGGACAGGATCGCCACCCGGTCCCCGGGGTTGACACCGAGCTCGACCAGACCCAGGGCGATCTCCTCGATCGCAGCGCCGGCTTGCGCGTAGGTCATTTCCGTCCACTCACCGTCCACCTTGTAGCGGGCGGCGACCTGGTCGCCGAAACGCTCGGTGGCCGAGCCGGGCAGCAGCGCCACCGTGCTCACGGAGGCCGTGGGGCGTGAGGTCGTTTCGGTCATCTCTCTCCTCCTGCACAGTTGATAAGGCGATCTTTACACGTCGCGGGGCCCGGGGGGCGGGGAGCCCGCTCTCGAAAGCCTGCTCGACCGGGGCGCGGAGGAAACTCGGCGTGTACTGCTTTCCGGCGCGATGGACCTCGCACGGTGGCGACCCGGCGCCGAGCCGGGGCCCAGCATGCGCGACGGCGCTTGATCAATCAAGGCTATTCGGGCGGTTTAGCTTTTTCTGCTGAGAGGTAGTTATGAAGCCGGAAGTGGGGGCGGCACACGCGTGCTCGTCCCGGCGGGAGTCGCCCACTCAAACCCGCCGGGGCCGTTTTTCCTTGACGCGCCCGGCAGGATTTGAACCTGCGACCTTCCGCTCCGGAGGCGGACGCTCTATCCCCTGAGCTACGGGCGCTCGGATCGGGGAAGATCAGCGCTCAACTGTAATGGAGATCGCGATCGTCGCTGATACGCACTGCCGTGGGGGCTGCGCCGCCTGCCCGAGGCTTGCGTCGCGCACTTGCGGGCCGCTGATCTCATCATCCACGCGGGGGACTTCATCGAGCCCCGGTCGGGTGAAGCCGGACTCGAGTTCGAGCTGATCAGGCTCGACTGACACACTCACGCGGCGATGGACCTCTCGATCTTCTTTGCCGGCACCGGAGGCTCGACGCCCACGGCACGGCGCGGTCTGCCCGCGCTAATGATCCGCCGTGGGGGCGAGCGGCTGCTGTTCGACTGTGGCGAGGGCACCCAGCGCCAGCTGGTGCGCTCAGTGGGGCTGGCCGATCTGGACGCCATCTTCCTGACCCACTTCCACTCCGACCACTGGCTCGGCCTGCCCGGCATGCTCAAGACCTTTGACCTGCGAGGCCGCGAGCGGCCGCTGGCCGTCTACGGGCCACCGGGTCTGCGGTCGCTCATGGCCCTGGTGCTGCGCATGGGCGGCCGGGTGGGCTATGAGCTCGAGGTCGTCGAGCTCGAGCCCGGTCAGGTCCTGGAGTGCGACGGCTACCGCATCGCCCCGGTCTCCGTCTCGCACCGGGGTCCCGCCTACGGGTACGCGCTCTTCGAGGACGAGCGCCCCGGCGTTTTTGACCCCCAGGCCGCCGTACGCCTGGGTCTCGAGCCCGGGCCCGAGTTCGGACGCGTCCAGCGTGGGGAGACCGTCCGGGGCATTGCCCCCGAGCAGGTCCTCGGGCCGGCCAGAGCGGGTCGGAAGCTCGTTCTCTCCGGTGACACTTCCCCGAGTGAAGCCCTGCGCGTGGCCGCGCACCAAGCCGACGTGCTCGTCCACGAGGCGACGTTCGCCGAGGAGGACATAGACCGGGCCGCCGAGACGGGCCACTCGACGGCCGCTCAGGCGGCCCGTCTCGCGCGGGAGGCCGAAGTACGACTGCTGGCCCTCAACCACCTCTCGACGCGCCATCCCGTCGGCCTGCTGCGCGATGAGGCCCGCGCCGTCCTGCCCACCACAGTCCTGCCTCGCGACTTCGACACGATCGAGGTTCCGCTTCCCGAGCGGGGGGAGCCGACCCTGGTCCGGTGGGCGCAGGCCGAGGCCGCCCCTGCCGGCGCCGCCCAAACCAGTCCGTGACCAACCGGCCAAGCCGTCCGTATCGGACCCCCTCATCCGCCGAGCCCGCTGCTAGGCTCCGCAACACAAACTGCCGCCCCTTTAATCCGGTCCTGAGAGGCCAGGAAGGAGCAAGTTGGAAGCTCGAACGGTCGTCCTCGACCGCGATGACATCCGCCGCACGCTCGTGCGGATAGCCCACGAGATCGTCGAGAAGAATCCCGACGGCTCCATTGCCATCGTTGGCATCCATCGTCGCGGCGCGCATCTTGCCCGACGCCTGCATGCGCTGACCAGCGAGCTGGTCGAGCCTGCGGTCCCCCTGGGCAGCCTGGATATCTCCTTCTACCGGGACGACCTGGATCTCGGCGGCGGTGGCGGCGGATACCCGGTTGTCCACAACACCGAGCTCGACTTCCCAATCTCCGACCGGACGATCGTGATCGTGGACGACGTCCTCTATACGGGGCGCACCGTGCGCGCCGCGGTTGATGAGATTTTCGACTTCGGGCGTCCGGCCCGCGTCCAGCTCGCCGTGCTGGTCGACCGGGGCCACCGCGAGCTGCCCATCCGTCCCGATTACGTCGGCAAGAACATTCCCACCTCCCAGGAGCAGCGGGTCAACGTTCGTGTCGAGGAGGTCGACGGCGTCGATGAGGTCACCGTTGCTCCCGCCGAGCAGAAGCGGAGCCGGGCGGCATGAGCGGCGGACCCCTCCGTCATCTGATCTCGATCGACGATCTCGACCGGATGGGCATCGAGCGGATCCTCGACCGTGCCGAGTCCTTCGCCGAGGTCTCCGGTCGGGAGATCAAGAAGGTGCCCGCACTGCGCGGGCGCACCGTGGTCAACCTCTTCTACGAAGCCTCGACCCGGACGAGCTCGTCCTTCGAACTCGCCGCCAAGCGGCTCAGCGCCGATGTGGTCAGCATCAAGTCGGCCGGCTCCAGCGTGGACAAGGGCGAATCGCTCAAGGACACGGTCCAGACGCTGTCGGCCTACGACCCGGCGGCGATCGTCATCCGCTCACCGTACGCCGGGGCCGCCCAGCTCGTGGCCGGCTGGACCCCGGCCGCCGTGGTCAACGCCGGCGACGGCAAGCACGAGCACCCGACCCAGGCCCTGCTCGACGTGTTCACCCTGCGCCGTCGCCTGGGATCGCTGGAGGGAACGAACATCTGGATCGTCGGCGACGTCCTGCACTCGCGCGTGGCCCGCTCGGACATCCTCGCCTTCCAGCGCATGGGCGCTCGGGTCACGGTTTGCGGACCGCCCACGCTGCTGCCCCGGGACATCGAGGCGCTGGGCTGCGAGGCCACGCCCAGCCTGGAGGGGGTGCACGAGGCCGACGTGATCTACGTACTACGCATGCAGCATGAGCGGATGCGTGAGGCCTTTGTGCCCTCGCTGAGGGAATATGCGGCCCGTTACCAGATCGACGACGCGCGGCTGCGCCCCGGCCAGCTGCTCATGCACCCGGGGCCGGTGAACCGCGGCGTCGAGCTCTCGGCGTCGGCCATCGATTCCCCTCAGGCCCTGATCGGCGATCAGGTCAAGGCCGGGGTGGCGGTGCGGATGGCGGTGCTCTACGAGCTCCTGGTCGGTCCCCAGCTCATGGCGGTGGCGGCATGAGTAAGCGACGCGATCGCCTCTTCGTTCGCCCGCAGCATGGTGCCGATCTGCTCCTGGGCGGTGCCTACGTGCTCGATCCGCGAGTTGGCCTCGACGAGCCCCAGGACGTACTCATCCGGGGCGGCCAGATTGCTGAGCTGGGCGCGCCGGGCTCCCTTCTCGCCCCCGAGGACGCCGAGTCGATCGAAGCCGCGGGCCGTCACCTCTTCCCGGGATTCGTCGACCCCCACGTTCACCTGCGCACGCCTGGCCAGGAATACAAGGAGAGCCTTGACACCGGTACGGCAGCCGCCGCGGCCGGAGGCTTCTGCGCGGTCATCGCCATGCCCAACACCCAGCCGACGGTCGATGATGCGGCGGTGCTCGGGTCGCTGGTCGAGGCCGCCCAGCGCGAAGCCCGCGTCCCGATCGGCTTCCTGGCCAGCATCACCCGCGGGCTGGCCGGCACCGAGCTGACCGAGATGGCCGAGCTGAGCGACGCCGGTGCGCTCGGTTTCACCGATGACGGCAAGCCGGTCACCTCAGCCGGAATCCTGCGCCGCGCGCTCCAGTACCAGCGTCTGGCCGGCGGGGTGATCGCCCTGCACGAGGAGGATCCGGCCCTGTCCGGCGACGGGGTCATGCACGAGGGCGCGGTCTCCGCCCGCCTCGGCCTGGCCGGGATCCCCTCGATCTCGGAGTCGACCATGATCGCCCGCGACAGTGCGCTGGCCGCCTACGAGGGGGCCCGCGTGCACTTCCAACACCTCAGTTGCGTCGAGTCGGTGCAGGCGTTGGCGGAGGCCAAGGCGGCGGGGATCCGGGTCACGGGCGAAGCCACGCCGCACCACCTGACCCTGACCGACGACCTCGTTCGAACCCTGGACAGCCGGTTCAAGATGAACCCGCCGCTGCGCACCGAGGCGGCGCGCCGGGCCTTGATCGAGGGCCTGAGGTCGGGGGTTATCGACTGCATCGCCACCGATCATGCGCCGCACGCCCGGCACGAGAAGGAGGTGCCGTTCGAGCAGGCGCCGATGGGCACCACAGGTCTTGAGACCGCCTTCGGCGCTCTCTTCACGGAGTTGGTACTGCCGGGCGAGATCGAGCTCGAGACAATCGTGGAGCGGCTCAGCGACGGGGCCGCCCTCTACGGCCTGCCGACGCCGCGCATCGCCGTCGGCGAGCCAGCGAACCTGTGCCTGGTGGACCTCGACGCCCGCTGGGAGGTCGGCGCCAAGGGCTACGTGAGCCGCTCGGCCAACTGCTGCTTCCACGGTCGTACCCTCCAGGGCCGGGTCGAGCTGACCGTAGCCGCCGGCGCCGTCGTTCACCGGGCCGCGGCGATGGCCGAAGCCAAGTCGGTGAGCGGCCGTTGAGCCTGAGCCCAGCCACGGCCTACGTGTTACTGGAGGACGGCACCCGCTTCGACGGCCTGGCCTGCGGCGCCGATGCCTCTGCGGTGGGGGAGATCGTCTTCACCACCTCGATGGCGGGCTACCAGGAAGCGGTCACCGATCCGAGCTACGCCGGTCAGCTAATCGCCTTCACCTTCCCGCAGATCGGCAACTACGGGGTGGGGGAGGCGGCCATGGAATCCGACCGCGTCCACGCCCGCGCCGTGATCATGCGGGCCGGCGTGGACCGCGAGGATGCGCCCGGGGCCGAGGGAGGCTGGCTGACCTGGCTGACCGATTGCGGCGTGCCGGCGATCACCGACCTTGATACCCGCGCACTCGTCCGGCACATCCGGGACCGAGGGGCGATGGCCGGTGGGGTGTTTCCGGCGCGGACGCCCGAGTCCGAGGCCCGGGAGATGATCGCCGCCGAGCCGGCCATGACCGGGCGGGACCTGGCCCGGGACGTGACCCCGGCGCAGCCGCTCGTCCTCGAGCCGATCGGAACATCCGACGGTCTCCGCATCGCCATGATCGACACCGGCGTGAAGCGGTCGATCGTCGAAAACCTTCGGGCCCGGGGCGTCACGGTCGAGCTGCACCCCTATACGGCTGACCCGCAGACACTCTTGGCCGGCTCACCCGACGCCATCTTCCTGGCCAACGGACCCGGGGACCCCGGGGCGCTGGACTACGTCGTGACCACGATCCGCGAACTGGTCGGCAAGCTGCCCGTCTACGGGATCTGCCTCGGCCATCAGCTTCTCTGCCGGGCCGTTGGGCTGCAGACCTACAAGCTGCCCTTCGGCCACCATGGTGCCAATCACCCGGTCAAGGATCTGGTCAGCGGCCGCACCGAGATCACCAGCCAGAACCACGGCTTTGCCGTGCTCGGTCCCGACGGCGAGCGGACCATCGACCGCGATGAAGCCGTGCGCTGGGAGACCGACTTCGGTGCCGCCGAACTCACCCACATCAATCTCTACGATCGCACCGTGGAGGGGCTGACACTGCGCGATGTGCCCGGGGCCACGGTTCAGTATCACCCCGAGGCCGGGCCCGGCCCGCACGACGCGCTGTATCTGTTCGACCGCTTCGTCGACCAGATACGCGCCGCCGCCTGATCGACCGCCATGCCCCGCCGCGACGACATCCACAAGATCCTCCTGCTCGGCTCCGGCCCGATCGTCATCGGCCAGGCGGCCGAGTTCGACTACTCGGGCACCCAGGCCTGCCGGGTGCTGGTCCAGGAGGGCTACGAGGTGGTGCTGGTCAACTCCAATCCGGCCACCATCATGACCGACCCCGAGGTGGCCACCAGCACCTATATCGAGCCGCTCCTGCCCGGCCCGGTCACCCAGGTGATCGCCCGCGAGCGGCCCGACGCGCTGCTGCCCACGCTCGGCGGCCAGACGGCGCTGAACCTGGCCAAGGCCCTGCATGAGGACGGCACTCTGGAACGCTATGGAGTGGAGCTGATCGGGGCCGATTACGAGGCCATCGACCGGGCCGAGGACCGCGAGCGCTTCCGGGACACCATGACCGCGGCCGGCCTGCGCGTGCCCCGCAGCCGGATCGCCCACAACCTCTCCGACGCCGACGAAGCCCTGGCTGAGCTGGGGCTGCCGTTTATCGTGCGCCCGGCGTTCACCCTGGGCGGCAGCGGTGGCGGCGTGGTCCGCACCGCGGCGGACATCGAGCGGATCGTCGGCGGCGGCCTCAGCGCCTCGCCTATCGGTCAGGTCCTGCTCGAGGAGTCGGTGCTGGGCTGGGGCGAGTTCGAGCTCGAGGTCATGCGCGATCACACCGACAACGTGGTCATCGTCTGCTCCATCGAGAACCTCGATCCGATGGGCGTGCACACCGGGGACAGCGTCTGCGTCGCGCCACAGCAGACGCTCACCGACAAGCAATACCAGGCGCTGCGCGACCAGGCCATCGCGGTGATCCGCGCCGTGGGGGTGGAGACCGGCGGCTCGAACGTGCAGTTCGCGGTCAACCCGGCCACCGACGAGATCGTGGTCATCGAGATGAACCCGCGCGTCTCTCGCTCGAGCGCTCTGGCCAGCAAGGCCACCGGGTTCCCGATCGCCAAGATCGCCGCGCGCCTGGCCGTCGGCTACACCCTCCAGGAGATACCCAACGACATCACGAAGGCGACTCCGGCCAGCTTCGAGCCGGCCATCGACTACTGCGTGATCAAGTGGCCCCGGTTCGCGTTCGAGAAGTTCCCAGGCGCCGAGGCCGACCTGACCACCCATATGAAGTCGGTCGGCGAGGCGATGTCCCTGGGTCGGACCTTCAAGCAGGCCTTCGCCAAGGCGCTGCGCTCCCGCGAGCTCGACACCACGCCCACATCGCCGGAGGACGACGAGGCCCTCCTGACCCTGCTGGAGAGCCCGGGCGCTGACCGCTATGACCACCTGCTCGAGGCACTGCGCCGCGGGATCGGGGTGCCCGAGCTTCAGCGCCGGACCAGCATCGACCCCTGGTTCCTGCACGAGCTTGAGGAACTTGTGGCTGATCCCGCGGCGGTCGAGGCCGGCGTGCGGACCTACAAGGCGGTCGACACCTGCGCGGCCGAGTTCGCCGCCCAGACGCCCTACTTCTACTCGGCCTGGGAGCGGCCGGGCGCCGGCGGTCCAGCGCATGAAGCCCGCGCCGGCGAGCGGCCCGGGGTGGTCATCCTCGGCTCCGGGCCCAACCGGATCGGACAGGGGATCGAGTTCGACTACTGCTGTGTCCACGCGGCCGAGACGGTCCGCGAGCTGGGGCGGGACGCGGTGATGATCAACTGCAATCCCGAGACCGTCTCCACCGACTACGACACCTCGGACCGGCTCTATTTCGAGCCCCTGACGCTCGAGGATGTGATTGCGGTCTGCGAGCTCGAAAGCCAGTTGGATGATTCGAGCGCCGCCCAATCAGGCGAGGCCGGAAGCCGAGCGGGCGGCAAGCTCGAAGGAGTGGTGGTCCAGTTCGGCGGTCAGACACCGCTCAAACTGGCCGCCGGTCTGGACGCGGCCGGCATTCCCATCCTCGGCACCAGCATCGACGCCATCGATCTGGCCGAGGACCGGGCCCGGTTTGGCGCCCTGCTCGACGAGCTCGGCTACAAGGCTCCCCCCTACGCCACCGCCGGCAGCGCCGAGGAGGCCATCGAGCGCGCCGCACAGGTCGGCTTCCCGCTGCTGGTCAGACCCAGCTACGTGCTCGGCGGCCGCGCCATGGAGATCGTCTACAGCGAAGACGGGCTACGCGACTACCTGCGCCGGGTTGGCGTCCAGCCCGGGACGACGATCTACCTGGATCACTTCCTCGAGGACTCGATCGAGGTCGACGTCGACGCTCTCAGCGACGGGGACGACGTGTGGATCGCCGGGATCATGCAGCACGTCGAGGAGGCCGGCATCCACTCCGGCGATTCGGCCTGCGTGCTGCCTCCGCACGCCCTCGGGGACCGGATGCTCCAGGAGATCCGCGAGCAGACGGTCGGCATCGCTCGCGCTCTCGGCGTCGTCGGGCTGCTCAACATCCAGTTCGCCATCCATCGCCAGGACGGCCTGCACGTGATCGAGGCCAACCCGCGCGCCTCGCGCACGGTCCCGTTCGTCTCCAAGGCCATTGGCCTCCCGCTGGCCAAGCTGGCCTGCCGCGTGATGCTCGGTGAGGCCATCGCCGACCTGGCCCTGCCACCCGAGTCCGAGCGCACCGACACGCATGTCTGCGTCAAGGAGGCGGTGCTGCCCTTCAGCCGCTTCGCCGGGGCCGACACGCTGCTCGGTCCGGAGATGCGCTCGACCGGCGAGGTGATGGGCATCGCCGCCGACTTCCCCACCGCCTTTGCCAAGGCCCAGGCCGCCGCCGGGGCCGGTCTGCCCAGCTCGGGCACCGTGTTCCTGACCGTGGCCGACGGCGACAAGGCCGCCGCCACCGGCATCGCCACCCAACTGCATGATCTCGGCTTCCGCATCATCGCCACCAAGGGCACGGCCGATGCTCTGCGTCGCATGGGCATCCCGGCGCAGGAGATCAACAAGATCGGTGAGGGCTCACCCCACGTGGTCGACTGGATCGAGCAAGACAAAGTTGACCTGGTCATCAACACCCCAGTCGGCACTGGGGCCCGGGCCGACGGCTACGAGATTCGCTCCGCCGCCGTGACCCGCGGGATCCCCTGCATCACCACCATGGCCGGCGGGATGGCCGCCGCCCGCGCCATCGCCGCCGCGCGGCGCGGGGAGCCCGAGGTGATCTCGCTACAGGAGCTCCACCGCCACGCCGGCGTCAGCCCGGCCTCGACGTGACCGCGGTTCGTGGCGAACGTGTCCAGGCGCCGTTCGGCGTGCGTGCGCTGCGGCTGACCCGGCGTGAGGAGTACGGCGCCTACGTCGTCCTGAGCGGCGGCGATCCGGATGGCCCGCGGCCCGACCCGGGGCAGTTCTACATGCTGCGGAGCAGCGAGCGGTGGGGGGGAGGGGCCGGTGAGCGTCCCTTCCTGCCGCGGGCCTTCAGCGTCCTGCGCACGGGCGGAGACGGGGAGGGACTCGAGCTGCAGTTCCTGCTCGAGGCGGTTGGCCCCGGGACCGAGCGCCTGTGCGAACTCGACGCCGGCGAGGAGCTGAGCGTGCTCGGGCCCCTCGGGCGAGGCTTCGCCGCGCCCCGGCCAGGACATCGCGTGCTGCTGGTCGGAGGCGGGGTCGGCATCGCTCCCCTGGCCATCTGGCAGGACCGGCTTGATACCGGCACGACTGTCCTGCTCGGCTTCCGCGACGCCCACCATGCCGCCGGAGCGGCCCTCTTGTCGGGCGCCGTGGTGGCCACCGACGACGGCAGCGTAGGCGACCACGGTCTGGTCACCGACTTGCTCGAGTCAGAGCTCGACGCCGGTGGGGAGGCGGAGGTGTATGCCTGCGGCCCGCCGCCGATGCTCGAGGTCGTGCGCGCCGTGTGCGCCGAGCGGTCGGTCCCCGCCCAGCTCGCGCTGGAGGCGGGCATGGCTTGCGGGTTCGGGGGCTGCTTCGGCTGCGTGGTGCCGAGTGCCCGGGGTCTGATCCGCCTGTGCCTCGAGGGCCCGGTGCTGGACGGCGCCGAGTGCAGCAGCGAGACGTTCGCCGTGGCGGGCATGGGGCACAGCGGATGAACCCGAGCTTCTGCGGGCTGGGGCTGGCCCATCCGGTCATCAATGCTTCGGGCACCTTTGACGCCATCGCCGCGCACCGCGTGTTCGGTGACGCCCTATACGAGCACTTCCCCTTTGCCGCCTTTGTCTCCAAGACGGTCACGGTCGAGCCCCGGCAGGGCAACCCGCCTCCGCGGCTCTGGGAGCTGCCGGCCGGACTGATGAACTCGATCGGACTGCCCAACAAGGGCCTCGAGGGTTACCTGGCCTCTGACTTGCCGGTTCTGGCCGAGCTTCCGGTACCGCTGATCGTCAACGTGATGGGCTTCACTCGCGAGCAGGTGGCCACGCTGGTCGGTGCCTTTGCGGCCCGAGAGGAAGTGGCCGCGCTCGAGCTGAACGTCTCGTGCCCGAACGTGGAGACGGGGCTGATCATGGGCGCGGATCCCGATGAGGTGAGCCGTCTGATGAACGTAGTCAGGCCGCTGACCGAGAAGCCGCTGATCGTCAAGCTCACGCCCAACGCAACCGATCCCGCGGCCGTGGCGCACGCTGCCCAGGAGGCGGGTGCCGACGCTGTCTCGCTGATCAACACCATCCGGGGCATGGCCCTGCGGCCCGGCACTGACCAGCCGTGGCTCGGTGGTGGCACCGGCGGGGTTTCGGGGCCGGCCGTCCGCGCGATTGCGTTGGCGCAGCTCGTCGCGGTGCGGGGTGCCGTGGGGATCGACATCGTCGCCATGGGTGGGGTGGCCAGTGGGACCGACGCGCTCGAGTTTTTGCACGCCGGGGCCGGATTGGTGGCGGTGGGAACCGAGAACTTCCGTGATCCGAGCGCGGGCTCCCGAGTGTCGGCCGAACTTGACCGCTTGGCGTCCAGAACGCCGTTTTCTGGGGCAGGCTGAGCTGCTACCTGGGTACGAAGTCCCATAACCTACGCAAGTTATTGTCGTCCTTAGAAAAGACCCTGCAAAAACCGGCTATTCCCCGAACCAGGCTCGATATGCCTGAAGCTCAGGTTGAGGTCGAGCCAAATTTCGGGCGGTTGACCTTGATCGCCCCGGCGCAAGATGTATAGTCGCCGCCCATGCCGCCGGTCAGTGAATCGTTCTCTAAGACACTCGCCGCGCCGGAGCGCTCGCTGATGCAGCGGATGGAAGCGCTCCAACGCGCGAACGACATCCGCAGCCGCCGCGCGCAGCTCAAGCGCGATCTGAAGGCCGGACGTCAGCCGATCCACGAGCTGCTCCTCGAGCCGCCCGATTACCTGCAGACCGCGAAGGTCTTCGACCTCCTGCTGGCCGTCCCCAAGTACGGCCGCGTCAAGGTCAACAAGATCCTCTCCCAGTGCCGGATTTCCCCCAGCAAGACGTTGGGTGGCTTGTCCGAGCGTCAGCGGGACGAGCTCGTCGCGCTCATGCGCCGCCGCTGAGCGCGCCGGCCGCCGGGGGCTTCTCGTGGCCCGAGTGATCGTCATCACCGGACCTTCCGGGGTTGGCAAGGGCACGCTGATCCGCGGCCTCCTGGAGCGAGTCCCTGAGCTCGAGCTCTCGGTCTCGGCCACCACCCGCGCGCCCCGCGCCGGAGAGCATGACGGCACCGACTACCACTTCCTCACCCGGGAAGAGTTCGCGCAGCGCGCGCGGGACGGCGACTTCGTCGAGCACGCCGACTACTCCGGGGCCAGCTACGGGACCCTGCGCTCAGAGCTCGAGCAGCGGCTGCACGACGGGGTAGCAATCGTCCTCGAGATCGAGGTCCAGGGGGCGCGTCAGGTGCGCGAGGCCATGCCCGAAGCGTTGGCCGTGTTCATCGCTCCGCCTTCCCGCGAGGCGCTCCGCACCCGTCTGGTCGGGCGGAGGACCGACGCGGCCGAGCAGATCGAGCAGCGCATGCAGACGGCAGAGCGCGAGCTCGAGGCTCAGCCCGAGTTCGCCCGAGTGGTCGTAAACGACCGGCTCGAGGATGCCACGGCTGAGCTCGAGGCCATCGTGCGCGGCGCCCTGCGGGAATAAGCGGGGAGACCGCTAACCTTGGTTGGCAACCAACCAGCGAAGGACCAATCTTGATCTCCCCCCGCATCGACAAGTTGCTCGAACACGTCGACTCCGACTACGCGAGTGTCGTGGTGGCCGCCAAGCGCGCCCGCCAGATCAACTCCTATTACCACAACCTTGGCGAGGGGACGTTCGACGAGTTCCCGCCGCCGATGGTCGACACCCGGTCCAAGAACTACCTGACGATCGCGCTTGAAGAGGTCGCTCAGGGCAAGCTCAAGTACCACTACCGGTAATCCACCGGCTGTGCTCGGGGCCACCGGCGGGTTCGCACGTAAACGGTAGAAGCAGATGGCCCGGCTGCTTCTCGGCGTGAGCGGTGGTATCGCCGCCTACAAGGCGCTGGAGACGGCACGGTTGGCCATCAAGGCCGGTCATTCCGTTCGGGTCATCCAGACTGAGGCCAGCGAGAACTTCGTCGGTCCGGCCTCCTTTGCCGGTATCACCGGCGCACCGGTCCTATGTACCGACGCCGACCCGGACCCTCTGCGCGGCGCGTTCCCGGGCCAGCCGGTACCCGAGCGCGCGCCGATCTCCCACCTCGCACTGGTGGAGAACGCCGATCTGTTCCTGATCGCTCCCGCCAGCGCGAACACGATCGCCAAGCTGGCTCACGGCCACGCCGACAACCTCCTCAGCACCGCCGCGCTGGCCGCCGCCGGCCCCGTGCTCATCGCGCCGGCGATGAACAACCGCATGTACCTGCATCCGGCCACGCGGGCCAACCTCGAACTGTTGGCCGCGCGCGGGGTGACGGTGATCGCCCCCAGTGAGGGCGAGCTGGCCTCATTTGGCGAGTACGGCGTCGGCCGCATGGCCGAGCCGGCCGAGCTGCTGGCCGCCTGCGAGGCACTCCTGAAGATCGGGCCGGCGAAGCCGGAGAGTCCATCGGTCGGTGACCGCGGCTCATGGCAGGGGCGCCGCGTCCTGGTTACCGCCGGAGGGACTCGC
>JBDTEE010000016.1:0-6120 GCA_039922645.1 Solirubrobacteraceae bacterium | reverse complement strand
GGGTGGAAAAGGCGTCGGTGCGCATGGCCTGGCGACGCAGGGAGAACATGACGGCGCGGGCCGTGCCCAGGTAGACCACGGCGAAGAGCCATAGACGCAGAGCCAGCGCCAGGGGGTGCGGAGCTCTGAACACGGACTCGGCGGCCACCGTGAGCATTGCCGCTAGGGAGACGCTGCCCAGCACCTGGGCGATCAGGTCCAGCAGCGACCCTGTGAGGCGGTCCTCGATGGCGTGGCGGGCGCCCATGATAGCCAGCACCAGCGGCGGAAAGGCCAGCACAAGCCCGCGGTCCAGCCAACTGGAGCGGATCGCGGCGTCAGCCACGAGCGCCAGGATGGCCGCCATATAAAGGACGGTGACGTCAATGACCACGCGCAACCCGGCGCCGGCACGCGGGTCGAGCAGGCGTGCGAGAACCGTGCTCGTCGCGGTTCCGAATCTGGTGCGCCTGACGCCAAGAGTGGCGGGGGCGACATCTGAGAGTCCAGGAGGTGGAGTCATCCGTGGGTCCTACGTCTGGATCCGCCGGTCGCTAGCCGTATCGATTTATACGGATCGACACCTCCGCCCGCGCGCTCACCCGACCTAAAAACCGCTTGACCGGCAGCGCAATGTGCCTTTCCCTTAGAGCACATGCTAGCGCGCTCTAGGGGGTTTTTCGGAGCTTTGCATTGCTTAAGACGGGGATTTCAGAGAGTTCTTGGCGGTGAGAAGAATCGTCAGAAGAAGATCGACAGGACGCACTCGACTAACGATGCGTACAAGTTCCGACTCTGGATCAGTATTTATCCGTATCGGCGATCTCAATCCGGTCCACCGCGCAGCGCCCGGGCTCCGTATCACCGCGACCGCCCGCCAACCAGCCCGTCCCCGAGGCCACTGCCGCATGCGGATGTTTGGCCCTCGGGCCAACGCGCACGCCGCCCCGGTGGCTCACCATGCTGGCCCGGGTGCGCCCGGGCGCGCGTCCGGGCACCGCGGCCGGCGCTGCCGCCGCCACGGTTGGCAGCAAGTCGGCGAATTAGCGGGAAAAAAACCGGCCCCGGTGGTCCGCGAGCGCTACGCTTGTTGGTATGCATAGCGATCTCGAGACTCATCGCAGTCGACCGCCGATCCTCAGGAAGGCCGCAGCTGGCCTGATCCTGGTGGCGATCGCCGCGCTGGCCATCCATGTGGTGATCGGCCTGGTCATGGCGATCTTCTGGGTGGCCGTCGTCCTGGCGGCCGTCGTGGGCGTGCTCTGGGCACTGAAGACCCTGGTCTGGTAAGCCCCCGCCGTGCAGGGCCTGGGTCTGATCGTGATCCTGTTCTTCTTCGGCCTGGCCGGTGGCGCCGTGGGGAGGATGAAGGGCAGTTCGTTCTTCATCTGGTTCCTGATTTCGGCCTGCGTGCCATTCATCGGGTTGATGACTGCCGTGTTCTACCGCTGGGACACTGACGAGCTCCAGCGGCAATGCCCGAGCTGCCACAAGGTGCTCAAGCTCCACGACGCGGTCTGCACGATGTGTGGCGCCGAGTTGGAATTTCCGCGTGTGGCCATCGCCCCGCAGGCGATCATGCGGCGCCGGAGGGCGTGAAGAACTCCCGTTAGACTGGGATTTCGCGCGGGCTCGGAAGCCGGCGCGGCTCCGTCAACCCCGGTAGGAAAGCGAGGGAAGTGCCATGCGCGCAGTCGACGCCCTGATGGAATGCCTCAAGGCTGAGGGCGTTGACGTGGTATTCGGGCTTCCCGGCGGTGCCAACCTTCCCACCTACGACGCCTTCTACGACGCCGGGATCCGCCACATCCTCGTTCGCCACGAAGCCGGTGGCGGGCACGCCGCCGAGGGCTACGCCAAGGCGACGGGCAAGGTCGGCGTGTCGCTGGGAACCAGTGGACCAGGAGCGACCAACCTGGTCACACCGATCTGCGACGCGATGATGGACTCGGTCCCGGTGGTGTTCCTGACCGGCCAGGTCAGAACGGAGCTGCTCGGAACCGACGGCTTCCAGGAGGCGGACATGATCGGCATCACGATGCCGATCGTGAAGCACAGCTTCATGATTCAGCACCCCCTGGAGATCCCCCGCTCGATCCACGAGGCGTTTCACATCGCACGAACCGGTCGTCCCGGGCCGGTCGTGGTGGACATCCCCCAGGATCTGAGCCGGGCCGACATCCCGTATGAGCCGGTCGACGACGTCCACCTGCCCGGCTATCAGCCCACCACCGAGGGCAACCAGAAGCAGATCCGGATTGCCGCCAAGGCACTGGCCAGCGCCCGCCGGCCAGTCATTTATGCGGGCGGCGGCGTGGTGTCGGCCAACGCGGCCGCCGAGCTGACCGAGCTGGCCACCGCCGACCGCTTCCCGGTCACCTGCACGATCATGGGCCTGGGCGGCTTTCCCGCTCCGCACGAGCAGTGGCTGGGCATGCTCGGCATGCACGGCCTGCGGGCTGCCAACTACGCCATGGACGAGGCCGACCTGATCGTGGCCGTCGGCGCCCGCTTCGACGATCGGATTACCGGCAAGATCTCCGAATTTGCTCCGCGGGCCAAGTTCATCCACATCGACGTGGATCCGGCCGAGATCTCCAAGAATGTGCCCGCCCATATCCCGATCGTCGGTGACGCCAAGAACATCCTCCCGCGGCTGACCGCCGAGTACCGCGCACAGTCCCCGGACCCAGGGCGGCTGGAGGAATGGTGGTCACGCATCCATACCTGGCAGCAGCGCCATCCGCTGAGCTTCGCCGACTCCGCGGACAGCGAGATCAAGCCCCAGCACATGATCAAGGCTCTCTACGAAGCCACCGGCGGGGACGCGATCGTCACCAGCGATGTCGGCCAGCACCAGATGTGGGCCGCGCAGTACTACAACTTCCCCCAGCCTCGGCGATGGATCAACTCTGGTGGGCTGGGCACGATGGGCTTCGGCCTGCCGGCGGCCATGGGGGCCAAGGTGGGCTGCCCCGATGACACCGTGGTGTGCATCGCCGGTGACGGCTCGGTGCAGATGAACATGCAGGAGCTGGCCACCTGCGCCCAGGAGGGCATCGACATCAAGGTGTTCATCATGAACAACGGCTACCTGGGCATGGTCCGTCAATGGCAGGAGCTGTTCTGGGACAAGCGCTACAGCCAGGTCGACATGGGACAGTGGCCCGACTTCGTCAAGCTGGCCGAGGCCTACGGAGCGACCGGTCGGCGGTTGGAGGACAAGAACTCCCTGGTCAAGGACATGCAGGAGGCGATCGCCACCCCGGGACCGGTCCTCGTCGATGTGCGGGTGACCCGTGAAGAGAACACCTACCCGATGATCTCGCCCGGCGCTGCCGCGCGCGACATGGTCGGATGAGGGGGGCGACCATGGGTGAACCTGGCACCAAGGAAATTCTCTCCCTGGATCAGCTCGAGGCGGTCTCGGGACTGCGGACCGGGCGCAAGCACATCCTGGCCATCCTGGTCGAGAACAAGCCCGGCGTGCTCACCCGGATCTCGGGTCTGTTCGCGCGCCGGGGCTTCAACATCGACACGCTGGCCGTCGGTCCGACTGACGACGAGGCGGTGTCCCGGATCACGCTGACCCTGGACGGGGCCGTGCACCCGATCGATCAGGTGACCAAGCAGCTGCACAAGCTCATCAACGTGCTCAAGATCCGCGATCTCGAGCCGGCGGAGACGCTGGCTCGGGAGCTGGCCCTGTTCAAGGTCAGTGCCGACGGCGCCGCTCGGGCCGAGGTCATGCAGATCTGCGAGATCTTTCGGGCCAAGGTGGTCGACGTGACCAAGCGCTCGGTCGTAGTCGAGGTGACCGGGACATACGAGAAGGTGGATGCCTTCGAGGCCCTGGTGCGTCCGTTTGGCCTGATCGAGATGGCCCGGACCGGCGAGATCGCCATCTCCCGCGGACGCGGCGAGACCTGAGCCCGAAGAAACTAAAAGCCGCCCGATCCGCCGCCTGGCCGGCGGGTGCATGCGCGTCCTGATCCCGCTCGACAACCCCGGAGGAGGGGGAATCGCCCGTGTCGGGCGTGATCTGGCCGCGGCGCTGTCCCGGGCGCTGCCCGACACAGATCAGCTGCTCATCGCCGGCAGCCTGGCGGGCATGCAGCCCCGCGGGAATGTGCGCCAGGCCCCGCGAGTGGGTACCTCGCGCGGCCGCGTGGCCCGCGTGCTCAGCGACCAGCTGACCGTGGGGCGGGCCGCCCGCCACGTCGACCTGGTCCACATGCCCGACGCCAAGGCACCTCTGCTCAGCCGACGGCCCTTCGTGCTCACCCTCCACGATCTGTTCTTCCTGGACTACCCCAAGTGGTTCCCCCCCGCGGTGGGCCAGTACAAGCGCCGACTGCTCACCCTGTCCTTGCAGCGAGGCCCGACGGCGATCGTCTGCGTTTCCGAGCACACTGCCCGTCGTCTTGCAGCCCATCATCCCGCTGCCTGCGCACGCTACCCGGTGGAGGTGATTCACCCGGGTGTGCACTGTCCGCCCGCCGCGGGCCGGCAACACAGCGGAGGGGATGAGGAGCCCTACTTCCTCACCGTCTCAGCCATCGAGCCGCGCAAGAACCATCTCGGGCTGCTGTCGGCCTTCCAGGCCGCGCGTCGCGAGGGTTTGAACCTGCGCTGGAAGGTGGTCGGTGCTCCCCAGTACGCCGGGGAGCCGATCATCCAGGCGTTGAGCGGCGCCGAAGGCGTCGAGCTTCTCGGTCGCGTCGAGCAGGACGAGCTGGAACGCCTCTATCGCGGCGCGACGTTCGTCGCCACGCCCTCGTTCGCCGAGGGGTTCGGCTTCCCGCCCCTCGAGGCGATGGCCCGGGGCGTGCCCGTGATCTGTGCCAGCGGCAGCGCGCTGGATGAGACGGTGGGGGAGGCGGCGCTGCGCATCGCCCCCGAGGACGAAATCGGCTGGGCACGGGCGCTGAGAGAGCTGGCCACGAACGCCGGACTGCGTCAGCGGCTCATCGTCGCGGGCGAGGCCAATGCCCGCCGGTTCAGCTGGGACGGCGCGGCGAGGGCGCATCTGGACCTGTTCGCCCGGGCTCTGGCGGGTCAGAAGCGATGAGCGCCCCCACCGTCTCTCGGGTCCTGCACGTTTGTGAGCCGACCCACTCCGGGGCGGCGCTGGTCAGCTTCCGCCTCGCCGGCGGATTGCGCTCGGAGGGCGTGGAACCCGTTGTGCTGACGCCGCCCGGGAGGCTGGCCGGCTGGTGTGAGCAGGCGGGAATCCGGACCGTGGAGCTCCCGTTCGCCCGGCGCTCGCCGCTCTCCTACGTCCGGAGCATCGCGCTGATCCGGCGGCTGGTTAGGGAGGGTGACTTCAGCGTCATACACGCCCATAGCTCGTTCTCGGGACTGCTGGTCCGCGTGGCTCGCGGCGGAAGCTTTCCGCCCGTGGTCTTCCAGCCCCACGCCTGGTCGTGGCTCGCCGTCCGCCCGACGCTGCAGGCGCCACTGAAACTCATGGAGCGCGGATTGGCCCGCCGTACCGACCTGCTGCTCTGCGTCTCCGCCCAGGAGTTGGCCATCGGGCGAGACGCCGGTCTGAAGCCCAGGCGGGCTGAGGTGATTCCCAACGGGGTCCGGTTCCCATCCGAGCCGCGCGCCCGCCCGAAGCCGAGCGTCCCACCCGTGGGTGGCGTCATCGGGCGCCTTTCCCGCCAGAAGGGGATCGACGTCCTCATCCGGGCCGCGGCCAGCGCCGAATGGCCGGCCGGACTGAGCATCGACGTGGTGGGGATGGGCGGCCTCGGCGAGGAGCTCGAGGCGCTCACCCGGAAACTCGGGGTTACCGAGCGGGTCCGCTTTCTCGGTTACTGCGAGGAGCCACAGGCCAATCTGGAGCGCTGGGACCTGTTCGTCCTGCCGTCCCGCTACGAGGGCGCGCCGCTGGCCCTGCTGGAGGCTCTGGCCGCCGGACTGGTAGTCGTGGCCACGCGAGTGGCCGGCGTCCAGGAGCTGATGCCCGACAGCCGTTTCACCGTACCCGTGGAGGATCCCATCGCGCTGGCCCGGTCCCTGGCAGCGGTGCTCGGAGATTGGTCTCGAGCCACCGAGGAGGTTGCCGCCTACCGTCAGCGCGCGGCCATGGAGTACTCGCTCGAGGTTCAGCTCGAGCGAACCCTGGACGCCTAC
>JBDTEE010000015.1:0-4907 GCA_039922645.1 Solirubrobacteraceae bacterium | reverse complement strand
CTCGTCGAATGAGAACTCGGCTTTCGGACCGGTTCTGAACCCGTGGGATCGGGCCCGGGTGCCGGGCGGTTCCTCGGGGGGCAGCGCTGCCGCGGTGGCCGCCGGCCTCGCCCCCTGGGCAATCGGCACCGACACCGGCGGCTCGATCCGCCAGCCCGCCGCGCTGTGCGGGATCGTGGGGCTGAAGCCCACCTACGGCGCCTGCTCGCGCTACGGGATGATCGCCTTCGCGTCCTCGCTGGATCAGGCCGGCACGCTGACCCGGGATGTGAAGGACGCCGCACTGCTGTTCTCCCAGATGATCGGCCACGACCATCGCGACTCCACCTCGGTTCCCTTTCCCGGGCAGATTGCTGTTCCGGCCGCCGAGGACCTGCGGGGAATCCGTCTCGGCGTGCCCGAAGAGCTGTTGGGCGGCGCGGAAGCCGGCGCGGGCATCGAGGCAGGCGTTCGGGCCACCTTCGAGCAGACCCTCCGCCTGGCCGAGGAACTTGGGGCTGAGGTGGCTCCCTGCCGGCTGCCGCACGCTCCGCACGCCCTGTCGGCCTACTACCTGATCGCTCCGGCCGAGGCCTCGGCCAACCTGGCCCGGTACGACGGAGTGCGCTACGGCCTGCGCGTGGACGGGCAGGCAGATCTGGAGACGATGTACACGCACACCCGAGCGGCTGGCTTTGGCCCCGAGGTCAAGCGCCGGATCATGCTCGGCACCTACGCCCTCTCCAGCGGCTACTACGAGGCGTACTACGGCGCGGCGCAAAAGGTGCGGACGAAGATCTCTGAGGACTTCCGCTCGGTGTTCGAGCAGTTTGACTTCGTCGTCACGCCGACCAGTCCCTGGGTGGCCTTCGAGCTGGAGGCCAAGACCGGCGATCCGCTGGCCATGTACCTGAATGACTTCTGCACGGTGCCGATGTCGCTGGCCGGGATCCCGGCCATCTCCCTGCCCTCGGGACTCAGCGCGGGACTGCCGGTCGGCTTCCAGCTGGCCGGGCCGGCCTTCAGCGAGGATCGCCTGCTGAGCGCGGCTCATGCCCTGGAGCGCGCCATCGGCTTCGACGCTAGCGAGGCTCGAGCATGAGCCCGTCCAGCTGGGAGCCGGTCATCGGACTGGAGATCCACGTCCAGCTGAAGACGCGAACAAAGATGTTCTGCGGTTGCGAGTTGTCCTTTGGCGACCCACCCAACATCCACACCTGCCCGGTGTGCCTGGGCCTGCCCGGCGCGCTTCCGGTGCTCAACGCCAAGGCGGTCGATTTCGGGGTCATGATCGGCCTGGCCCTTGGCTCCGAAATCGCTCCCCGGTCACTGTTTCACCGCAAGAACTACTTCTATCCCGACTCGCCCAAGGGTTACCAGATCTCCCAGTACGACGTCCCGCTGTGCACGGGTGGGCGGCTCGGCGACGTGCGCATCCACCGCGTGCATCTGGAGGAGGACGCGGCCAAGCTCATCCACGTGGGGGAGAGCGGGCGTATCCACGGCTCGGATCGCAGCGTGGTCGACTGCAATCGCTGCGGCACGCCGCTGGTGGAGATCGTCACCGAACCCGACCTGCACTCACCCGAGCAGGCCCACGAGTGGCTGACGCTGCTGTGGACCACGCTGCGCCAGCTCGAGGTCTCCGACGTGAACATGGAGGAGGGCTCGCTGCGCGCCGACGCCAACGTGTCGATCCGTCCCGCCGGCAGCTCCGAGCTCGGTACCAAGACCGAGCTGAAGAACATGAACTCCTTTCGCTTCCTCGAGCGGGGCGTCAAGGCGGAGATCGAGCGCCAGCGTGGCCGCCTCGAGGGCGGCCAGTCGGTGGTTCAGGAGACCCTTCACTACGACCCAACCTCCGGCCGGCTGACGGCGCTGCGCTCCAAGGAGGAGGCGCACGACTACCGCTATTTCCCCGAGCCCGACCTGGTGCCGCTGCTGGTTGATGCGGGGACCCTCGACGGCATCAGGGTGCGCCTACCCGAGCTGCCCGCAGCCCGGGCCGAGCGCTTCGAGCGCGAACTCGGTCTGCAGCCCGACCGGGCCCGGGAGCTGGCCTTCCGACGCGAACTGGCTGACTACTTCGAACGGGCACTGGCGGCGACGGGAGACGGTGGCGCGGCGGCCGTGCCCCTGGCCAACTGGATACCTCAGCTTGTGCAGCGGATCGGCTCCGATGCCGATCCGGCCGAGAGCCGGGTCGCGCCTGAAGCTCTGGCCGCGCTGGCGGGGATGGTCGATAGCCGCCAGGTCAGCCGCGACGCGGCCCGCGAGGTGCTCAGCCACCTGGTCGCGGAGGGGGGCGAGCCGCGGGAGATCGTGGAGCGTGAGGGCCTGGGGGCGATCGCCGACGGCGGCGATGAGCTTGAGGACCTGGTTGATCGTGCCCTGGCCGCGGAGCCTGAGGCCGCGGCCAAGCTCCGCGAGGGCAACATGAAGGCGATCGGCCCGCTCGTCGGCTACGTCATGCGCGAGAGCAAGGGACGGGCCGACGGGGGCGAGGTCACGCGACTGATCCGCGCCCGTGTGGGCACCGGCTGAGCGGCCCGTTAACGGCGAAGAGCCATGCGGCCGAGGCCACATGGCTCAACGTAAAGCTTACGTCGCCTGGGGTTTAGTCCATGCGGCGGGAAAGCACCCGCACGACAGCGCCTGCGCCGAGCAATGTGGCGCCGCCGACCGCCAGCAGGATGGCATCCAAGCCTGTGAACGGAAGCGTGCTCGCGGCGGTTGCCGCTGTGTTGCCGTTGTCCTTGTCCTTGTTCGCGGAAACTGAGCACAATGCTGAAGGGTTGTAGCTCCCGCATGAGGAGCTCCCCGATGCCAGTGCAGTGGCAGGCGCCATCAAGGCGACTGCGACTACTAGCGCGACGATACGTTTCAAAATGATTGCCCTCCTGAGTCCTTTCTGACCAAATCGCCAGCTAGTGCGGCATACCCCCGAGTGCTCATCTTACAACAACCCAGGACATTCCTACAAGAGCCCTCAATCCCGGCCCTTTACTCATGGTCCGATCCTGGGGGAACGAAACACCATCGTCCGGTTCAAGAAGGGCCCGCTCACTGCACGATACGGAATAGCGGAATGGCTTGCGAGTAGGTCAGCGGGTGGCGCGAGAACACTCGTTTCAACGCCACCTGTATCGGCAGCTGCTGGTTATTGATCGAGTAAGCGGTGCGTAGCGCGCGCTGGGCCTGCTGGCGTTCTCCCAGGGCCGAGTCGGCCAACCCCTGGCCGAGCCAGGGCAGCCAGGCTCCGCGCTCACGTGAGATTGACTGGGCGAAGCGCTGCTTGGCGACAGCGTTCAGGCCCGCGGATAGGGCGATCAGGCCCGCGCGGGTGCCGGCGTCGGCGTTCAGCGGGTTTAGTTGGGCCGCCCGCTGGAGGTCGTGAAGAGCTGCCGCTGGGTTGCTCAGTGCCTGATCGCTGCCCATCGAGACCTCCCGCACCGACAGGTAGGGCAGCGTCAGGACCGCGGTGGCCGCCAGCACGACCAGCGCGGCGGGAACGGCGGCCAGCGTGCGCAGGCTGATTCGCCGGCCGGCCGTCGGGACTCGAGCGGACGCCTCCGCGGGGACGCGGCGGGCGGACAACGCGCCGGCCATGCCCAGGAACCCCAGAGCGGGCCCGGTCAGGGCCGGTATCTCCCAGAACCAGTCCACCGAGCCGTGAACCAGCCAGGGGATGGCGGGCAGGATCGCGATCCCCGCCGCCATCCGCACGAGGGGCGGCCCGCGGCGACGGGCGCGCAGCGCCGCCGCGACGGCGGCAGCCAAGAAGATCACGAAGAGAAACGTGCCGACCAGACCCGTGTGGGCCAGCAGGCGAAGCTCCATGCTGTGGGTCCACAGCGGCTCCTCCTGGGTGTGGCGCCGCGTCACGTAGTAGTCCTCGAAGTTGTCCTGGCCGAGGCCGCCGACCGGGTGGGCCTCGAAAGCGTTGAGGGCGACGCGCCAGAAGTCGTAGCGGCCGCTGCCCACGGTGGCGAAGTGAGAGCCTGGAGAAGGACCGATAACGGGATGGCTGAACCCGTTCCACTGACGTTTCACGAACCCGACGGGATCGTTGTGCGTGGCCTTGAAGGCACCCAGCGTGCCTCCGCCGATGACCACCGCGATGAGCACGACGCTGGCTCCGAGCCGGGCGGCTCGGGGAACCCGGACCCGGGGCGCGAACAGTGACTCACCCCACGCCATGAGGGTGCCAAGCACCAGCATGATCACCGTGAGAATCAGCGCCTCACGCCCGACCGAGCGCGCTCCGGCGTTCAGACTCGCCGCCGTGATGTCGTTGTAGATGGCGACCAGCTTGGGGGCCGTGATCGCGGTGGCCACGGCCGGCATCAGCGCCATCACCACGAAGCGGAGCCGATCGGGCATGACAGCCACGCTGATCAGCAGGACAAGCGGGAGCGTGAAGAGCCAGCCGCGGCTCTGGGCGAGGACCGCGATCTGAAGTGACGCGCAGGCCGACCCGACCAGCAGTCCGCGCACCACGGCGGGCAGCTCGCGACGAGAGGCCAGGCCGGTGGCGATCAGCGCGTCCATCGTGAACAGGGCGGCGGTGGAGTTGAAATAGCCTGTGGGGGCGGCCAGCCGCCCAGCGATGAACAGGCCCTGGAGCGAACTCGCGGCCTGCAGCCGCAGCAACAGCACGAGGGCGATTGCACCCACTCCGAGGGCGAACAGACTGAGCGCCGCCACTGCCGTCTGTGCCCGCCACGGGATCACGCTCATGAGGGCGAAGATGATCAGGTAGAGCAGGGCCCGATTGCTGCCCTGGAGTGCCACGCCCGGCGCCTGCGCCCAGGTGATCGACAAGTAGGAAAAGACCACGTAGCCCGCGAAGGCGATCAGGGCCACGTAAGTGGCGCGGGGGAGGGGCGGGCGGGTGCCGGCCCGCAGAACCCTCACCACGACCAGCG
>JBDTEE010000014.1:0-14868 GCA_039922645.1 Solirubrobacteraceae bacterium | reverse complement strand
GCGGGAATCGCGTACGCGCTGACCGGGCTCGACTGGCTGCACTGGATAGCCCTGCACCTCGCTCTCCTCGGCGGCGTCTCCCAGCTCATAGTCGGCGCCGGACAGTTCTTCAGCTGCGCGTTCCTGGCGACCGACCCGCCTTCGCGCCGCATGATCGGCGCCCAACTGCTCGCCTGGAACACGGGAACCGCGCTCGTCGCCGTCGGCGTGCCGACGGCGATCACCCCGCTCGTTGACGCCGGCGGCTTGCTGCTGGGCATCGGACTGGTCCTGTTCGCGATCTCGTTGCGCGACATGCAGCGCCGCTCACTACAGCGCGCTCGATGGGCGCTGCGCTGGTATCAGGCCTGCGCAGTCTGCCTGGGACTCGGCGGCCTCCTGGGACTCCTGCTCGCGCGAGACACGTCCTGGCCCCACGGAAGCCTGCTCGGAGCCCACCTCGCGCTCACGCTTGGAGGCTGGCTCGGCACGGCGATCATCGGCACCCTGCACACCTTCTTTCCCTCCCTCACCGCCACCACGTTGCGCCACCCACGGCTGCAGGGACCGACGTTCACCCTGTGGCTGCTCGGCGTCGGCGAGCTCGCGCTCGGCGCGGCGATCGGCGCCGACGCCGTCATCGCGGCGGGGTGGGTTACTCTCCTGCTCGCCGCCGCGCTGCTGGAGCTCAATCTGCTCGCCAGCCTGCGTGGCGCGAGTGCGACGCTCGCCCTCCCCGCGCGCCTGATCGCGCTCGCTCAGACATTCCTGCCGGCCGGCCTGCTCCTGGCCCTGGTGGTAACCCTGAAGGCGGGGGGCGCAGCGCCGTTCGTCGGTCCGGCGCGATCGGCACTCGCCGCGCTGCTGCTCGTCGGATGGATCGGGCTGACCGTCGCTGGCTCCCTGCTCCACCTGCTCGCCATCCTCGCGCGCGTTAGAAGCTTTGCCCGCGCGATACCCGCTTCCCACCCAGCCCTCGATCGGTCACTGACCGCGGCCGCCGGCATCGGGGTGGGTGGTCTCGCGCTCTCCCACGCCCCCGGACTCGGCCCCCTCGCCACACCCGCCGACGCGCTCGTGGCAGCGATCGCGTGCCTGCTCGCCACCCGCGTCGGCACCCTCGCGATCAGCGCCGCGCGCCCAATGCGTCCCACAACATGAAACGCCACCCCGCCCTCGCCTCGCTCTCGCGCGATCACCATCACGCGCTCGTGATCGCACGGCGACTGAGCCACGCGACCGCCAGCACTGCCGGCGAGGCGAGCCGAACGTTCCTCGACCACTGGAACGCCGAGGAGAAGCTGCACTTCCGCCTCGAGGAGGAGCTGCTGCTCCCAGCTTACGCCGAACACGGCGAGCCCGGGCACCCCGCGATCATCCGTATGCTCCTCGAGCACATGCTGATCCGCCGCGACGCGATCCGGCTCGCACATGCGCCGCCGCTGCACCTTCTGCACGACCTCGGCGCACAGCTCGCCGAGCACGTCAGATTCGAGGAACGCGAGCTCTTCCCGCTCATCGAGACGACCCTCCCCGAGCCCGAGCTCGAAGCGCTCGGCGATCGCCTCGGCAATGCCAACCGATTGAACTCTCGCCACCCTGACGAGGCGTGACTGCATCAACGTGGTACGTCTTCAACGTCACCCGTTGGTTCCCAAATGAGACGGCAATCGTGGGACGCGAGACGGCAAAAGCCGGTCAGACCAAAGGTCGGCACCCGGATCTCGTCCGCTATGACCCACTGATCGACCGCGATCGAGACTGCCGTCACTCGATCTGGCCGCCTGCTCGTTGTCCATATCGCTGTACGTGCAGTCCTCCGGCCAGTGCGGTGACGGCTCGCTCAGCTGAGTGCATGTCGTCCCGCGTGGCCTGAATCGATCACCGATCCTGCCGCAGGGGTGGGGTGGAGATCGTCTGCTGGCCGTCGTGGCGGGTGCAGATCAGCGCGTCTGGCGGCGTGGAAATGGCCGGCGCCGAGGCGCACGCCACGGTGAACGATGCCGGCGGATACGGCCGCCCAAGCGCATAGCGCCACCCAGACCCATGTTTCTGCGAACTCGGAGATCGCCGATACGCGGGTCAGCGTGCCGACGGCGAAGCTGCACGCTGCGTACATGCCGAGTGGAAAAACGGTTGACCAGCGCGAGAGGTGGTAGCGCAGCCGTGGGTGAGCGAGCTCGCCGGCAAGGAGCGGCGCAAGCCACGTGAGCGCGAGCACCCAGAGCACGACCGATGTGGTCCGCAGCGGTTGCGCGATCGCGCCGAGCGTGTGCAGCTGCTGGGCGGAGGCGCTCGCCCTGGCGGCGGCAAGGGTAGCGATTGCCAGCGCTCCGCCGGCGATCCATTGGTCGCCGCGCCCTCGCGTCAGCTCGGCAAAGTCAAACCGGGCGATCACGAAGCAGTACAGGCCGAGGCCTACGAGGAGTGGCACGAGCGACGCCGCGACCAACCAGGACGCGTGCGCTTGGGTGGCGATCGCGGCCGCGAGCACGGCGAGCGATTCGGTCGCCACTGTGACCATCAGCGCCACGCCGGTGGCGCGTGCTCTCAGGTGAGCGAGTACCTGCTCGATCAGCACCAGCCACAATGTGACCGCGATCGCTAGCAGCACAATCGCCGCCCAGGTCGGACCGACCGTGGTCAGCCCGGTCGCCAGGACTGCGGTGTCGGCCACCGCGCTCAGCGCGGCGGGGGACCGCACGCGGCGCACGACCGATGTTGGATGGCGCGCGAACAGGATCGCCACCACCAGCCCCAGGGCGATCCACTCAAGGGCTGCGATCGCGAGCAGGATGCGAGCGAGCGTGGTCTGGCCGTCGAGCGTGAGGGCCACCGACACGATTCCGGTGGCCATTACCGCTGCGCCGGAGGCGGCTGGGACCCGCTCGAGTGTGTGGTGGAGCGAGCGCAGCACCGATCACCCGCTTACGCCTCGCTCGATCGGGAAGGTCGGCTCCGCGTGGCGCCGGGCTGGTCGGCGGGGAGGAAGTCGAACGGGAGCTCTCGCGCGTCGGCGCCGAGCCTGTGTCCAAGGCCTCTCGGCGCTGGTTTCTCGACTCATGGATGCTCCTGGGATCTGCACTTGAGGACCGGATCACGGTGGGGCCGCGCGTGGCGGGCGCCACCGTGCGGGCTGCTCAATCGGGCTATTCCGGCCCGGGCTCGGGGCGCGTTCAGTCCTCGGCCTCCTTTGAACGGCCGCTGGGTAGGCGCTGTTGGGGGCGAGGCGCTGGTTGGGTCGCGCCGGGCTTCGGCGTCTGCCGTGTCCTCTCGGCCGCGGGTTGGGTCGCGCAGCGGGTTTTGGAGTGTGCCGGCCGAGCGTCCGGCGGTTACCTCGGTCATCGCTCACCTACTTGTGTTGCCGTGTGGTGCCTGGGTGATAGTTGCCGGCGGCGGGCGGGCCGCTCCGCTGGCCCGATCTCGGCAGTTGCGTGGCGCTCGAGGAGTTTCGGCGCGTGGTTTAGGCGCGTTTTGGCGACGTGCAGGTGCTCGCAGACCAGGGGGTCATCCACCGCGCGCTGGACGGCCCGCTCGGCGAGCAGCGCGGTATCGACACCATGGTCGCTCACCCTCGCTCGTCTCCGGCTGCCTGCGATGGCGCCACGGCAAATGGCCGATGCTCACCCTCATGTCCGGTGGATGGGGTTGTTCTTGCGGCGGGGTGCCGGACGCGGTCGCCGCCGGCTTGCTCGAGGACGGACCAGAGGGCTTCCATCGCGGGCGCGAGGTGCGCGAGCTCGTCTAGGTGCTGCGCCGCGAGGCGCTGCAGCATGTCGGCACCCTTTGGGGTGAGCGTGAGCCGAACGACACGGTAGCGATCGGGATCGGGATCGGCGCAGCGCCGCACCAGTCCGCCGGCCTGGGCTCGATCCACGAGCTCGACCGCGCTGTGGTGGCGCAGGAGCAGGTTCTCGGCGATCTCATTGATGGCTGGTCCCTCCGAGCCGCGGTGGCCTCGGATCGCGAGCAGTAGCTGGTGCTGGGACGCCGTCAGCCCAGCGGCCTTAGCCCGTTCTTCGCTCCAGCGCAAAAAACGCCGCAAGCCGGTCCGCAGTTCGAGCAGATACGCGTAGTCGGAGTCAGCTGGGAGAGACGTCATATCGTGCCACGATATCAGCCCTCTTTGTCAAATGAAAGAAGTCGTCATGCGAAACATGCACTTGTGGTCGGCGACTCTGACGCTCGCCCTTGGTTGGCGGATTCCTGGTCGTTGAATCGCACGCGTTCGGGCCCGCTACAGCGTCTGGGATCGCATTTCGCGGTCACGATCGCGGTCACACTCGTGGCGCTGGGCGCAAGCGCTATGGGCGCCGGTCGCGAACGGCGTGGGTCAGACAGCACGCCTGACCCGCGGTTGCGAGGACCCGCTCCTAAGGAACGGCAAGCTCAGCCGGTCGAACCTATGACCGGTGCCGGGCTCCGCCAGAGCAGGTCCAGCGCACGCCGTGAGCGTCCGCGGCCGGGGAGCACCGCGGACGCTCTGGGCGTGCCCGCCGCGCGCTGTGAACGCCCGCCCAGCTCGCTAGCGTGGCGCCAGCGCGACGGTCTATCGGCCTACTAGATCAGACACGCCCCGCGACGGCGTTGTGCTGCGGGCGGCGGGCACGCCAACGCTCACGGCTCTGGGGCGCGCGCATCGTGGCGCCGTCCATAGCCGGCTGGCGCGAGTGGTCGCGTTGCTGGGTAAGGATCGCCCATACCAGCGGCGTGAGCACCATCACGATCACGCTAACGGCGAGGATCGCGTTGAGGATGGCTGTCAGGATCATGGTCAAGCTCCTTTGTCGTGGTTTCTCGTCTGTCCTCTGGAGTCCGGCTGGTTCGGCCGGATCCCGGAGCCGATGTCATGAGCTTGCCTGGCAAGGGTTATGGAACGGCAATGGCTCGGTTGCCAGTCAGACAAACGAGTGAGCGGGCGGAACCGCTGTGGAACAATCGCCGCCATGGCATATACAGCGCGGGTTTTGGTGGTCGATGACGAGCACGCGCTCCGGCGCCTTTTGCGCCTCTACCTTGAGAGGGAAGGCTATGAGGTGGTCGAGGCCGACGACGGCCTCGACGCGCTGTCGCTGCTGCGCCGCGGCGGGATCGATCTGGCGCTGGTCGACGTGATGCTCCCTGAGCTCGATGGCTTTGAGGTCCTCAGACGCATCCGCACGGAGTCCGGGATACCGATCATCCTGGTTACCGCCCGCGGCGAGGAGGCGCAGCGGATCGCCGGGCTCGAGCTCGGTGCCGATGACTACGTGGTCAAGCCGTTCTCCGCGCCGGAGGTCGTCGCACGGGTCCGGGCGCAGCTGCGCCGCGTTCGCGGCCACTTCGGTGGGCAAGAGCCTCTCCGAATCGGGACCGTGGAGCTCGACGAGGAGGCGCGGCGGGTGACGGTCGACGGGCGGGCGGTGGAGCTCACCCGTCGGGAGTTCGACCTGCTCGCGGCGCTGCTGCGAGATCCCGACCGGGTGCACACCCGCGACGCGCTGCTCGAGCAGGTATGGGGGTCGGCCTACCTTCAGCCGAAGACGGTTGATGTGCACATCGCGGGGCTCCGGCGCAAGCTGGGAGACGCGCTGAAGATCAGCTCGCTGCGTGGCGTGGGCTACCGCTTGGAGTCTTAGATATTCACCCGGACACCATCCCTGCGGTACTGGCTGCTGGTCGCCATGATCGCAAGCGCCGTCATCGGTCTGGGCGCCGCCGTGCTGCTGTTCAACCACGTCCAGGGCGCCCACGAGCGCGCGGCCGATGCCGCCAAGGCGCGCCAAGAGGCGCGGACGATCGCTGCCCAGGCCCAGGCCGGAGCCGATACCGCCCGCCTGAGCGCGTTGCAGGAGCTCCTAGCCAACGATCGGATCACCGTCTACCGCGCAAGACGGATCGTTTTCCAAGGCCCGGCGCGGACGGGGCGCGAGTTCGAGCTGCAAGTAGAGGCTCCGTTCCCGGGCGGCCTGGTCAGGATCGCGGACTACGCCTCGGCGGAGACGAGCACTACGCCAGAGCTGACATTGATAACCGCTGGCGTGCTGGCGCTGGTGATCGCCGCGGCGATTATTGCCGCCACGCTGGTGACCCGGGCTGTCCGCGCGCCGGTCCAGCGCGCGATCAACGCGGCCGAGCGGGTCTCCCACGGCGACTTCGCCGCCCGCATGGGCTCCTCCGGCCCGGAGGAGCTGGTCAAGCTGGGAAGCGCGTTCGATGACATGGCGGCCCGGCTCGAGAAGGCGGACCGCGATCAGCGCCAGTTCCTGGCCGACGTGGCCCACGAGATCGCCACGCCGGTGAACGCCGTCTCGGGATTCGCGCTCGCGCTCGCCGACGGCGCCGCGCAAGGTGAGCAGGAGCTACGCGACGCGAAGAGCGTGATCGACGCTCAGACCGGACGCCTGCGGGATCTGCTGAGCGATCTGCGGGAACTCACCCAACTCGATCTCGCCGAGGGTGTGCGGGTGAGTCCCGTCTCGCTGCGGCCGTTCGGGGAACGGCTCGTGGCGAGCTTCCGTCCGGCCGCCCGGGACTCCAACCTGGATCTACACCTCGCGGCCGATGACGGGGAGGTTGTGACCGATCCCCGGCTACTCGCGATGATTGCCTCAAACCTCCTCTCAAACGCGATCCGCTACACCCCGCCGGGCGGTTGCGTCCAGTTCGAGCTGCGCCGCCGCGGCAACGAACTCGTGCTGCGCGTCCGCGACACCGGCGTCGGGATAGCCCCTGGGCACCAAAGGCGCATCTTCGAACGCCTGTACCGCGTCGACAGCACCCGCGACCGCGCCACCGGCGGCTCCGGTCTTGGGCTGGCGATCGTCCACCGCGCGGTCCAAACGCTCGGCGGCCGTATCGAACTCGACAGCACCCCCGGTCACGGCAGCGAATTCCGAGTCATAATCCCCGTCGATGGCTCGCTCGCACAGCCAGCGGCTGACGCACGTGAAGAGCATGGCTGGCTGTAGCAATACTGCCCCGACGGGCTCGACAAACCGTTCGCAGACCCCACCCAGACCCTGGCGGCAACACCGCAGAACAGTCCTGCATTTTGCCGCGGCGGGCACGCCTGTGCAGCCCGCTCCAGTCTTGGTGAGCGCGGACGGCAGAGCTCGATCATGGACGGCGTGACCGACTCGACCGGCAGCTCGGCGAACCTCGGCAGGATCTGCGAGCGCAGCAGCGTTCGGTACGTGCCCACCGTCGAGGCCTTGCGCATCCGGTCGTGCTCGATGTACCGGAGCCACTCCGCCGCGGGTCCGCGAAGGTGGCACCGGTCTGCACCATCCCTGGCAGCGTTCCGCGGCGACCCTCGTCAAGGACCCGGCGTAGCCAGTCCTCAGCGGTGCGCTTGGTGAAGTAGCCCGCTGGCGGCCTGCCGCGCTCGGTCCACGCCGGCCCGACCCTCTTCTGCACCTGGCGGCCGAAGGACCCCAGCCATGCGTCAATCGTACGCTCACCTGGGCCAGATTGGGGACATTTTTACAAATGCATCCCTCTCCCGAATGAGAAAAACCCCGGCTTACCGGGGGTTTCTAGAGCCCTCTGTCGGACTCGAACCGACGACCCCTTCCTTACCATGGAAGTGCTCTACCAGCTGAGCTAAGAGGGCGTTTGCAGGGATTTCCCGGATTCTCGGCACCCCCGCCGCCATCTGGTGCAGCGCGGGTGCAGCAGAATCTCGATCGGCCGCTGCTGCGGGCAAGCGTAGCCCATGCTTGTAGCGCTCGCTGGGCACGACCTCACGTCTGGCGGTTGGCGTTTGCATTGCTTACGCAGCCCACGGCTGACGATGTCTGTCGGCAAGAGCGAGCTGCCGGGCGCGCCGATGATCTCCCCGTGCTCCTCCGGCCACTCCTCGGCGACCTTGCGAACGGCAGGAGTGAAGTATTTGCCGGGCCACTTATGCGCCTGACTCCCGGTCATGTGACCGGCGGGCGAACCGTGCCCGCCGAGGTCGCCCCGCAGCAAGAAGTCGTCGGCGCCGGCAAGCGAGGTCCGTTGCTCCAGCCTCTCCAGCATCACAAGCCGGATCCGCTCAACGGCGAGTGGCGACAGGGCCCACGACGGCAGGGTCTCGTACCGCGGCGGCGTTGCATCGTCAGGCAGCCATTCATTGAGAGCGCCCAGGAGTCATCCTCCACGGCCCACGACAGCGCCGCCGAGATAACCGTCCATGCCTTCGCTTCAGTCGCGCGGCTGAGGCCCGCTGCGCGCATGCCTTGCACCCACCGCTTTAAGATGTCGGCGGACTCGAAGTCGACGGCAGACCAACCAGGGCCGGCACGAACGCCTGACAATCAACGGCGTTCAGGTCGGAGCGGCGCCCCCGCTGGCCGACATCCCGGGGCCGGCTCGATCATCGTGGTGATCGCGACTGACGCTCCGCTGCTGCCACATCAATGCGCCGGCCTCGCCCGCCGGGCCAGCCTGGGGATCGCGCGCGTCGGGGGCACGGGCGAGTCTGAAAGCGGCGATCTCCTCATCGAGTTCGCCACCGGCAACCGGCTGCCCACCGAGAAGGAGCAGGCACAAAAACCGCCGGAGGTGCCGATCCGAACGCTCGCTGCCCCCCGGCTGGACCCGCTCTACGACGCGGTGATCGAGGCCACTGAGGAGGCGATCGTGAACTCGCTCACCACCGCCGACACGATGCGCGGTCGCGACGGAGCGGTGGCCCACGCGGTGGACCACGACGAGCTGCGAGCGCTGCTGTCAGATGGCGATCGAGAACCGTGACGAGCAGCTTCGGACGACCTGGCCATTGACCTTCGTGCCCGCGTGCGCGGTAATCGGTTCCCACAACGACCAGGAGCTGGTGTCCCGATGACTCAAGAGCATCTGATGTTGCATTTCACCGCCAACGGCGACTTCGATTCCGGGCGCAAGCAACTGCTGGTGCTCGACCGGGGCGAGGGGTCGTACGTGTACGACACCGATGGGCGCCGGTACGTCGACGGGCTCTCGAGCCTGTTCTGCTGCCAGCTCGGCTACAGCTACGGCGAGGAAATGGCCGCGGTGGCCGGCGAGCAGCTCTCCCGGCTCCCCTTCAACACCAACTGGGGCACCGCGCACCCGCCGGCGATCGAGCTCGCCGCCCGGCTGGTCGACCTCGCGCCGCTCGGTATGGAGAAGATCTTCTTCACCAATGGCGGCTCGGAATCAGTCGAGGCGGCGTGGAAGCTGGTGCGCCAGTACCACGTCGCCAATGGCGAGCCCCAGCGCATGAAGGCGATCGCCCGGAAGAACGCCTACCACGGCGTGACCCTGGGGGCCCTTTCGCTGACCGGGGTTGCCCGGTTCAAGGAGCCCTTCGGCAGGCCCGCGATCGACACGCGCCACGTGTCCAACACCAATCCCTTCCGCTCCGAGCTCGCGGGCGAGGACCTCGCCCGTTCGCTGCTCGACGAGCTCGAGCAGGCGATCGTCGAGGAGGGCGCCGACACCGTGGCGATGGTGATCGCCGAACCGATCCAGAACGCCGGCGGCTGCCTGGTGCCGCCGCCGGGCTACTGGGCCGGCCTGCGCCAGATCTGTGACCGCCACGGGATCCTGCTGGTCGCCGACGAGGTCATATCCGGGTTCGGCCGACTGGGTGAGTGGTTCGCCGTGCAGCGATATGGCGGGCGACCGGATCTGATCACGGTAGCCAAGGGGCTGACGTCGGCCTATGCCCCGATGGGCGCGGTCCTGGTGCACGAGCGCGTGGCCGAGGTCATGTCCAGGCCCGGTACGACGCTGCTTCACGGGATCACCTTCGGAGGACACCCGCTGTCCGCGGTGATCGCGAAGCGCAGTATCGAGATCTTTGAACGCGAACACGTCCTGGAGAACGTCCGCCGGCTCGAGCCCTATCTGCGCCAGAAGCTGGAGAACGACGTGCTGTCCCTGCCGCTCGTTGGTGACGTCCGCGGCGACGGATTCTTCTTCGCCGCCGAGCTCACGCCCGACGGCGGTGAGGGCCGGTTTGAGCCCAGCGAGGCCAGCCGGCTGGTGCGCGAGGTGATCCCGCCGCTGCTGCTGGAGGCCGGATTGATCGCGCGTGCCGATGACCGTGGCGACCCAGTGCTTCAGATCGCGCCGCCGCTGGTCAGCGACGAGGGTGTGCTCGACGCGGTCGTCGACGCCATGCGCCGGACGCTCCAAGCCGCCGGAGAGAGACTGAACTAGGGCCCCGCCGAGATCGCCGAGGCCCGAGCCGGTCACCCGGCGGACCAGGCCCGAGATCAGCCAGCCGTAGGTGATGGCGTGGTAGGCCGAGCGCACGGTAGGGCCCCTGACCGATCTCGCCGCCAGCTTGTCCTCCATCGCCAGGTGGTCGAGGAGGTCACGCGAACTCCGGCCAGTACGCGGCCACGGGCTCGTCGTAGCTGAGCTCGCCGCGGTCGACCAGCCGGTGCACGACCGCCGAGGCGGCGCCCGGTCTCGCCGCGCGTACGCACTACCAGCGCCCCCGCCGCCGGCGCCCCGGCCGACTCTGGACCGCTAGTTCCATGGCTTCAGCCTACGTACCCGGATCGGCCGCAGACGACAACCCCGCACACGCAGACCACGACCCCACACCCCCACAGGGTCAGAACAGCGGCCGCAGCGCCGAGTACAGGTCCCGGTAGCGCTGGTGCACTCCGGCATACACAGCCTGGCGCTCGGGATCGGGCCAGACCGGTTCGCACCGTGGCCCGGCCATCGCGGCGACCGCGGACTTCACGTCGGGGTGAAGCCCCGCCCCGACCGCGGCCAGCATGGCGGCGCCGCGGGCGGTGGTCTCGACATCCTCGGGCCTGGTCACCGGCAACCCGGTCACGTCGGCGCGGATGCTGAGCAGCAGGTCGCCGCGGGCCCCGCCGGCCACGCACACCAGATCGGTCGGGGTCAGGCCGGCGGTGCCCATCGCGTCGAGCACGTCGCGCAGCGCGAAGGCGTTTCCCTCCAGCAGCGCGCGCGCCAGGTGCGAGCGGCTGTGAGCGGCGGTCAGACCGAACCACGCCGCACGGGCGTGGGGATTCCACTCGGGGGCGGTGGCACCGGCCAGCGCCGGCAGCCAGAGCACGCCGCCGGCTCCTGGCGGGACCGTGGCCGCGGCGTCGTTCAACAGCTCGTAGACATCGGCGCCGGTGGCCGTGGCCCGGGCCACCTCGACCGATCCGAGCTCGTCACGAAACCAGCGGTAGGCGCCGCCCGACAGCCAGCCGGGGTTCTCCAGCAGCCAGCCGTCCGGTGTGGCGTGGGGGTGGACCTCAGTGATGCAGCTGGGATCAAGGGCGGGCTCGGCCACCACGGCGCACACCGGCTCGGCGGTGCCCATCACGTCGCACACGCTCCCTGACTTAATTACTCCCGCTCCCAGGGTGGCGGCCATCTCGTCGCCGCAGCCGAGCACCACCAGCGTGGAGCCGTCCAGACCCGCGGCGCTGCGCAGCCACGGCGCCACCGGCCCGAGCACGTGGTGGGCGGGCCGGATCGGCGCCAGCATTCCCGGGTCGACGCCGAAGGCGCCGCAGGCCTCCTCCGACCAGCCGCGGGTGCCGATGTCGAACAGCATCGACGACGACGCGTTGGAGGGATCGACGGCGAGCTCGCCGGCCGCCTGCCAGGCGACGAACGACCCCGGCAGCAAAAACCAGCGCGCGGCGTCGTGCTCGGAACCCCGGTGGCGGCGCAGCCACGAGATCTTGGCGGCGACGTGGCCGGGATCGAGGTTGCAGCCGGTCAGCTCCCGCAGCCGGGCCGGCTCCAGCACGTCCGCGGCCTGGTCACATTGCTCCGTGGCCCGCCGGTCCATCCAGATCAGCGCGGCACCGGTGGCCGAGCCGTCGGCGGTGGTGGCCACGAGCCCGTCGAGCTGCGATCCGAAGGACACCGCGCGCAGCGGGCGCCCGTCTACCGAGCGGCGGACCTCGTCCAGGGCGCGGGCAACGGCACCCAGCCACTCGGTGGGGTCCTGCTCGGCCCAGCCCGGCTCGGGAAAGGACAGCGAGTGGGGGACGTAACTGGTGAACACGTGCGTCCCGTCGGCGGCGATCGCCTGGGCGCAGGTGCCCTGCGAGCCGACGTCCACGCCGACCACCAGCTCATCGTTCACGCGTGGTCCTCGCCGGCGTCGCCGGGCCCACGCCGGTACACGCTGACGTCGAACGCGCTGGCCAGGTGGTGCTCGCGCGACACCAGCGCCACCACGCCGTCGGCGCTGCTGTCGACCTGGAACAGGGTCAGCAGCAGTGTGCCCGGAGCGACGTCCAGGCGCTTGCGAACCTCGCCTGCCGCCACCGTGGGTGACATCGAGGCCACGCCGTGGTGGATCGAGAGCCCGCGATCGGCGAGCGCGAGGTAGATCGAGCCGGCGGGCAGCTCCGCCAGCTTCTCGGGATCGAGCACCTCGCATCGGCACCAGTCCGTGGTGTCGACGACCGGTCTGCCGCCGGCGGTGCGCACCCGGCGCAGGACGCTCAGAGGTGAGCCGGTGGCGACTCCGAAGGCCTCGGCGACGTCGGCGGGCGCCGGCTCCGCGGCGGCTCCGGCCAGCATCGTCCCCGGCTCCTGACCGGTGGCGTCGATCATCGCCGAGACGCTGAAGTTGCGGCTGAGATCGTTGCGCAGCAGCGGCTTGTGGGTGACGTACGTGCCCGACCCGTGCTGGCGGCGCAGCAGCCCGTCCTCCTCGAGCAGGGTGATCGCCGCCCGCAGCGAGCTTCGCGACACGCCGAGGTCGCGGGCCAGAGTGGGCTCGCTGGGGAGCTGGGCGCCTGCCCGAAGCTCTCCCGCCTGTACACGCGCGCGCAGGTTCTCAGCGATGAGATGACGCAGGGACCGGCGGGGGGCCCTGGTCCTCAGGTGATCGCTGTCTCTCCCCATGACCTGAACGTGAGCTACCCCAGAAAGGTCAGGGCCTGACGACGATCTTCAGCACCTCGCCGGCGCGGATGCGCGCAAACGCGCCCGGCGCCCCGTCGAGGTCGACCACGTCGGAGACGACGCGGCGGATGCCGCCGATGTCGGCCGCGAGCATGTCGAGCGCGTGGACCTGATCGCGGTGACGCGAGGCGTACGAGCCGTGCACCTGGACCTCCTGGTAGTGCAGGACGTTGGAGGGAAACTGGATGTGGGTGGTGCCCTTGGGCAGACCGCCGAAGAAGAGTACGCGCCCGCGCGGAGCCGCCATTTCCATCGCCTGCTCCTGGGCCTGGCTGTTAGAACAGGCGACGATCACCACGTCGGCACCGATTTCCTCAGTGGCGGCGCGCACGGCGGCGATCGAATCGGTGCTGGAGACGTCCACGTAGCTCATGCGCTCGTCACCCAGGATCTCGCGCGCGAGCGCGAGCCGGTCGGCCGTGGCCTCCAGCAGGAGCACGTGGCCCGCTCCCTCCAGCCGGGAGATCGCCGCGTGAGCGGTACCCACCGGCCCGGCGCCGATCACCGCGACGGTGTCGTCGAGGCCGACGGCGATGTCCTTGTGTCCGCAGATCGCGTCAGACAGCGGGTCGGCGAATGTCGCCTCATCGTCGGACAGGCCGTCCGGAATCAGGAACAGGTTCTTGAGCGCGATCTCGGGGATCGCCACCAGCTCGGTGTAGGCGCCCTGGTAATCGAAGCCCATCAGCTCGCCCTTGACGCACAGGTGCTCGTTGCCGCTGCGGCACAGACGACAGCGTCCGCACCACAGCGTCGATATGCAGTGCACGTGGTCGCCAGCCTTGATTCCAGCCAGGGCGATCTCCTCGGCGGCCAGCGGACCGATCTCGATCAGCTCTCCGCTGATCTCGTGGCCGAGCACCCAGGGCGGCGAGATCCGGCGATCGCCGTTGAAGAACACGCGCACGTCGGTCCCGCAGATGCCGCAGGCGGTGACGCGCAACAGCACGCCATCCTCCGGGCAGGTCGCGTCCTCGACTTCGCCGACCCGCATCTCACCCGGGCCATCCCAGATTGCCGCGCGCATGCTCTCTCTCCTCTCAAAAAACCTGACAAAAGTTGTTTGCATCCCGTCCGGCGGATGCATAAGATAGCCGAGTTGTCCGACAACTTGGGGTGGCCGTTGACTGAGTTCATCTTCATGTTGACCCGGGATGACCGCACGATCGCCGATGCGCGTGAGGTCTATGGGTCAGTGGCGCTGTCGGGCATCCGGCACGTCGGGTGCAAGGACCTCGGCCTTCCCCGCGAGGAGCTGGCGGGGCTGATGGCGGACATCCGAGCCAACGGGCACCGCAGCTACCTCGAGGTCGTCTCCGAGACTGACGAGGCCACGCTGGAGTCGGCGCGCGTGGCCGCCGAGATCGGTCCGGACTATCTGATCGGCGGCACGCTGATCAAGCCCGTGCAGGAGGTCATCGCCGGGACCGGGGTGCGCTTCTTTCCCTACATAGGGCAGGTGGTGGGTCACCCCTGCTTGCTGCGGGGAACGATCGAGGAGATCGCCGAACAGGCGCAGCGCGCCGAGGAGCTCGGCGTCGACGGGATCAACCTGCTCGCCTACCGCTACGACGGAGACGTCGAGGCGCTGGTGGAGGCCGTGGTCGAAGCGACATCGCTGCCGGTGATCGCCGCCGGCTCGGTCGACTCCGCCGAGCGGATCCAAGCCCTGGCCGACCGAGGCGTGTGGGCGTTCACGATCGGCACCGCCGCGCTGGACGGCAAGCTCGTACCCGACGCCTCACTCGAGGCACAGCTCGGCTACATCCTGGAAGCCGCGAACCGAGTGCGGTCATGAATCCCCCCGGGGCGTACGGTCCATATCGGACCGGAACTACACGAGAGGTGAGCAATGATCGCTGACGAGCGCCGCCTACGCGAGGATCTCGCAAACCTGGCCGCCACAGACAATGGACGCCGGCTGCTGCAGCTCGGGCTGCGCAGCATCGAGCGCGGCGAGCACGGCGTGACCGCAGGCTGCTGGACCAAGCACGG
>JBDTEE010000013.1:0-3752 GCA_039922645.1 Solirubrobacteraceae bacterium | reverse complement strand
CCATTTCGGGCGGTTCGCCAGGCAGGGCGATCGCGTCTAGGTCGTGCGTCACCGACCAGAAGACCTTCTCGGCAGGAGGTTGTCCCGGACGGTGTAGATCTTCGACGGCAGTCCGGGTGTGATTGTCAGGCGGCGTGAACCGTAGCGGCCTCCTCGGTCGAGACGTGATCAGGCTGGGGAAGGGACAGCTCTCGGCGGATCGCGGCGGCGAGCTTGGGGAGGTCGCGGTGGCCCTTGATGCGTCTGAACCCTTGCTGGGCTTGGTCCATCCCGGCGGCGGTCCAGCGCAGGCGCATGTCGCCGGTCTGCCAGCGCTTGACGTTGCGCTGCGTGGTGCGCACGCCGTCGAACATGCTCTCGATGCAGTTGGTTGATGAGAGCGTGCGTCGCAGCGTGCCGGTCACCCCGAGACGGGTCAGGGTGAGCGTCTCTTCCATGCCCTCTCTGAGCGATCCGGCGGCGTCGGGATGGACCCGGTCTAGCTGGGCGGCGAGCGCTTTGAGGGACTTCAGCGCCTCGTGGTGGTCGGGGTCTGACCAGGCGGCGCGGAGCTTTGAGCGGATCCACGGCCGTTCACGCTCGGGCAGATGACCGCACACATTTCTGGATTTGTGAATGTGGCAGCGATGCACCAGCGCCCGCGGGCCGGCGACGTCGCGCACGGCCTTGCGCAACGCCTTCGCGCCGTCCAGGATGAACAGCTGCTGCTCTGAGAGGCGCAAGCCGCGGTCGACCAGGTCTGACAACAGCGCGGTCGCGACGGTCGCGTTCTCCGTGGACCCCTCGCGCAGCGACAGCGGGATCTTCGTCCCGTCGATGGTGATCCCCAGCGCCACGACATGCGTGACGTCGGCCAGATCGATCCCGTCGATCATCACCACCGCCAGCTCCACCCCGGACAGATCACGACCCAAAAGCTCCTCCAGGGCCGTGCGCGTCCGGGCCACGAACGTGCGCGACACGGCCGACTTCGACGTCGACCGCGCCGCCGTCTCGACCTGCTCGCCGACAGGCTCTGCGACCCGCCGCGACCGACGCGTCGAGACGCCAGCCAGCATCCGCTCCAAGATCACCCGCTCCAGCAGATCACGCGACGCGAACTCCTCATAGCTGTCCAGGCCGACCTCCGCGGTGTCATCCGCGGTACGCACCCGCGGCCGGCTGACCGCCACCCGACGACCACCGAGCGTGACCTCCCCGCCCGTATGCCCGTGACGCTTCGCGACCCGATCCTGATCGTGGCGGCCCTTGGGGCCGACGACCCGCTCGACCTCCCACTCCATCGTCTCCGCCAGCACCGCGAGGCCGGTGCCGACAGCCAACGCCAACAACCCCTCCTTCGCCTGCCCCGCGATCCCGGCCAACGACAGCTGCACATGCTCGGGCAACTGCACTCCCAAGACCTGCTCGGTCTCGGCGACCTGCACAAGGTGTAGCTTGCTCTTCACGGCGGTTCCTCCTGTCTTGCATGGACTTAGACACCCCGCACGCTGCCAACAGCAGCGGATAAGGCGGGAGGACCGCCGTCTCAACTTCTACAGAGCTTGGGACAACCTCCGCAATCGCATTCTTGGCCGTAGCTGGTTCCTTCGACCATTCAGTTGTTTGAACACGTCGACCGGATCACAAGTCCGCCACGCGGACGCACGTTAACTAGCTGACTGCGTTTACCTCAAAGGATTGTCATATGGCCGCTTACGATTGGGCTCGGCCGAGTTTGCTGCCCTCGCAGCCTGCCGACCGGCCAAATGCCGACTCGTCCCCCACTGATGGCAAGCTTCTCGGCTGGATCGCCGGAATGCTGGCGCAAGACCGGCATTACCACAACGTTATGGCGACCCTCACGGCGAGCGAGAACTATGCCAGTACGGCCACACGAGCGGCGGCGGCCTTCTGTGGCGGGGGCCACTACTTCTTCGACGCTCCGAACGGCGGCGACGCAGGCGAATGGGCGTTTCCACGGTCGGGCACGTTCCCTGCTCTTCAGGAGAGATTCCTGCAGCAGATGAAGCGGTTGTTCGCCGCCGACATCGCAGACTGGCGCCCCAATGGCGGTTCAACCTGCGAGCAAGCGGTGCTAATGGCGGCTTGTAAACCCGGGGAGGCGTTGGTCGAGCTGGCGCCCGAGGCCGGCGGACACTTCGGCACGGCCGGGCTCGCGCGGAGGCTCGGCATCGACACCTTTGCCTTTCCCATGCTCGGTGACCTGATCGACGTTGACGGAACCATCACTCTCGTAGACAAGCACCCAGGCATTCGGTTGGTGCTGGTCCAGCCGTCACATAGCCGACGGCCGCAGCCGATTGAGGATCTAGCGGCCGCGCTGCCACGCCGCGTGACGATCGCCGTCGACGTAAGTCATACGGCTGGCCTGATTGCGGGGGGTGTGCTTCCGCAGCCCCTGAAGCAGGGCGCTCATATCCTCACGTTCAACACGCACAAAACGCTGCCAGGGCCCAACAAGGGGGTGATCGCGTTCGCCGATCGTAATCATCCCCTCGCCGAGACGGTGTGGGACGTTGTCTGCCCGCAGCTCCAGTCCAATAGCCATGCTGAGTGCCTTCCGGGGCTCGTCATCGCGCTCGAAGAGATTGCCAACTTCGGCCGAGCGTATGCCGAGCAGATGGTCGCAAACGCGGCGGCACTCGCGCGAGCGCTCGACAGCAGGGGCCTGCGCGTCGCGGGCATGGACTATGGCGGGACGCAAACGCACCAGGTTCACGTGATAGTTGGGGCTGGCGACCTCTCGCACATGCTCGCCAATGAACGGCTGCCGATGTGCGGGCTCCGGACAAATTCAGTGATGATCCCCGGAACGAACGGTGAGTTTGGTCTGCGCCTAGGTACCCAGGCCTTGACGCGTCGCGGGCTGACCGAAGTCGATTTTGCCAAGTTGGGGGATCTTCTCGCCCGAGCAGTGCGATGGACCGCCGATGCTCGAGCCATACGCCAGGAAGTGGCCGATCTACTCGGGGCCCATCCGCTCTCTCCTCTGCGCTTCAGCTTTGATGAGCCGGGCTACAGCGAGCATGTCGCCCGGTTGTTGATGGAGGTGCTCCGATAGACGGTTTTGTAGTGGCCCACTTCGGGATGATGTGAAAGCTGTTCGGTGATGGTGACTTTCAGCGAGCCTGGCCAGCTCGCGCCTTGGCGAACCGCAGCGCGTAGAGGAGCCCAGAGCCGAGGAACAGCGTCCCGGTGATGAGTAACCAGTTCCGCAGATAGTGCGTGAGGTGGTGACCGCTGAGGGCGAGGTATTGGCCGTCGGATCGACCCGAGATCACCGGGAGGTAGATGATGAGGAGGAGGCCCGAGATCAGCACGGGTGCCCGGACGTGATTGATCACCGGCAGGCCGGTCCGGCTCGGACGTGGCAGCCGGGCGAGGGCTCCTCGGAGCAGGCGATCCAGGCCGGCGTAGACAGACACGAAAATCAGGTCGTGCGCGATCACGAACCCGAGGTACCACATGACCAGCTCTTTCACGTCGCCACCGCTGAAGATCCGGTCGAGCGCAAACACGGCAATGGCAAACCCCAAGAGGTGTCCCAACAGATGCAGCGGGCTGGCGCCGTAGCGGCGGCGGAAGCTGACTCGCGATCCTCTCGTCATGCGGACTCGAACCTGAGCTCGCGAACCCATTTCGTATTGAGTTCACCGGGCACGTTGGGCACGATCACCCGCGCTGGATAGCCGTGGTCGGCCGAGAGGTCGACGCCGTTGACCTGCAAGGCCAGAAGCGCCAGGTCGTCG
>JBDTEE010000012.1:0-11463 GCA_039922645.1 Solirubrobacteraceae bacterium | reverse complement strand
ACGGGTCCGGCGTGGACGTCTGAACGAACTCGAGCGGCCGATCGATGAATCCGAGCGCGCGGCGGTACACGCCGACGGCATCGGCCAGGCCTGGACCAAGGAGCTGACCCTGGCCACCGTCGCCCTTGGAGCGATCACCGCCGGCGTCCCGTCACACGGCCTGATCACTGTGGCGCGCCCAGGCCGGACCTTCAATCAGGACGATCTCGAGCTCCTCCGCTCGCTGGCCGCACGGGCGACGCTGGCGCTGGCCAATGTCAGCCTGCATCACGACGTCCAACGCCAGGCGGTGACCGACGATCTCACCGGTCTGACCAGCCACGGTCACTTTCAGCAGTTGCTGGGTGCCGAGATGGAACAGGTCCGTCGCTACCGATACCCGGTTGGTCTGGTGATGATCGATATCGACGACTTCAAGTCCATCAATGACCTTTATGGCCATCAGCAGGGCGATGTCGTCCTGCGCAAGGTGGCCGACATCCTCCGTGAAACCTCGCGCGACGTCGACTTTGCCGCCCGTTACGGCGGGGAGGAGATGGCCCTGATCCTGCCCCACACCGATCTTGAGGGGACCTTCGTCATCGCCGAGCGTTTCCGCGAGGCGATCGAGGCCTTAGAAGTGCCGCTCCTGGAAGGTGAAGGAGCCCTGCGCATCACGGCCAGCTTCGGGGCGGCGGCCTCCGCCGATGGGCAGAAAAACGACCTGATAGCAGCAGCGGACAGCGCTCTCTACGTGGCCAAGCGGGAGGGCAAGAACCGAACTGTTAAGGCCGACGCGCAGACCGCGCACGCGTTCGGAGGCCGCTAGGCTTTGCGAGTATGGGTCTATTAGACGAAGCGATTCGCGAGCATCTAGACCTCAAGCGCCGCCGCGGCGCCGACCCGACGGAGGTCGAGCGCGCTGAGCGCGAGGCACTCGGTCCGGTGCGGCGGGCTCAGGCCCCGGAAGGCCCCGGAATCGACGAAATCGAGGCCGGTGCCCCCGGTGTTGATGGCGAGGAGCTTGAGCACGAGCCCGGAGCCGTGGATTTCGGGCATGAGCCCGGAGACGCGGGTTTCGACCACAAGCCCGGAGCAGCGGCCTTCGACCACGAGGCCGACGGCGAGAGCTGGCACTTCGAGCCCGAGCCGGCGGCTCACGAGGAAGCACTCGATCCCCAGCCTGACCCCGTGGCCGAGTCGCCGCCCGAAGCCGAGCCGGTCGGTCAGGAGACCGCTGTCCACCGCCCCGACTTCCTCGATGAGGAGCCGTTTGCCGAGGAGGAGCCCGAGCCTCGGCCCCCGCTCCCCCACTCAGCGGGGGGTCAGACGGCCGAGTACGACGTCGAGCACGCGCTGGGGTCACATCCCGGGCATCCCGCGGCCGAGGACGACAGCGACGGTGAGGAGTTGCTCGAGGAGACGCCCGAATTCCTGCAGGACACGCCGGATCACGATCGCTTGTGGTTCGAGCAGCGGCCGCCCAAGGACTTCGACTTCGACGGCTGAGCCTCGAATCCGGGCAACCCTGACCCGGTTTCCCACCATTGACGTGGGTTTTATGCTGGATTTCAAAACTACACTGAATTAGTGCGAATTGAGCGAAGGGGACCCGGTTCGTGTTCTTCCGGCAGGTGCTCTACCGCGACCTCGGTTGCGCGTCCTATCTTCTCGGCGACGGCGATGAGGCGATCGTCGTCGATCCTCGCTGGGACATCGGCGTCTACCTGGAGACCGCCCAGGTCGAGGGCCTGCGCATCGTCCACGTTCTGGACACCCATGACCATGCCGACCACCTCTCCGGCCGGGAGAGATTGGCCGCGGCGACCGGAGCCCGAGTCCACCGGCCCGTGACCGACGGTCAGCCGGACCTCGTCCTCGAGGTCGGGCATCTGCGCGTGCAGACCTTGGCCGCCCCCGGTCATCGCCCAGAGCACGTGGTCTTCGCCGTGGCCGATTTGACCCGCAGTCCCGAGCCCTGGCTCCTGCTGACCGGCGACTCGATGCTGGTCGGCGACCTGGCTCGGCCCGATCTCGCCTACGAGCCGGCCGAGGGCGCTCACGCCATGCACCGGACGATGAGCCAGCTGATCGCCCTCGGCGACCACGTCGAGGTCTGGCCAGGTCATATCGGCGGTTCGCTCTGCGGCGGGGCGGGTCTGAGCGGCAAGACCAGCTCGACGATCGGCTTCGAGCGCCGTCACAACCCGTTGCTGGCCCTCGACGCAGACAGCTTCGTCAGCGCCTTGACCTCCAGCCTGCCCACGCGACCGCCGAATGTGGCGCACATCGTCGAGCTCAACCGCCACTCGGGTGCAGCACCGGCGGCCGTCCTCGAGCCCCTGGCCGCCGGTGACCTGGCCGCGCCGTTGGCCGCCGGCACCACCGTTCTCGACGCTCGCTTGCCGGACGATTTCGATCGTGCTCATCTCGCTGGATCGATCAATCTGCCGGTGAGTTCGGCCGGTGTCGGCACACGGGCTGGCTGGACGCTGTCGCCCGATCAGGCGCTCGTGCTCGTGGCCGCCGATCCGGACTCTGCCGCCCAGATGGCCAATGCCCTGCAGGCCGTCGGCTTCACCAATCTCAGCGGGTTCGCTCTGGCCGATGACCGGGCCTGGACGGCGGCCGCCCTTCCCGTGGCCCACGCGGACGCCTGGGCCGCGGATCGTCTGCTGGCCGAGTTGCGGGCCGACGCCGTCGAGCTCGTGGACGTGCGTGAACCCAGTGAATGGGTCCTGGGTCATGTCCCGGGCTCGGTGAACGTCCCCCTCCATCGCCTCCGGGACGTCGCTGCGGCGGGCATCCCCGACCGTGGCCGGCCGACCGCGGTGGCCTGCGCGGCCGGAATGCGGGCGGCCTTCGCCGCGAGCATCCTGCGCCGGTCGGGACGCCGGGATGTGGTTCGCCTGGCTGAGGATGGCGTGCCCGGCCTGGGCGCCCGCGGGCTGGAGCTCGAAGTCGGCCTCTGAGAGCGGCGCCGTCGCTGGGCGCGGTCGGTGGACTACATCCGGAAGATGCCGTAGCGCAGGTCGGCCAGCGGCGCATTGCCTGCCGCCGACAGGGCCAGCCCGAGCACGTCACGAGTGTCCCGCGGATCGATCACGCCGTCGTCCCAGAGCCGGGCCGTTGCGTAGTACGGATGCCCCTGCCGCTCGTATTGCTCGCGCAGCTGGGCTCCGGTCTCCGGCTGCCCCACCTCGGTCATCACCGTGGCCGCCTGCTCCCCGCCCATGACGGAGATCCGGGCGTTGGGCCACATCCACAGCATCCGCGGCGAATAGGCGCGTCCCGCCATCCCGTAGTTCCCGGCCCCGAACGATCCGCCCACGATCACCGTCAGCTTCGGCACCCGGGCCGTCGACACCGCGGTGACGAGCTTGGCGCCGTTCTTGGCGATCCCACCGGCCTCGTAATCGCGACCGACCATGAACCCGGTGATGTTCTGAAGGAAGATCAACGGGATCTTTCGCTGGTCGCACAGTTCGATGAAGTGGGCGCCCTTGAGCGCGCTCTCGGAGAACAGGATCCCGTTGTTGGCCAGGATCCCCACCGGGTGACCATGGATGTGGGCGAAACCGGTGACCAGCGTGGTTCCGTAGAGCTCCTTGAACTCCCGCCAGCGCGAGCCATCGACGACGCGGGCGATGATTTCGCGGGCGTCGTAGGGCCGGCGAATGTCGCTGGGCACCGCGCCGAGCAGCGTGTTCGGATCCACGGCGGGAGGCTCGGCAGCTGTCCGCTCCCAGGGGGTCGGAGTTCTCGGCGCCAGCGTGGACACGATCCCGCGCACGATCTGCAGCGCATCGGCGTCGTCCTCGGCCAGGTGGTCGGTGACCCCGGAAGTGCGGGAGTGAAGCTCGCCTCCCCCGAGCTCCTCGGCAGTGACCTCTTCCCCGGTCGCCGCCTTCACCAGCGGCGGTCCGCCCAGGAAGATCGTTCCCTGGTTGCGGACGATCACCGTCTCGTCGCTCATCGCGGGCACGTAGGCACCCCCCGCGGTGCAGGACCCCATGACGGCAGCGATCTGGGGGACCTGCGCCGCCGACATCGTCGCCTGGTTGAAGAAGATCCGCCCGAAGTGCTCGCGGTCGGGGAACACCTTGTCCTGCCGGGGCAGAAAGGCGCCCCCGGAGTCGACCAGGTAGATGCAGGGCAGCCGGTTCTGGAGGGCTATCTCCTGCGCCCGGAGATGCTTTTTGACCGTCATCGGGTAGTAGGTGCCGCCCTTGACCGTGGCGTCGTTGGCCACGATCACGCATTCCCGCCCACTCACCCGACCGATGCCGGTGATGATCCCCGCCCCCGGCGCCTCGTCGTTGTACAGGCCGTGGGCGGCCAGCGCCGAGAGCTCCAGGAAGGCTGCGCCGGGATCGAGGAGACGATCGACGCGCTCGCGGGGCAGGACCTTGCCGCGGCTGGCGTGACGCTCGCGGGCCTGTTCTCCGCCGCCCCGCTGCACCCGCTCCAGCTGGTCGCGCAGGTCGGCGATCAGCTCCTCGTGGGCACGCTGGTTGGCCAGGAACTCCTCCGAGCCGGGGCTGGTCGTGCTGCCCAAGATGCTCATTGCGAGCCGTTCACCTCGATACGGGCCAGTGGCTGGTCAACGACCACCTTGTCCCCGACGGTCACACTCAGCTCGGCCACAAGTCCGGACACCGGCGCGGTCATGGCCAGTTCCATCTTCATCGATTCGAGCACGACCAGAGTGTCGCCTGCCTGCACCTCCTCGCCCACCGAGGCCTGCACCAGGAGGACCTGCCCGGGCATGGGCGCGCGAAGGTCGCCACCGGCCTGATCGTCGCCCGCCCGGTCGCTGCCCCGGTGGCGAACCGGCCAGGCCCAGCCTCCAGATCCGACCCACAGCACCGACCCATCCTCGGCGTAGGTCCAGTCCCGGCGCTCGTCGTCGTTCGTAAGGGCAAAGGTGTCCAGTCTGGTGCGCTCGATGGCTCGCGTCTCATCTCCGTGGAGCTCGACCTCGATTGCCTCTCCACCCGCCACGGCCAGGCGCCACCACGAGCTGGCCCGTCGTCCGCCGAGGCGCCATCCGTCGACGCGTGCGAAGGGCTCATCGCCGGCCGCCTCGGCCTTCAGCCGCAGGAAGATCAGTGCCGCGGCTCGGGCCACCTCGGCACCGGGCGGTCCCTCAGGTATCTCCATCCGCTCGATCAGCCCGGTGTCAATTTGATTACCGCGCACCGCCTCGGTGGCGATCAGGGAGCGAAGGAAGCCGGTGGTGGTGGTGACCCCGAGGATTGTTGTCTGGGCCAGGGCCAGGTCAAGCTCAGCCAGAGCCCCCGAGCGGTCGGCGCCGTGGACGATCACTTTGGCCAGCAGCGAGTCGTAGGCGGTGTTGACTTCGCTCCCCGGTTCGATCGCGTCGTCGACCCGCGCCCCCGAAGGTCGGTGATAGACGAGCACGCGTCCGGCGGAGGGCAGGAAGTCGCGGCCGGCGTCCTCGGCGTTGATTCGGGCCTCGATGGCGTGACCGGTGAGCCGGACCTCGGCCTGGTCAAGGTCAAGGTGCTCGCCGGCGGCCACGCGCAGCTGGGCCTCCACGAGGTCAAGACCGGTGACCAGCTCGGTGACCGGATGCTCGACCTGGAGCCGGGCGTTCATCTCCAGGAAGTAATGGTCGGAGGGATCCTCGTAGGCGGTGATGAACTCGACCGTCCCGGCTCCGACGTACCCGGAGGCGCGGGCCAGAGCCACGGCCTCCGCACCGAGTTGACCCCGGAGCTCGTCGCCAACGACGGATGAGGGCGATTCCTCGATGACCTTCTGATAGCGGCGCTGTAGCGAACACTCCCGCTCGCCCAGGTGGAGCACCTTGCCGTGCGTGTCGGCCAGCACCTGCACCTCGATGTGTCGCGCGCGGGAAAGGAAGCGCTCGATGAACACGCGGTCATCCCCGAAACCGGCGCCCGCCTCGCGGCGCGCTGACGCGAGCGCGGCCTCGAGGTCGGCCGCATGCGCGACGACCCGCATTCCGCGCCCCCCGCCACCGGCCGCGGCCTTGACCAGGAGGGGGTAGGGGGCACCCTCGGCCGCTGCCTCCTCCTCGGTGAATGTGGGGACGATTGGGAGGCCGGCGGCCTGGGCGGCCTGCTTGGCCCGGACCTTGTCGCCCATCAGCTCGCTGGCCGCGGGCGGCGGCCCGATGAAGGCCACGCCGGCCTCCGCGCAGGCCCGGGCCAGACCTGGGTTCTCGGACAGGAAGCCGTACCCCGGGTGCAGGGCCTCGGCCTCGGACCGGGTACAGGCGGCAAGCAGGTCGTCGATCTCGAGGTAGGAGGAGATCGGTATCGCTTGAGACGCTTCGCGCACGTGCGGCGCCGAGCGGTCGGCTGGGGTATAGACCGCGATTGAGCCAATCCCCAGCCGGTCGAGTGTCCGGATCACCCGCCGCGCGATCTCGCCCCGGTTGGCGACGAGCACGCTCGCGAACATCACTGCTGCCAGTCGACGGGTCCGGCCACCAGGGTATGGCTGCCCAGCTCGCGACCGAGGTGCCTCTGGAGCGAGCGTGAGCAAGCGATCAGCGCCGGGAGGTCAACCCCGGTGCTCACGCCGATCTCGTGCAGCATGGAGACCAGGTCCTCGGTAGCCACGTTGCCGGTCGCACCGGCCGGCACCGGGCATCCGCCGAGCTCGCCGAAGCTCGACTCGAACGAGTCGATCCCCGCCTCGACCGCGGCGTAGACATTGGCCAGCCCCTGACCCCTCGTGTTATGGAAGTGGGCGGTCAGCTCGACGCGCGGCAGGTCCTCGCGAGCGGCGGTGAAGAACTCGCCCACCTGGCGGGGATTGGCCATTCCGGTCGTGTCACCGAAACCGATCTCCTGCGCGCCCGCGTCAGCCAACCGGCGAGCGATGGCGAACACTCGGGCCGGATCGACGTGTCCCTCGTAGGGGCAGCCGAAGGCCACGCTGATGACCGCCTCGCAGCGCAGACCCTCCTCGCGGGCACGGGGCAGAACGCGTTCGAGTCCGGTCAGGGACTCCTCCACCGAGCGATTTACGTTCTTGCGGTTGTGGGTTTCCGAGGCAGACAGGAACACGTTGATCTCGTCAAAGCGATCACGCACGGCCAGGGCGTTCTCGAGCCCGCGCTGGTTGGGGATCAGAACGCCGCGGCTGACGTGGGGCGGGATGTCCACCGCCTTCAGGACCTCGACTCCGTCAGCGAGCTGCGGGATCACGTCGGCACGGACGAAGCTGGTGATCTCGAGCCGCTCAAGGCCGGTCCGGGCCAGCGCGTTGATCAGCTCGACCTTGACCTCGGTGGGGATCGTCTCCGGCTCGTTCTGAAACCCGTCGCGGGGTCCGACCTCGCGGATCCGTGCCCGGCTGGTCGGCAGCTCGGCCACCCTCACGCCCCGAGCGCCCGAGCGATCACCATCTGCTGCACCTCATCAGTGCCCTCGCCGATGGTGAGGATCTTGGCGTCGCGGTAGAAGCGGCACACCGGGTATTCCTCGATGTATCCGTAGCCACCGTGAATCTGCACGGCCTCCTCACTGGCTCGCACCGCCAGGCGGCCGGTCTTCAGCTTGGCCTGCGCCGCGGTGAGCGTGAAGTTTTGGCCCTCGTCCTTCTGCCAGGCCGCCTTGTAGGTGAGCAGCCGCGCAGCCTCGATTTCTGTCGCCAGGTCGGCCAGCTTGGCCTGGATGGTTTGGAACTTGGCGATCGGGCGCCCAAAGGCTCGACGCTCCTTGGCGTAGGCCAGCGCCTGGTCAAGCGCTCCCTGGGCCAGGCCGACGCCCATCGCTGCCACGCCGATCCGCCCGATGTCCAGCACGTGCAGGAACTGGTGCAGGCCCTGGCCCTGGCGACCGAGCAGGTTCTCGGCCGGGACACGACAGTCGGCGAAGCTGAGCGGTCGTGTGTCAGACGCGTTCCAGCCCATCTTGCGGTACGGCTCGCCCTGCTCGTAACCCGGGGTTCCCTGGGCGACGATGAAGTTGGAGATCTCCGGGTGACCGGATTCGCCGGTCGTCCCGTCGGTACGCGCGGTGATGCACACCACGCCGGAGATGTCAGTTCCGGCGTTGGTGATGAACTGCTTGGTGCCGTTGATGACCCACTCGCCGTTGTCCCGCCGGGCTCGGGTCTTGGTGTTCCCCGCGTCTGAACCCGCCTCGGGCTCGGTCAGCCCGAACGCGCCCAGGATCTGGCCGGAGCACAGCTGGGGTAGCCAATGCTCCTTCTGCTCCTCGGTGCCGTAGAGGTAGATCGGCTGGGTGCCCAGCGAGGTGTGCGCACACAGTGTGATGGCCACGCTTGAGTCAACCCGGGCCAGCTCCTCCACGGCGATCGCGTACTGGAGGCTGTTGCCGCCCGCTCCACCGGCCTCCTCGGGGAAGGGAATGCCCATCCAGCCGAGCTCGGCCATCTTGGCCACGATCTCGTAGGGGAACTGCTTGGTCTGATCGAGCTCCCCGGCCACGGGCGCAACTTCCGCCTGGGCGAACTCTCGGACGGTGCTCTGTAAGAGCTGCGTCTCACCGTCGAGGGCGAAGAACATGGATGACGATCCTACATACTCGAGACCCGGGTCCGAACGATTGTTCAGACAGTGTTTGACAACCGGTTTATAACTCTTATCCGGATGCCTGAGCGACCCACTCGTCCCGCGCTCCAGGAGCGCTATGACCGCCGCCGTCAGGCCATGATCGCCTCGGCGGCAGAAGCCTTCGCGAAGCGGGGTTATGACCAGACGACCATGCAGGACCTGGCCGCATCAATGGGACTGGCCACCGGCGCGGTCTATCACTACTTCGACGGCAAGGAGAAGCTGCTCCTGGCCATCTGCGACGACTTGATGGAGCCGCTGCTGGCTCGCGTTCGCGAGATTAATGACTCGTCTCCGGTCGACCGCCTGCGCGCGCTGATTCGGGTGTGGGTGGCTCACGTGGTCGAGTACAGCGATCACATGCTGGTCTTCCAGCAGGAGCGTCACGTGATCGAGCGTGATACGCAGTGGCGCGGGGTTCGCGAGAGTCGCAAGGCCTTCGAACGGATCGTCCGGGACGCCCTGCTCGAGGCGCTTCCCGACGGGGAGGGCACACGGGATCGGCGGATCGAACTCGGGGCGTTGCTGGGCATGGTCAACCACACCGCCCTCTGGTGTCGCCCGGGCGGTCGACTCACGACCGAGGAGATCGCTGACGGATACCTCGGTCTGATCCTGGGACCGCTTTAGGACGTCGCCATCGCGACCGCTCGCGGCCGGGCACAGGGGCGTGAGCACTACATTGCCCGTGCATGGCTTCGACCGCGAGCGGCCGTTCGGACCCCCTGCCGCAGGTCTTGGTGCGCGGCGCCTCGGCGCTGTCCCGGGATCGGATCGCGTGGATGGTCCTTGCTGGCGGGGGGCTGGTCTCGTTTCTGGTCAGCCTCTGGCTGACGCGCGGGCTGACCTTCCACGGCGATGACTTCCTCTACTTCATCGCCAACCGCGGGTTTGACTTCCGGGTCCTGATCGGACCCCACAACGGGAACCTGATCTTCGTCCCCCGGCTGCTCTACGCAGTTGTGCTCGCCTTGGGTGGGGTCCGAGATTACATCGTCTTCCGGCTGCTCGAGGCGATTGGGGTGGTCCTGGTTGCCGCGCTGTTCTTCGCCCTCGCCCGGCGCAACATCGGCGCCGGCGCGGCCCTCGCGGTGAGCTTCATCCTGCTCTTCTTCGGCTCCGCCTGGCAGGACACCGTGGACCCCGTGGGTCTCGCGCACGTCTACGGCGTGGCTGCCGGGCTCGGTGCGCTTCTGGCCCTGGATGCTCCGGCTCGGCGGCGTGATGGCCTCGCCTGCGCCCTGCTCGTGCTCGCCGTGATCACCTTCTCCACCGCACTGTCGTTCCTGTTCGCGGCCCTGGTCGGCGTTCTGCTCGGACCGGGGCGGTGGCGGCGGCTGTGGATCGTGGCGGTTCCGCTGGCCGTGTACGTCGCCTGGTTCGTCGCACCGAAGCTCAACCACTCGCCGTTCACCAGTGGCACAGGGTTTGCCGTGGGCAATGTCGATCTGGTGCCCGCCTACTTCGTGCACGCGGCTCGCTCGGTCACCGACGCCCTCACTGGGCTCGGCTACAGCTTTGCCAACCCCGCCAGTTACACGATCGACGCACCGTGGGGATACCTGTTGACGGCGCTGATCCTGGTTGGTGTGGCGTGGCGCTTCGGGCTTCGGCGCGTCCCGGCCCCGCGGGCGTTCTGGGTCGCGCTGGCGCTTCTGGTGGCGTACTGGGCTTCCTCGGCCATGGTCAGTGACGTCCTCACCCGCGGACCGGACCAGAACCGCTACATGTACGACGGCGGAGTGATCGTCCTGCTGGTCCTGGTCACCGCGTCCGGCGGCTGGCGGCCCGGGCCGGCCGCGCTCTGGACCGTGTTCGGGGTCGTCGCCCTGTGCCTGATCGGGAACGTGGCCCTGCTGCGCGCCGGCGGCGGCTATCTGCGCTCCTCGACAGCCAGCGACCGGGCGATGCTGGCTGCGGTCGACCTCGCGCGCGGCCACGTTCAGCCGAACTTCGTTCCTCAGGGCGAGCCCCTGCTTACCTTCCTGGATGACATCGCCGGCGGCTCGGGGCCGTACCTGGCCGCGGCCTGGCGCAACGGGTCCTTCGCCTTCACACCGGCCGAGCTGCGCGCGCAGTCCGAGCCCGTCCGCGAGCTGGCCGACCGGAACCTGGTAGCCGCGCTGAGGCTGCGGCTCGTTTCGGCGGGCGTTGCCGCGCGGACTCGATGCCTGCCCGTGACCAGCCATCCGCAGCCCCTTGACCTGACGGCGCGCTCGCCGGGCGTCCTGCTGCGCTCAACTCGCGCCGAGGCCGTGACCGTGGCCGTGCGGCGTTTCGCGGCCGTCGCCGCGGTCCCCGTGGGATCGCTTGAGCCACGACGCTTCGCAGCCCTTCGGATTTCCCCCGATCACGCGCCCGAACCGTGGCAGGTGGTACTACCCACCGGTAACGGCGTTTCGGTCTGCCGCCTGGGCTCCCCGTGACGCCTTTGGCCGCCCCCCTGGGTCGATTCCCGGCCGCAGACCGGCGTTAGACTCGACCGTCTAGCGGGGCCATAGCTCAGTTGGGAGAGCGCCTGCTTTGCAAGCAGGAGGTCGCCGGTTCGATCCCGGCTGGCTCCACTGTAGGAAAGTGCTGCAAATACCTCATTTTCTCGCCTATGGGGATCAGGGCAACGACGGTTCCGGTGGTGGGCCGGGGTGTATGAGGGGTGCACTGGGATCTTGGCAGCGTTGCTCCGCTGCTGCGCTTAGCCCCCGAGAGGAGGCTGCGCGTGCGCCTGAGAGTGCTGCTCCTGGCCGAAGAGGGGGTTCGCTGCTAAGCGCGGTTCGAGACCTGTTTGTGCGCCGGCGGGGGTGCTTCTCGCCACACGCCAACGAGGCGTTCAGCCTCGCGCGGGAGCGTCCGTCTCGGAGGCTGGCGTGCCTGCTGCCGTGCTTCGTCCAGGCGCTTGCGAACGCCGG
>JBDTEE010000011.1:0-7461 GCA_039922645.1 Solirubrobacteraceae bacterium | reverse complement strand
ATCACCTTCGCCAAGACCGCCGGGGCGGGCACCGTGACCGGCCTGAGCACCGTCACCGCCTCAGGCGGCGTGGCCACCGACACCGTCACCGGCACCGGTCTTGGACCCGTCACGCTCAAGGCCACGGCGACGGTCAACGGAGTCGCGACCACTTCCGGCAGCCTCACCTTCACCGTCGTCACCGGCCCCGCTTCCCAGATCGCCCTCACCGCAGCCACAACCAACCTGGGCTCCGGAACGACTCGAACCCTGACCGCGACGATCGAGGACGCGAACGGCAACACCGTCACCAGCGGCGCTGACAGCACTGACGCCATCACCTTCGCCAAGACCGCCGGCACCGGCACCGTCACCGGCCTGAGCACCATCACCGCCGCCGGCGGCGTGGCCACCGACACCATCACCGGCGCGCTCGCCGGCTCCATCAGCCTCCAAGCCAGCGGGACCCTCAGCGGCACCGCCACCACCTCCTCGACCCTCACCTTCACCATCACGGCCGGGAGCCCAACGACGATCGCCGTTGTGTCCGGCTCCGGTCAGACCGCCAATCTCGGCACCGCCTACGCCAGTCCCCTGATCGCCAAGGTCACCGACGCGGCCGGTAATGCCGTTTCCGGAGTCCCGGTCACCTTCACGGCTCCCGCATCAGGGGCGAGCGGCACCTTCGCGGCCAGCGGCTGCACCAGCAATCCGCAGACCTACGCCTGCGTGGCGAGCACCAATGCCGGCGGCAGTGCGACCTCGTCGGTGTTCACGGCCAACGGCACCTCGGGCCCCTACAACGTGTCGACGACGGCCACGGGGACCAACACGATCAGCTTCGCCCTCAGCAACGTCAACACCGTCAGCCTGGCCGGCGCCGGGAGCCACACGATCACCGTGCCCGCTCACACGACCGCGGTCGCCTTCACCCTGGGCGGCGCCGGCGGTGGCGGAGCCGGGGCAGCGGGTGGTGCCGGCGGCCTCCTCAGCGGCACCATCAACCTCCCGGACAGCGCCTCCGCCACGACCCTCACGGTCATCCTGGGCGGCGGCGGCGCAGCGGCAGGCACGGCTGGCACCAGTGGGACTGGGTGCGCGGCCGGCGGCGCCGGAGGGATCCACGGTGCGATTGGCGCCGGGGGTGGTGGAGCCACCTGCGTCTACGTGACCAGCGGCTCCCCCATCGCCGTCGCCGGCGGTGGCGGCGGTAGCGGCGATTCCGCCGGTGGCGCCGGCAGCGGCGCCGGGAATGGCACGGCCGGCTCAAGCGGCGCGCAGGGCGGTGGCGGCAGCAGCAGCGCCCCGCTGACCGGCGGCATTGGTGGCACCCCCCTTCGCGGCGGCACGAACGGCTCAGTGGGCGGTACCGCCGCTGGCGCCGGTGGCGCCGGTGGCGCCGGCAGCGGCTCGGGCCACGGCGCCGGCGGCGGCGGGGGTGGCTACGCCTCCGGCGGCGGTGGCGGCGGCGCCAAGAACGCGGTCGGCTCCGGTGGTGGCGGCGGTGGATCCGGCTACAGCGGCGGCGCCGGCACGATCACCGTCACCGGCGTGACCACGGGCACGGGCAGCAGCGGCGGGGCGGCAGGCGGCGCCGGCGCCGCGGGCTCGGCCACGTTCAGCGGGTTTGGAATCTCGGGCTCGTAGAGCCCGCGCCCATTGCGCACCGCCTGGTCTCGCGCTAGCCTCGATCAGGTGAGCAGGCGTGGCGCCCTCCGGGCCTCAGACGCGGATCGTGATCAGATCATCGATCGACTTCACCGCGCCGCCACAGAGGGACGGATCGCCGCCGAGGAGCTCGAAGAGCGGGTCAGCCTCGCTCTGAAGGCCAAGACCTACGCCGAGCTCGAGGTGACGGTGGCGGACCTGCCCAGCGCGGACCGAAACCGCTCGCGGGCGCGGCACCCGGCCGTACCCGTCGCTCGCTGGACGGTGCGCAGCGTGCGGGCCAACCCGTTGCTGCTTCTCCTCCTGCTGCCTGCGCTGGCGGTGACCTTCGCCATGCTGCTCGCCGCCACCATCCTCTGGGCCGTGCTGGTCACGGTCGCCCTGGTCCTTGGTCACCGCCAAGGACCGTGGATCGGACCGGGACACCATCGGGCACGAGCTCACGCCCTGCGCGCCGCCCGCCGCTCCTGGGTGTAGAGCCCGGAGCGCTTACTTCTCGCCCAGCTCGAGCACGGCCAGGAAGGCTTCCTGGGGTACCTCGATCCGGCCGACCTGCTTCATCCGCTGCTTGCCCTTCTTCTGCGCTTCGAGCAGCTTGCGCTTGCGGCTGATGTCGCCGCCGTAGCACTTGGCGATCACGTCCTTGCGGTAGGCCTTGATCGTCTCGCGGGCCACGATCCGGGATCCGATGGCGGCCTGAATCGGCACGTCGTACTGCTGCCGCGGGATCTTCGCGCGCAGCTTCTCAGTCAGGGTGCGCCCGGCGGCCTGGGCCTTTGACCGGTGCACCAGCATCGACAGCGCGTCGATCGGGTCACCGGCGAGCAGGATGTCGAGCTTGACCAGGTCCGATTCGCGCAGGCCGGTGATGTCGTAGTCCAGGGACGCGTAGCCGCGGGTGCGCGACTTGAGCTGATCGAAGAAGTCGAGAACGATCTCGGCCAGCGGCAGGTCGTAGGTGAGCTGTACGCGCTCGGGTGAAAGAAAGTGCATCCCGGCATGCTCACCACGCCGTTCCTGGCAGAGCTCCATGATCTGACCGACGAACTCCTTGGGACTCAGGATCGAGGCGCGAATGAACGGCTCGCGGACCTCGGCCACGCCAGCCGGGTCGGGCATGTCGTTGGGGCTGTGGACGGGCAGCACAGTGCCGTCGGTGAGCGTCACCTCGTACTCGACGCTGGGCATCGTGGCCAGCAGCTCGAGGTCGTACTCGCGCTCAAGCCGCTCGCGGACGATGTCCATGTGCAAGAGCCCGAGGAAGCCACAGCGAAAACCGAAGCCGAGCGCCTCGGAAGTCTCGGGCTCCCAGCTCAAGGCGGCGTCGTTGAGGGTGAGCTTCTCGAGTGCGTCACGGAGGTCGGGATACTGCTCGGTCTCGATCGGGAATAGGCCGCAGAAGACCATCGGCTTGACCTCCCGGTAGCCCGGCAGCGGCTCGGAGGCCGGCTTGTTCTTGGCCGTCAGGGTGTCGCCCACCCGCAGCCGGGTGACGTCCTTGATGCCCGTGATGACAAAGCCCACCTCGCCGGGTCCCAGCGCCGGAGCCGAGATCATCTGGGGACTCAAGAAGCCGATGTCGTCGATCTCAGCCTCGGTCCCCGCCTGCATTGCCCGGATGGCATCGCCGTTGGTAAAGGTACCGTCAACTACGCGGATGTAGGCGATAACCCCTCGGTACTGGTCAAACTCAGAGTCGAAGATGAGTGCCCGCGGGGGCGCGTCGGGATCGCCGTGGGGCGGTGGCACCCGGGCGATGAGCTCGTCGAGCACCTCGGTCACCCCTTCGCCCGTCTTGGCGCTGATCCGCCTCACCGCGTCGGCCGGCTCGCCGAGCAGATCGGCCACCTCCTCCGCCACCCGCTCGGGCTCAGCGCCGGGCAGGTCGACCTTGTTCAGGCACGGGATCAGCTCAAGCCCGGACTCCACGGCTAGGTAGGTGTTGGCCACGGTCTGGGCCTCGACGCCCTGGGAGGCGTCGACCACCAGCAGCGCCCCCTCACAGGCGGCCAGCGAACGGGACACCTCGTAGGTGAAGTCCACATGGCCCGGGGTGTCGATCAATTGCAGCTGGTAGGTCTCACCGTCGCTGGCCTCGTAGAAGACCCGCACTGCTTGAGCCTTGATAGTGATCCCACGCTCCCGCTCGAGGTCCATCGAGTCGAGCAGCTGAGCACGCATCGCTCGCGGATCGACGGTGTGGGTGATCTCGAGGATCCGATCAGCCAGCGTCGACTTGCCGTGGTCAATGTGGGCGATGATGGAGAAGTTGCGGATGTGCGCCTGATCAGCCATTCCGCTCACTAAGGGTACGAAGCCGCCGGCGGGCGATCAGCCGCGCTGCCGACAACTAGTCTCGCGCAGCCGCGGCGGCCCGCCGGCGCTGGTCCCGGTGGACCAGCTCGCTGGCGAAATGCGGCAGCAGGCCGAGCTCATCCAGCGCGTCGCGCCCGGCCACGCCCGCCGCCAGCACCCCACCGAAGATGGCCACCGCGTCGATCGATTTGCGCCCGGCGGCGTCCCAGTAATCGTCGTTGAGGTCGAGCCACAGCGCGAACTCGTCAAGGGTAAGGGCGGCGGCCACGCCGTAGGTGGTCGCGGTTACCCGCGAGGTCCACTCGGGGTGGCGCGTGCCGACCCCGATCCGGTAGGTCCACAGGTAGCCGATACCGAGCAGGCCGAAAATGCCGAACGTGCTGTGGTGGATGTGGGTGCCACCGGAGGAGATGTTGTGAAACGGGCCGATCCCGGCCCGGATCGAGTGGGTGATCGCTCGCGCGCTCGCAAACGCGGTGGTGAAACCGACCGCGCTGAGAAACGCCCGTTCCTGCCGCGGATTTGAGAAGTGCCTCGAGTAAAAGCCGCCGGAGCCCACATCAGCAGGCTACCGGCCGTGCAAACGGCCCGCGACCAGCGACTGGATCTGTCGAGCCTCGGGGATCCGCATCCACAGCACGAGTCGTGCATAGAGCACGCCCGCAGCGGCCAGGGCGACGCCGACGGCGAGGATCTGGGCAATCAGGGACACGCCGAGCAAGCTGTTCAGACCCTTCCAGAGGACGTAGCCCAGTGCGGTGACGATGGCCGAGGCGATCAGGATGCGGGCGGTGATCATCGCCGTCTGAGGCCCCTCCAGCCGGCCGTTGAAGCCGATCCGCAGCCGCCGGGCCTGGAGACCGGTCATGACGACGTTGGCGGCCAGCGTGCCGATGATCAGCCCAGCGATGCCGAGCGGCTTGTACAGGGCCAGCGACACGACGATGTCCACCGCGATGTTCATCACCGCCAGCCGCGTGGGGATCCAGGGGCGCTTGAGCGCGAAGAAGGTACGGCTGAGAAGGAGGTTCACGCCCGCGAAGGGGAGGCTGAACGCGAACCACAGCAGCGCCGTGGAGACGTAGTAGCGGTCGATGGCATGAAAGCGGCCGTGCTCGTAGACCAGCCGCACGATGGGCGTGGCCAGCACGGCCAGCAGCCCAGCCGAGGGAATCATCAAGAGATTGATCTGGCGGATCCCGTTGCCGAGCGTGCGCCGCATCCCACCCGGGTCGCGACGGACCGCCATCCGGCTGAGCGTCGGGAACAGGACGGTGGCCACGGCGACGCTGAATACCCCCTGCGGGAGCATGTAGAGACGGAACGCGTCGTTGATCGCCGACGGAGCGTGGGTGTTGACCAGCGTGCCCAGTTCGGCATTGATGAACGCGTCGAGGTTGATGATCCCGATGCTGATCGTCACCGGGAGGAACAGGATCATCACCTCACGGATGCGTGGGTCGCTGAAGCTGAGCGAGAACGAGAGCCGGAAGTCGATCCGTCGCAGCGCCGAGGCGACCAGCAGCATCTGGACCACGGTGGCCACCAGCCAGGCGATCGCGTAGGCGTAGATCGAGTTCTGGCCGTGGATCTCGGCGTGCAGGACGACGAGCAGGACGATGATCACCAAGTTCCAGACCGCGGGAGCGATCGCGGGAATGGTGAACTCGTCGTAGGCTTGGAGGATCCCGACCAGCAGACCGGTGACGCTCAACAGGAGTACGACCGGGAACAGAACGCGGGACAGGCCGGCGGTCAACGCCGTCGCCGACGCGCCCAGATGGGTGCCCGTGAACAGTGGCATGACCACGCCGGCGGCGGCCATCCACACGACGGTGAGCACTCCGAGGCCGATCACGATCAGCCAGAACAGCTCGGAGGCGAGCTTGACGGCCTCGCGCTTACGACCGGCCTGCAGCAGCTCGGTGAATACCGGGACGAACGCCGCCGACAGCGCCGCCTGGGAGAACAGGTTGCTGACCAGGTTGGGGATCTGGGAGGCGATCGTGAACGACGTGATCGCGATGCCGGTGGCAAAGAAGCTGGCCTGCACGACCTCGCGCCCCAGGCCGGCAACCCGCGAGATTGCGGTGGCCAGTGCGAAGATGGTCGTGCTGAGCGCTAGCCGGCGCCGGGGCGGCGGGGGTGGCGCGGACAGCGACGACTCCCCCGTTAGGGTGCTATCGGCAGACACGCGGGCGCTATAGTACGCGCCGTCGCCGCGCTCGGACCGCGGCTTCATTGCGTCATGGCCAACATTCACTCACAGAAGAAGCGCATCCTGCGCTCTGAGCGAGAGCGGCTCGAGAATCGCCGCTACACCTCGGCGATTAAGACCTACTTCCACCGGCTCGAGCGGGCCGTCGCCGCTGGCGATGCCGACACCGCCGAGACCGAGCATCGGGTGCTCGTCAAGGCAATTGACAAGGCCGTGAAGCGCGGTGCCCTGCACCGCAACAACGGTGCGCGCAAGAAGTCACGCGCCGCCCGCCTGCGCCAAACCGCCTGAGGGCGACCGCGGCTGGCAGCCGGTCATGCGGGTACCGTGTGCGGATGGCTAGCCGTGCCCCCGAACCGCCCGCTGCTGGCTCCGGCGCCATCTCCTTCGCGCTCGACGCTCTCAAGCAGGACGACGACGGTCGCGTCGAGCTGACCGGGCGCTGGTACGGCGTGCGTGGCCGGCGCTTCATGCGCCCCACCCTGACCTTCTCCTTAAAGTCCGGCGACAACGAGCGCCGCGCGCTGGCTGACCTCGCTCACAAGCCGTGGGCGGCCGAGGACGGCGAGCCGTGGACGGCCTCCTTTCCCCTTGCGGTCGCGCTCGCCGACGCCAACGAGGTCGAGCTATCCGTCTCCCCCGACATCAGCGTGCCCGTCTCCCCCGATGCGCTGGGCAAGCCCGGACGCCCGAAATCCCGAGGCGCCTCGAGCACCGGGTCCCGGGAGCCCCGTATTCGGACCAGCCCGCCCGCCCGGCCGGCCGCAGCCGATCGCGGACACGAGCTCGAGCGCCTACGGACCCGGCTCGAGGCAGCGGAGGCGGCTCACGAACGCGAACGGGGACGCCGCGAGGCAGCCGAGCGGTCACTCGAGGACGAACGCACCGAGGCACTGCGGCTGCGCTCCGAGGTGGGGCGCGTGGGCGCGGAGCTCGATCTGGCCCGCACGGCCCGGGACGAGCTCGAGACGGCCGCCTCCGACCTCGACGCCACGCGCAATCTGGCCCGAGACACCGGCCGTGAGCTGGAGGCCGCGCGCGCCGAGGCCCAGCACACCGCGCGTCAGCTCAAGGAAGTTCGCTCAAGCGCAAGCGACAGTGGACGCGCGCTGGAAAATGCCCGCTCCGAAACCGTCCGTCACGAGCGCAGGCTGCACGAGGTCCGCCACCAACTCGAGGAGACCGGCCGTGAACGTGACAAGATCGCTTTGGCCCTCGAGCAGGAGCGCGCCGAGTCCGAGCGTCTGCGCCGCGAACTGGCCGATGCCGAGGCCTCGATC
>JBDTEE010000010.1:0-9989 GCA_039922645.1 Solirubrobacteraceae bacterium | reverse complement strand
CTATCAGGAGTTCATGCAGACCGAGGCGGCCGCCGATGCGATGAAGGCCGACGGTGTTCGCCCGGAGACGCTGCTGGTCCTCGACGAGGGGTAGCGCTCGGCGGACCCGGTGGCTTCGGCTGTCGCGGTCGGGTCCCGCCTTCGACTCGCCCGGCCTGACCAGGCGCTCGTGGGCGATGAGGCCAGCGTGCACCAGTGCTTCTCGGCATAGCGATCACGCGGAGCGTCGATTTCGAGCCGGCGGTGGCCGCCGTTCTGCCTATGCACCGCACCGTGTGAGGAGCAGCCGAAGACCGCCCCGCATCTAGCAAATTGTGAGGCTCCGTGGATGATCGTAGGTGACCGGGGCCGGCTGACCGGTCGGCGTTTGGTGGTCTGAGCAGGCTTTGTTCGCTGGTAGCGGGATGCGCTCAGGGGCTCGGAGACGCGCACAGGTTCGGACCGTAGGTTCGCGGTTTCTGAGTCCTGCGAACCGAAGGGTCGTTGCCCATGCGCGTCACGGCTGCATTCTCTTGTCTGTTGCGCCTGCCAGGGGTGCATGTCCGGTCGGTCGCTTTCCAGCCGGATCGGGTCGTGGTCGAGGTGGCGTTGCGTCGCCGGCGGCTGCTCTGCCCGAAGTGCTCGTATTCGACGCGTCATCGCGAGAACCGTCAGCAGCATGAGTCGAAGTGGCGGCATTTGGATCTCGGGGTCTGGCGATTGGAGATCGGCGCGAGCCTGAGGCGTCTTCGCTGCCCGGAGCACGGCGCGCTGGTTGAGCGGGTCCCGTTCGCCCGCGATGGTGCCCGGTTTACCCGCGACTTCGAGAACCTCGTCGCGTGGCTGGCGACGAAGACCGACAAGACCGCGACGTGCCGGCTGACCAGGATCGACTGGGCAACGATCGGGCGGGTCATCGAGCGCGTCGGTGCCGAGCTGCTCGGCCAGGCCGACCGCCTGGAGGGCCTGTTTGAGATCTCGGTCGAGGAGGTCGCGTGGCGAAAAGGTCATCGGTACCTCACGCTGATCGGCGATCACCGCCGACGGTGCATCGTCTGGGGCTGCGAGGGGAAGGGGCAGGCCGCCGCGGACCGATTCTTCACAGAGCTCGACCCTGAGCTGCCCGCCACCACCCCTCCCCAGCCAGAACCTGCAGAACCCAGAACCCACCAAGATCCAGGCAGAACCACCCGACCCCGAGAGCTCTGAGCCAGCGATCGGGGAGCGCGCCGGACAGCTGACAGCCGTCTCGATGGACATGGGCGACGGGTGCGCCAAGTCCGTCCGTGAGCACGCCCCGCAAGCGGTCATCTGCATCGACAACTTCCATGTCGTGCAGTTGGCGACCAAGGCGCTTGACGAGGTCCGCCGCGAGCACTGGAACGATCTGCGCCACACCGGCGACACGGACGCGGCGAAAGGCTTCAAAGACAGCCGCTGGTCGCTGCTAAAGAACCCTGGGGATCTCACCGACCGCCAGGCTGACACGCGCGCCGCGCTGCACGCCGCCGGCGGGAAGGTTCCGCGCGCCTGGGCGATGAAGGAGATGGTCCGTGCGATCTTCGCGCCCGGACTGAGCGTCGAGAACGTCTCGGTGCTGATCGACCGGCTCCTGGCCCGCCTCTCTCGCAGCCGCCTGAAACCATTCATCCGACTCGGGCGCACGATCCCCAAGCACCGATCGGGGATCCTCGCGGCCCGTCGCCTGAAGTTGAGCAACGCCCGGGCCGAGGCGACGAACAACAAGGTGAAGCTGATCGTCCGGCGCGCGTACGGGTTCCACTCCGCCAGCGCCGCGCTCGCGCTCGTTCACCTCACCTGCGGCCCGATCACACTCACACTTCCGCACGAACGCGACCAAGTGTTCGCGTGACCTCACCTACGATCATGCCCGGAGAGCCGCAAATTGCGGGGGCCTTGCCGCCGACGGCGAGAGACCTGTCACGAGCGCAAAGCAGTGTGCGGTCGCTGCGTCGCGAGCCCACCGCCGGTCACGAAAGGAGGGCTATGGGGTCGACTGGCGCGGGCTGCTGCGTGTCCTCGGTCTCGACACTCTCGGCGCGAGTGCCCGTCGTCCGAGGGGGGTTGGCGAAACTCGCGCCCGGTAGGCGGGTCAGTTTGAATTGAGCGGGGTAGGCTCTAACGCGTCGAGTGCGGCTGAGCCGTCGGACCGCATTGCACGCGCACGTGGGACGTGAGCCAGTCGTGCTCGGCGTTTGGCGGGGATCGCATCTGGACGCTTTGCGATCTGGTGGGACCGCTTGACGGGCCTAACAAACTTGCTCGTTTTGTCTGATTTTTCGGAGTACTGTCGGGGAACTGGTTCCTGCGGCCAGAGCGCCGGCCGAAGCCCGCAAACCGCCGAAAGCGCCTATGGCGCGGACGAGGAGGACGGAGCGGAGGCAAACGGCGCTCGACTGCGGGGCCAGGGTGTGGGCTTAGGGTGCCCGCTTCTCTCCTGACCGCAGAGAGCCGTCCTCTATTGAGCAGCCGGTCGTCACACATGGTGATCCGCTGCTCGGGAAGGTCACCGACATGCATACCACTCCCACAATCGAGTCCGATGATTCGCCGGCGCCCCGGGTCATCCCCAAACAAGTGCGTGTCCACACTCAACGTCCTGTTACGGGATGGCGGCCATCGGACCGGCGGGGCGGTAGGTCAATAGAGGCAGCTTCCGCCAGCGGCCATACCCACGCGAGCAGGTTCCCGGCCCATGTTCACGAGGTCGTTCGACTGGACAGGCGAAGGGCGCCTCTTGGGGCCATCGAGGCGTGTATTGACTCGATGACCCTTGATGAGGAAGAACAGTCCGCACTCTGGCTGCTCGCGTGGTCGTTGCACGCGCGGCAGCCCCGCTGATTCGCGTGTAGCGCGCCAGCGGATCGCTACGGTTGAAATCGGCGCCGAGCGGACAGTTACGGCTGACCAGTACGACGCAAGAGAGCCCGTTTCGCGCGCGTCGCTGGCCGTGGGGTCTCCTGCATCGTGCTCGTCTGCGGCGAGCATCTGCCGCGCTGCGTGTGGCTTGTGGTCGCTCACGATCTTTTTCGACAGAAAATGTGTGCAAAGCGGGCTTCCGGGTGGGAGGGAGTTGCTGAACGTGGTGCAGTGTGGATTCGGCAGGCCCTCGCCTTGGCGTGTCGAATGGCTGGACTGGAGATGCGGCAGGTCTCCTGCTGGTCTCGCGACAGCGAGTCCGCGCCGGCGGGAAGCACTGCAGGGCGGCAACGGAAGGTTCGACGTGTTGGCGGAGCGCAGCGGGACGCTGGATGGAATCTTGGAGCGTGGCGTGCTGCGTTCGGTCTTTCAGCCGATCGTTGATCTCGAGACGGGCGGCCTGTTCGGGTTTGAGGCGTTGGCGCGCGGACCTGAGGGCGCGGCACTCGAGCAGCCTCATCACTTATTTAACGCCGCTCGGGCTGAGGGTCGCTTAGCCGAACTCGATGCGGCCTGCCAGGCCGCCGCGGTCCGCGATGCGGCCAAACACGCGATCCATGCTCCGCTGACCCTGTTTGTGAACATCGAGCCGGGCGCCGCGAGCTTTGGGGCGCTGCCGCCGATTGAGCGAGATCAACGCGGCATCGTCGAACTCACCGAGCGGATGCTGACTAGTCGTTTGGCAGAGCTGCTACCGGCGGTCCAGTCAGCCCGTGCTCGGGGTTGGGGGATCGCGCTTGATGATGTCGGCGCTGACACACGCTCGCTGGCTCTGATGCCGTTGCTGCGTCCCGACGTCATCAAGCTCGATCTCAGTCTCGTGCAGGCTCAGCCGACTCCAGACATTGCCGCGATCGCCGGTGCTGTGGGAGCTCAGGCCGAGCGCACCGGCGCGACGGTTCTTGCGGAGGGCATCGAAAGTCAAGCGCAGGAGCAATACGCACGTGCCCTCGGCGCAACCATGGGACAGGGGTTTCTTTACGGCCGTCCAGCCTCGGAACCCGAGCGCACACGAGCCATCTGTGAGACGCCGCTGCCGATCTGCACTGTGGCGCTGCCCTACACGTGGCGCACGCCCTTTGAGCTGGCCAGCCCGCAGTGTCCGGCTCGCCACGGGACGATCGCGCTGCTGGCGGCGATCAGCCGCGAGCTCGAGCACCAGGCCGCGATGGCTAGCCGCACGTCCCTGCTGATCAGCAGTTTCCCCGATGCCGATCACGGGATCTCTCGTGTGCGCGAGGCCTATGAGCAGCTGGCTCACGAGCTCGCGTTTGCCGCCGTGTTGGCCGTCGGGATGCCACCCAACCCCGCTCCCGGTCTGAGAGGCGTCAGCATCCACGAAGACGACCCGGTCGGCGGCACCTGGAACGTGATCGTGATCAGCGCCCACTACGCAGCAATGCTCGCCGCCAAAGAGCGCCCACGAAACAACGGCGCAGCGCAAGAATTTGACTTCATCTTCACCTATGACCGGGCCCTGATCCTCCAATGCGCCCAAGCCCTAATGCTAAGAATCGCCCACCAAGAAAACACGCGTGAAAAGCCCGAGAGTGCGATTTGACTCCGAGGCGCGTAGATTCGCGGGGTCGAGCGCGGAGGAGCCAGCGCACCGCGATCAGCAGACGCAGGCCGCGCCGTGCCTTCCCCGCGCGACGTCGCCGGCGGGTCCTGGCATTCGGCGTGTTGAGCTGGATGGTAGGCTGACTTGGTCAATCGGAAAGGCGTGAGCGCGTAGCGTGACCGGCCGCTCGTGCCGTAGGGGTTGTCGTGACCGGCTCACCGTCAGACGATCGTCTCGTGGATACCTCGCTCGGGGCGACCGAGGTAGAGCAGGAGATCATCGTTGCGGTTTCGCAGGCGCTTGAGGATGATCAAACGCTCGCGGATCGCGACCAGTCGTCCGCGGAGACTGACCAAGAGGGGTCTGACAGAGACCAGACCGCGGCGGGTAGGGAGCAGGCGGCTGCCGATAGCGATCAGGCAGCCAGCGATCGCGACCTGGTGCACGGCGGTGACCGTGATGTGCATGACGCTTCGCGTGAAGTGCGCAATCGCAGCGCCCAGCAGCGCCGGTACAGCGCCTGGGGGCGCGTCGAGACGGCTGATGCTCGTGACCAGGCCGCCCACGCGCGTGATCTGATCGCGATCGCTCGCGATCAGGCCGCCGAGGTGCGTGATCGCGAGCTCGACGCGCACGACGGTGAGATCGGTGACCGCGAGGCGATCTTGGTGCGGGCGGAGGACCGCAGGAGTGCCGCAGCTGAGCGCGCGGTGGCGGCTGAGGGTCGCGCCCGGGCGGCGGCGGATCGCCAACAGGCGGCTCGCGACCGCGAGCAGGCCGCGCGTGACCGGTCACAAGCCCAAGCAGACCGCGACGGGCTGCTAAAACAGCTGGCGGCGGCTGAGACCGACGGCCTGACCGGAACTCGTTCACGCGCGACCGGCCTCGAGGACGTCGATCACGAGATCGCTCGCGCCCACAGAGCAGTGGCCCCGCTCGTCATTGCCTACGTCGACGTCGTCGGCCTGAAGGCGGTCAACGACACCCACGGTCATGCCGCCGGCGACGCGCTGCTGCAGCGCGCAGTCAACGCGATCCGCGGTCATTTGCGCTCCTACGACTTGATCGTTCGCATCGGCGGCGACGAGTTTCTCGCCGTCATGTCCGGCGCGACCATCAAGGATGCCCGCCTACGCTTCGATGCCATCCGGGCCACGCTCGCGGCCGACCCCGATCAGTCCGAGATCAAGATCGGCCTCGCCGCGCTCGAGGCAGACGACAGCGCCGCCGAGCTCATCCAACGCGCCGACGCCGAACTACCCACCAGCAGCCAGGGCTATCGCAAGCGAAGCTAAAGCTGCTGTCCAGGGCGCCGCTCGAACATAACGATTGCGCCCGCGGAACTCCACGGCCGGAGGCAATCTTCGACACGAGCTGCCGCAGCCACTCTACATGCCTCGTGACGAAATGGCATAGCCCATCAAGGTGGGGAGCGCTTCGGCGACCTCACCTGAAAAGGTTCTTCCAGCTCCACGCGGCCGCTAGATCGACCCCCGAACGTGCGACGCACCTGGTGCAGAGATCGACGACCGGTTCGCCGCTATTGCCGCCGCGGACACCCTGGTTGGAGTTAGCTGAGCGTGGGTGTCCGTGATCGTCAGGTCGCTAGCCGGCCGGACGACTGCCTTGGCGACTTCTGCCTATCGGTTGCCTGGCTTGCGGGCGGGTGCGAGACTCCTGGCATGGCGATCGAGATTCCACCCGCTGGCACGCGCGGGACGAGGGCGCCGCCCAGCGGCACGCTCGTCCGTGGGCTGATGGCCGTCGTCCGCGGGATCCACCGGCTCACCGGCAGCAAGATGTCAGGACAGCCGTTGTTGTATTTGCACACGTCGGGCGCCAAGAGCGGTCAGGCTCGCACGTCGGTCGTGATGGCTTTCCCCGAGGGAGAAGACTCATGGCTTGTCGTCGCCTCACGCGGCGGATCGGAAGATCATCCGTCCTGGCTCTACAACATCGCTGCCCATCCCGATCGCGTCGAGGTCGAGGTGGGGGGTCGTAGGACCGCAGTCACACCGCAGACGCTCAGCGGCGAGGAACGCGCTGTGGCCTGGAAGCGCATCACGTCCGACCAGTCGCGGTTCTTGGGCTATGAGCAGAAGACCGATCGGCAGCTCCCGGTCGTTCGCCTCACGGCACGCTGACCCGCTGGGGGCTATCGCCCTCGAATCCGAAACAGCCCCACCCGTCGCGGACCCGTCGCGTCCGGCGCGTGCCCAGCGTGGTAGCGCGCCACTGGGACAAGGCGATCGTCCACGCCGGCGCCGAACTGTCCGATCGGGACAGCTCTTCGGTCGCCGAAGGGCCCGCCAGCGGCGGCCGAATCGGCCGCGGAAGCGATCACGCGCGTGTACCGCCCGCCCGCAGGCTTCGAAGCCGGCCCTGCGTAGGCGCACCGGGCCGTCGTCACCAATTCCGCCGTACCCCTTCCCGCGCATAGGAGGGCGTTGAGCGCTGCCGACCAGGACCTGTCGCGGCAGGAAAGCGGGACTCGATAGGAGCCGTCGCCCTGACTCGATCGCCGAATGTCAGCCGGTTGATCGTGACCGCTCGGCGTGCGTGTGATCATCCCTTTGGGGTGATGACCGTGCCGGCTGGCTTTGCGATCGTAGGCCAACGCAGGCGTGAGTCAGCCTTCCGGTGGGCTGCGTTCGAGCTCTCAAATTCAACTCTCAGAAACGGAGCGTCGGGTTGTCTGAGGGGCTGTCGGTTTCCGAGGTTGGAAAAGAGATTGCCGAGCACCATCGCGAGCATGCGACGCCCGAGCATGAGCCCGCGCCCGCGGAGCACGCAGCGGAAGAGCATGCTGGGCGCGATCGCCTGATCTCGATCATCGAGGCGGTGCTGCTGTCCGTCGTAGCGTTGCTGGCCGCGTGGTCGGGATACTCAGCGGCCAAGTGGGGCACCGACTCCTCGCTGGCGCTCGCGAAGGCGTCATCGACGCGATCCAAGGCGAACCTCGCCCAGATCCAGGCCCTGCAGATCCGCACACTGGACTCGGTGTCATTCAACGCTGCAGAAACCGCCTACGCGGCGCACAACACCAAGCTCTTCCGCCTCGCGCTACGACGGCTGCGACCGGGCTACCGCCCGGCGGTCAAGGCCTGGCTTGCCCTCCACCCCTTAACGAACCCCACCGCCCCCCCAGACCCGTCCTACCTGCCGCAGTACCGGATCCCTCAGGAGACCGAGGCTCGCGTCCTGAACGCACACGCCAACGCCGATTTCAGCGATGGCCAGGCGGCAGCGGGAACGGCGGACAAGTACGTGCGCCTCACGGTCTTACTGGCCGCGGTGCTTTTCCTGATCGGCATCGGCAGCCGATTCCCGCTGCGCTCGGCGCGCTACGGCCTGGTCGGCGTCGCCGCCGTGATACTCGTCATCTCCGTGGGCCAGCTTCTCAGTCTCCCCGGCCCACCGGCATGACGGGGGGCACGTTTCGCTGACTTGGTGCGCAGCGAGCGACGAGCCGCATCGCTCGCCTCATCGTGTGTTCGCAGGCTTTTCGGGCGCTTCTGCCTCATCTGTGGGTGGGGTAACGGGGTCGTAGCCGGGTAGCGCAGCCGATCGGCATCGGTCAAGCAGCGCCTTGATCGTGTGCGTGGCCCGCGAGGCGTTGTGGTGGTTTGCAGCGGGTTCGCGCTGCTTGACAGTGCCGCCCCGCCCGCGCTGTGTGGCAGCGAGGTCGGGGCGCTGGGAGCGCCCGACCTCCGGGAGGAGGTGCGCACGCCGCGCCGCTTCTACGGTTCCGGCTTCTCACAGTCCAGGGACCTTGGAAAGGAACGGTGGCGGCGTGCGCAAGCGAAGCGTAGGCATCCGGGCGTGGGCGCGGATGCTGGGGTTGGAGAAGACGGTGGTCGAAGCGGTCGAGCTCGACGAGCATCAGCAACTGGTGGTGTCGGTCCGTCCGCGCTATAGCCAGCTGGATCGGTGTCCGCATTGTCGGCGCCGCTGTCCGGGATATGACCTGGGTGACGGTCGGCGGTGGTGGCGGGCGTTGGATCTCGGCACGACGTTCTGCTATCTGGAGGCCGACGCTCCCCGGGTCGAGTGCAAGCGCCACGGGGTGGTCGTCGCGGCCGTTCCGTGGGCGCGGCACGACAGCGGGTTCACGCGGCCGTTCGAGGATCAGGCGGCGTGGCTGGCGGTGAACACGTCCAAGAGCGCGATCTGCCAGCTGATGCGGATCGCGTGGCGGACCGTCGGACGTATCTGCGAGCGTGTGACCGCCGAGGCGAAGCGCAGCCGTGACCTGTTCGCCGACCTGGAGCGGCTCGGGTTCGACGAGATCTCGGTCCGTAAAGGGCAGAAGTATCTGACCGTCGTCGTCGATCATCACACCGGTCGGCTGGTATGGGCGCACGCCGGCCGGGACCGCAAGACGGTCCTGAAGTTCCTCGATCTGCTGGGTAAAGACCGCTGCGCGCAGATCAAGCTCGTGTCCTGCGACAACGCCTCATGGATCACCGGACCGGTGTCCGAGCGCTGCCCGAACGCCGAGATCTGCCTGGACCCGTTCCACATCGTCAAAGCCGCGACGGACGCGCTCGACGACGTCCGCCGGGCCGTCTGGAACGAGGCACGCCGCGGCGGCGACACGCAGCTCGCCAAAGACCTCAAGGGAGCCCGCTTCGCGCTCTGGAAGAACCCCGAGAACCTGACCGAGCGCCAGCAAACGAAGCTCGCGTTCATCCAGAAGCTCAACGCGCCGATCTACCGCGCCTACCTTCTCAAGGAGCAACTGCGCCAGATCTACCACGTCCCCCACGAGCAAGCGCTGAAGCTCCTCGACGGCTGGCTGAAATGGGCCAGACGATGCCGGCTGAAACCGTTCGTCAAGCTCGCCAAAACAATCACCGAGCAGCGCTCCAGGGTCGAGGCCGCGCTGCGCAACGGGTTGAGCAACGCCCGGGTCGAGCAGGTCAACACCCAGATCCGCCTGATCACCCGCCGCGGCTTCGGCTACCACTCACCCGACGCCGTGATCGCCCTCGCGATGCTCACCCTCGGCGGCCTCTGCCCACACCTACCAGGCCGGTGACACCACCCACGGATGCGTCAGGAGATTCGCTTTTCGCACTAACGGGGGACTATCAGAGCCGCCGAGAAGTTACGTCGCAACACGAATGTAGGTCGTGCCGCGTGGCCGCCGAACCGTGCGGCCACAACCGCCGGAAGGGGAAGCGCCGAGCCCGATCGGCGCGGCTCCCGGGAGTGTCCCTTGTTGGTGAAGGCAATCATCTGAACCAATCCGCTCCTGACTGCTGCGTTTAGCCCCAGGCAGAGCCCCGACGGCTTCGCCTCGACGAACCGGGTCGCGCCTCATCCCGATGAGGTGATGCCCGTCGAGAACAGCGAGTGGCTCATGCGGACCCAACCCCGGCAGCCTGAGGCCGGCGTGGTGATCCACGGTTGATATTGGCGACGAATTCAGAGGAGCATTTCGATGTATTCACCGACGATTCGCTGTTGCCCGAGAACATGCCGCCGCTGATGATCACGGCCTGTC
>JBDTEE010000009.1:0-9828 GCA_039922645.1 Solirubrobacteraceae bacterium | reverse complement strand
CGCCGCCGGGCACAGCCGGCGGCCGCCAAACCGGACCCAACCCCCGTGACTACTGGCCGGGCCACGGTGATCGACGTCGGCGCTCCGCTGGGCGACGCCGATCAGGGCCGCGCCTGGTTGGAGGCAGCCGGCGAGCCTGAGATCGAAGACGGTCTGGCCGTGCTGAACCGGGCTCTGCACAGCTTTCGGCTGGTCACCGCTGATCCCTATCTGTATCCGGTCAGCCGGCGCCAGACGCTGGTGGCCCGTCTCGGCTACGGAGCCGGCGAGCAGGTTGCCGACGGACTGTGGAGCGCCGCCCGCGAGCTGATCGCAACCGAGCGTCGCCAGCGCCGCACCCGGGCCCTGGCCCCTCAGTCGCGCTTGGCGGCGGTACTCGGCGCCCGGGGGACGACCCTGGCGTGCGAGGAACTCGTCCTCCGCGCCCGACTGGATCTTGACCAGGGACGGGATCGAGAGGCTGCGCTGCAGCTGCTGGTGGCCCTCGACGCCACGCTGGCCGAGTTACGCACCGACCCGGCGGCACCGGCGCTGACCGAGCGAGTGGACCAGCTTCGCGATCAGCGCCAGGGCGTCACCGCGGCCGCCCAGGCGGCCCTGGAGGGCGCGCTGGGACCCGAACAGCGTGAGACGGTCGCCTTCACGGTGGGCCGGATCGAGGCCGCCCTGCGCGCCCGCGACGCTCAGAACAGCTGAGTCAGCCGATCTCGAGCAGCTCAACCACGGTGGCGAGCACTTCGACCACATCTCCGCCGGCCCGGACCACCGCCTCGGTGTCATAGGGCGTCCGTCCCTGGGTCACGATGGCCACCGTGCCGCCATTGGCCAGCGTCACAGCCGGGAGCTGGCCGACCGGATAGACCTCGAGTGAGGATCCGATGCACAGCAGCAGATCGGCTCCAGTGGCCAGCGCTTGAGCCCGCGCCAGCGCCGCCTCGGGCAGGTACTCGCCGAATAGGACGACATCGGGCTTCAGCGGACGCCCGCAGTCGCAGCGCGGGACGCCAGCCACGTCATCGCGCTGACGGGCGCGCACCTGTTGGATCGGAAAGCGCGCAGCGCAGGCTGGACACGAGGAATGTTCGATCGTCCCGTGCACCTCGATGAGCTCGCGCGTACCTGCGCGCGAATGCAGCCGATCGATGTTCTGGGTGATGACCGCCGACACCAACCCGGCCGCCTCCAGCCGCGCGAGGGCGGCATGGGCGCCGTTGGGCCGCTTGTCCTCCAGCGCCTGGAAGCGGTCACCGTAGAAATGCCAGAAGCGCTCGGGATCGCGCCGAAAGACGTCGATGTGCGCCACCGCCATGGGATCGACGTTCTCCCACAGACCGGTGGCGGGGGAGCGGAAGTCAGGGATGCCCGAGGGCACCGAGATGCCCGCACCGGTCAGGGCAACCACGACATCTGACTTGGCGATCAGGGCCGCCAGCTGCGCGGCCTCGGAGCTGGCCGGAACCGTGCTCACGCGCCGCGAAAACGGGCCTTGCGCTTCTCAACAAAGGCCGAGATCCCTTCGCGGGCATCCTCGGAGGCGAACACCGACGCGAATCCCTCCTTCTCGGCCGCGATCCCGGCGTCGAGGTCGCCGGCGCCGGAGACGCGCTTGATCTGCTCAATGGCCAGCGGGGCCTGTCCAGCCAGCTTGCGAGCCCAGGCCAGCGCCACGTCGAGCAGCTCGTGGTCGGGAACGACCCGGGTGACGAGTCCCAGCTCACCTGCCTCCTCGGCCCCGATCGGCTCGCCGGTCAGGTTGAGCTCGAGCGCCCGCGCTTGACCGATCAGCCGAGGCAGTCGCTGGGTGCCCCCGAACCCGGGGATGATCCCGAGGTTGATCTCCGGCTGACCGAAGCTGGCCGACTGGGCGGCGATCCGGAAATCACAGGCCATGGCCAGCTCACAGCCACCCCCGTAGGCCAAGGCACCGACGGCAGCGATGGTGACGATCCGGGAACCCTCCATCTCGCGCAGGAGTCCGTGCATCTGTTCGAGGAGATCGCGGCCGGCCGCGGCGTCCATCTTCGAAAACGCCTTGATGTCCGCTCCGGCGCAGAACAGCATCGGGTTGGCCGAGGCGATGACCAGCGCGCGGACGCGACCGCCGGAGACGACGGCATCCCACACGTCACGCAGGGCACCCACGACCTCCGGGGAGATGGAATTGGCGGGCGGACGATCCAGCCAGACGATGGCCACGTCATCCCGTGTCTCGAGCTTCACGGGACCGTCCTGCCACGCCGCATCGGGGCGCGGATAGGGATAGAAGCCCTGTCCGGACTTGACCCCCAGCCGTCCCTGGACGACCAGCCTGCGCAGGATGGCCGGGGGCTCGAAATGCTCGCCCCACTCCTCCTGCGCCCGCTCCAGGCGCTCCAGCACTGCGTCCAAACCGAGCTGGTCGGCGCGTTGGAACGGCGGGGGAATGATGCCCGCCCCAGCCATCATGCCCAGGTCGATGTCCTTCAAGGACGCCACGCCCTCCTCCAGGACGAGGCAGCTCTCGACCAGCGCCTTGAGGGTGAAGCGATCGACCAGTGCGTCGGCGGCGGAACTAGTTTCCGTGCTCATAGAAGCCCTTTCCGGTCTTGGCCCCGAGGTCGCCCGCCTGGACCAGCCGGCGCATTTCCTTATGGACATAGAAGCGATCGCCGAACGCGCCCTGCAGGTGCTCGGCCACATGGACGACGGTGTCCAGCCCGAGCAGGTCGGCCAGGAAGAACGGCCCCATCGGGGCGACGTTCGATTCAGCCACCACGCGGTCGAGCTCGGGGATCTCGGCGCCCGTCTCCTCCTGGTAGCGCCACAACTCCGACACGCTCGAGTTGAGAATGCGGTTGACCACGAAGCCCGGCGCCTCGCCGCAACGAATCGGCGTCTTGCGGATCGCCTGAGCGAAGTTGACCGCGGCTTGCGCGGTCTCGATCGAGGTGTCCTCGCCCTCGACGACCTCGATCAGGCGCATGACTGAGGCCGGGTAGAAGAAGTGAAAGCCGACCACCTTGTCGGGCCTCCCGGTGGCTTCCCCCATCTCGGTCACCGACAGCGCCGAGGTATTGGAGGCCAGGATCGCGTGGCCTGGGGTCACCGCGTCCAGCTCGGCGAAGACGTTCTGCTTGAGATCCATCCGCTCCGGCACGGCCTCGATCACGAAATCCACGTCGCCGAAGTTCTCATAGCCCGTCGTCCCGGTGATGAGCGCGAGCTTGCGCTCGAGCTCGACCGGGTCAAGCTTGCCAGCGTCGACGCGGCCCTGCCACAGAGAGCGGGCCTTCTCCAGGCCCTGGTCGACGAACTTCATGTCGATGTCCTTGAGCACGACGGGGATGTCAGCCGAGGCGATCGTCTGGGCGATCTCGCCACCCATCGTGCCGGCACCGACCACGGCGGCTTTGAATACGAACATGATCCTCAGATCTGTGGTGTCTGGAGTGGCCACGGCGGCGCGGCCGGCGGCGGAGCCGCCACCGCGGAGTTTAGGGGGCCAGGTCTGATCCGGAGCGGCGCAGGGCGCCGTCAAGCTCGGCGCTGAAGCGCCGGAGCGTCGTGGCCAGCGAGGCAGCCATGGCCCGCCGGATGAACAGCAAGTCAACCAGCGGCGAGATGAGCGAACGGCGTCGAAGCTGGTAGGCCAGGCTCAGCTCGACGGTCACCGCCTCTGCGCCGACCGGGACGAAGGCGACCTGCTGGCGTCCGGAAATCGAGTCGTCCTGGACCTCGAGGATTTGACCCTCGAGCGGCTCGTGGGCCACCACACGCTCGGTTACCCGGCCGCGTCCCGCTGGGCCGGTTTCCCAGACCACGCCGGCGCCCACCGCCGGCCACTGCGGGTCGACCTCCAGGACCCGATCACACCCGTCGATCCATCGCGGCCAGCCCGCGGTGGCATACCAGCACCGCTCGGCCTCGACGACCGTGTTGGGGACGGTTTGGCTGACCCGGACCGTACGCATGTTGAGATTCTCCCTGTTGCCCGCGGCGCGGGAGTAGGCTCCGATGCAGCGATGGCCGACAACCTGCCCGAGGCGCTCGAGCCTTACCCGGACATCTCGTCGAAGGCCTATGAGCATCCCGCTGACCGGGCGGCCACGGCGGCGCTCAAGGCAGTCCCGATGCTGGACGTGGTCGTTCGCAAGCTGATCGAGTTCCGCTACGAGCGCGCGCTGCGCCAGTTCTACCTCGGCAACTCGCTCAAGGTCTCCGAGCGCCAGCTGCCTGACCTATACGCCTCCTATAAGGGGGTCGCCCACATTCTCGACATGCCCAGCGAGTACGACCTCTACGTCAGCTCCTCGCCCCTGCTGGGCTTCAACGCCGCCACGATCGGCTCACAGCAGCCCATGATCGTCATCGGAGCGCCGCTGGCCCGCGAGTTGGACGCCGCCGAGCAGCGGGGCGTAATCGCTCACGAACTCGGCCACATCCTCTCCGACCACGTCGTGTACATGACGGCGCTGAACATCCTTCTGCGGAGCGTGAACCTCCCGGGCATTGTGGGACTGCCGCTGCGCGCGGTCCGCGCGGTCCTGCTTGAGTGGTTCCGGGCCGCGGAGCTCAGCTGTGACCGTGCGGCCACCCTGGCGGTGCGCGACCCGCGGATCATCTGCCGCACGCTGATGCTGGTGGCCGCCGGCCTGCCCGCCGACCGTCTGGATCTCGACGCCTTCATGGCCCAGGCGATGGAGTACGAGAACTGGGAGGACCCCCACGATCGCGTCCGGCGGTTCTTCCTCGAGATCGGCGTCACCCATCCCAACGCCGTCCGCCGCGTCTCAGAAGTTATGCGCTGGGTCCAGAGCGGCGAGTATGACCGCATCCAGCGCGGCGAATACCGCCGCCGCGGGGACACTCACGACGTCCGCGAGGAGGCCGGTGACGCGATGGAGTTCTACGCCGAGCGCTTTCGCGCTCTGTTTCAGGAGTTGGGCGAGAACGTCTCGAAAGTCGGTTCCCAGGTGGGCGACGTCAGCCAGCAGGTCGCTGACTGGCTGCGCAACCGCGCCTCAGGCGTGGGCCGCCAGGACTAAAGCCCGGCCGGGTTCAGCGGCCGTCCCCTTCACCTCGAGTCGGCGACCCGGGGCGTGCAGTCATTCGGCCCTCCAGTAGCTCCCGCCTGCCTTCCTGCTCGCCCCGGAAGTGATTTGGCCAGCCTTGACAAACGACATATTCCGATATATCGTTGACGCATCGCTATATATCTACAAGAGGGAACCGCATGTCTACTTATTCATTCGCAGAAGCGATGCCTGGGCCCCGCGCCCATGGACATCACAAGCACCACCACGACCGCCACTCCGGCCGCCAGGCACTGGCCGCCTTCCTCGAGATGAGGGGCGGAGGGTCCGGCCCCTGGGGCGAGGGCTCACACGGCGCTCCATTCGGCCGCGGAGGGTCCGGAGGCTTCGGCCCTGGACCCCGAGGTCGCGGCCGCGGTCGCGGTCGCGCCCGGCGAGGTGACGTTCGTCTCGCCCTGCTCCGCCTGCTGGCCGAGGAGCCGGCCAACGGCTACCAGCTCATGCAGACGATCGAGGAGCGCAGCGACGGAAGCTGGCGCCCCAGCCCCGGCTCGGTCTACCCGACGCTGGCCCTGCTCGAGGACGAGGGGCTAGTGCGCTCCGTCGAGTCCGAGGGCGCGCGACGGTTCGAGATCACCGATACCGGGCGTGAGCACCTCGAGACGCGATCCGAGGAGCCGGCCCCGTGGGAGATCCCCGAGGAAGGCGGCCATCCGCGCGACACCAAGCGCTTGATCGCCTCCGTCGCTCAAGCGGCCATGCAGGTGGCCATAGCCGGCGACGAGGCTCAGCGAGCGCAGGCCCTCGAGCTGCTCAACGAGACCCAGCGCAGCCTGTACCGGATCCTGGCTACGGATCCAGAGGAGTGAGCGCGTACCGTACTGGGGACGTGTCTGACTTCCTCGGCTCTCAAGGCTCCGCGCCGCCGGCCATCGCCGTAACGGACCTGGTCAAGAACTTTGACCAGGTCCAGGCGGTGTGTGGAGTCGGCTTCGAGGTGGCGGCCGGCGAGGTGTTCGGCTTCCTGGGCCCTAACGGAGCCGGGAAGACGACCACCATCAACATGCTCTGTACCTTGGCCAAGCCGACATCGGGCAGCGCCAAGGTGGCGGGGTACGACGTCGTGCGCGAGCGTGATGACGTGCGCCGCAATATCGGGCTGGTCTTCCAGGATCCGACCCTGGACGGCTATCTGACCGCGGCCCAGAACCTCCGCCTGCACGCTGAGCTCTACGGCGTGCAGCGCTCCCTCGTGGCTCCGCGGATGCAGCAGGTGATGGAAATGGTCGGCCTGTGGGAGCGCCGTGACACAGTCGTGGGGACGTTCTCGGGCGGCATGCGGCGACGGCTGGAGATCGCCCGCGGTCTCATGCACTCGCCCCGGGTTCTCTTCCTGGACGAGCCGACCATCGGCCTTGATCCGCAGACTCGCCGATCGATCTGGACCTACATCCGCGAGCTCAAGGAGCGGGAGCAGATCACCATCTTCATGACCACTCACTACATGGACGAGGCCGAGTGGTGTGACCGGATCGCCATCATGGATAACGGCCAGATAGTGGCGCTCGACTCGCCGGAGACGCTCAAGGCCCAGGTGGGCCAGGATCGGGTGACGATCCACACCGCCGATGATCAGGCGGCGATCGCCAGCCTGGAGGAGCGATTCGGAATCGAGGCCCGGATTGCCGAGGGGGCGGTGGTCTTCGGCGTCCCGGCCGGTGAGGAGTTCGTCCCCCGGTTGTTCGCCGAGTTGGCAGTTCCGATCCGGGCCGTGAGCGTCTCACGGCCGACGCTCGACGACGTCTTCATGTCCCACACCGGCACCACCATTCGCGACGCCGAGGAGGACCAGTCCAAGCACCGTAACCGGGTCATGATGCAGATGATGGGAGGCGGCCGGCGATGAGTACGAGCATCCAGAGCACCCGAGACGCGGGCCCCTCCCCCGCTCAGGCCCCGGAGGTCGTCCGGGTCAGAGTCCCGCAGCGCACCCTGCGCTCCGAGCTACGGGCGATCAAGATTGTCTGGCGGCGCGAGTTGATCCGCTTCCGGGCCGACCGGCTGCGCATGGTCACCTCGCTCATCCAGCCGCTCCTGTTCCTGTTCGTCCTCGGCGCCGGCCTTCAGCGCCTGTCCAGCGCGGGGACCCACGGCGTGGACCTGAAGACGTTCATCTACCCGGGCATCCTCTGTATCTCGGTCATGTTCACGGCCATGTTCTCGGCCGCCTCAATCGTCTGGGACCGCGAGTTCGGCTTTCTGCGCGAGATGATGGTCGCCCCGGTCCGGCGTAGCTCAATCGTCATCGGCAAGTGCCTGGGGGGCGCCACAGTGGCCAGCTTCCAGGGTGTGATCATCATCTGCCTGGCCGGGTTGGTTCACGTCCCCTACGACCCGCTGCTGATCTTGGGGGTGTTCGGCCTGCAGCTACTTCTGGCCTTCGCGGTCACGGCGTTCGGGGTCATGATCGCCGTCCGCATCAAGCAGATGCAGTCCTTCATGGGCGTTATGCAGATGATCGTCATGCCCATGTTCTTCATCTCCGGGGCGCTGTTCCCCGCCTCGGGATTGCCCGGTTGGCTGACCGTGCTGAACCGCCTGGACCCGCTGACCTATGCCGTGGATCCGATGCGCCGCCTGGTCTTCGACCACCTGAGCATCTCCCCCCTGGCTCGCCGCGCGCTCGATCCCGGCGTGAGCTGGTGGGGCTGGCACGTGCCCGCGGGGGTCGAGGCGGCGGTCATCCTCGTCCTGGGCCTGGTCATGCTGGGCATCGCCATCTGGGAGTTCAGCGCAACTGAGTAGTTCCAAGCGCGGTCCGGCTCGGGCTAGGACAGCCGGACGACCGTCAGCCCGGCGGCGAGTAGCACCAGGGCCAGCCACAGAGCCGACAGAGCCCGCTCCAGGGGTTCTCTCACGCTGTCGGAAGTGATCGTTTCTACACGGCCGTCGTCCAGGCACTGCTCGCCGGAAAGCGCGATGGTGTGCCGGCGTAGCTCACGCACCGGAGTGCTCAGCCGCCGCTGGGCGACGCTCAGGAGGTAGCACGCGGCGGCGACGAGGATCCCGGCGGGCCGGATCGCCAACGAGTTGACGAAGTAGCCCGTGAAGGCCGGAAACGCTCCCCAGGCCAGGGCGAAGGTGGCGTCGTTGTGAAGGCGTCCACCGCCCCACTCGAGGTTGTAGGCGGGAACGAGGATGGTGCCGAGCACGACCAGCGCGATCAACGCCGGTGAGACGATGAACACGCCCGCCACGCCGATGGCCAGCGCGCCGACCAAGCCCGCCACTCCCAGCCCGAGCAGGAAGCGCGGGCCGAGTGCGGTCTGCAGGGGATGACCGTTGAGCTCGTCAAAGGCATGGGCGCTGATACCCACGGCCAGGAAGAACGCCCCCAGCGCCGCCCCGAGGCGATCGGCGTGGACCTGGGGTGCCGCCGCCGCGCCGAGGGCCACATAGCTGAGATGCCAGACCGTGTAGGGCGGATGAAGCAGCGTGATGAGGTCCCGCCAACCCCCGCGGCGCAGCGCATAGAAGGCGGGTCGGGGGGCGGTCACGACCCTGGATCTGGCGCCTTCACACCCCACATGATGATCCCGGCCCCGAAGCTGAGCCGGCGCACGTGCACGTCCTCGATCCCGGCGGCTCGCCACAGGCCTGGCAGATCGGGCTCGGCCGCGTACAGCGCTTCGATGTTCGGGCCCAGGAACCGTCCCACCTCGTACCAGGCGGAAGAGACCAGGCGGCCGAGCAGCGGAAGTCCAACCCGGGTGTGCACCCGCCACAGCGCCCGCAGCACGGGCCGGGTGGGGACCCCGAACTCAAGCATGCCGATCCGGCCGCACGGCTTGACCACACGGACCAACTCACGCATCGTCGCCGCTCGGTCATCGACGTAGCGCAGCAGATATGTGAAGGTGAGGGCGTCGAATTCGTCCTGCGCAAAGGGCAACTTCTCGGCCTGACCGGCCACGTACCGGATACGGCCGGCGAACTCCGGTGCCTCCAGCAGCCGCTGGCGTGCGCCGGACAGCATGGCTTCGCTCTGGTCCACCCCGATGACCGCTCCCGCACCCTGGCGGACGAGTTCGAAGGACACCAGTCCCGTCCCGGTGGCGACGTCGAGCACCCGCTGCTCGGGACGAGGGGCGACCGCCGACACGAGCGCCCTCCGCCAGCGCGGATCCTGCCCGAAGGAGAGCAGCGCCCCCATCGACCCGTAGCGCGCCGGCAGACCCTCGAACAGTTCGAGTGCATGGCGCTTGCGGTCAGAGACGGAGGCTGACATCAGTAACCACGCTCAGTATTGGCCCTGGCGAGCCGGGCCGATGCGCTCAGAGGCTCCGGCGAAGCAAGAAGCCGCCGCCTCCGCCGATGAGCAATACGAGCGCACCCCCGCCGAGCAGTGGCAGCCAGCTGGTACCACCGACGGCGTTGGACTGGGAGGATGGGTCCCGCGCAGCGACTCCGGCAGCTTGAGGACCCAAGCCCGACCGCTTGGCCCGCTTCGTCTGCGCAGCGCCAGCCCTGCGTCGAGCGTTAGAGCGGCCGCCCGTGCTCCGCGCCGCGCGGGCACCGGTCGAGGACGCACCGGTCATCGCCGCCACACCACCGGGCGTCACCCCGACGCCGAATAGCGGCGGGTTGGCTGAGCCAGTGGCGCCTTGGCCACCCGCAGCCATGCTGCGAGCGGCAGGGATGGGAATGGCGTACTGCTTGCCGGCCGGAGAGCCCGGGTCAACGTGGACCCCGTTCCCAGCCGCGAACGCCGGAGCCGCTATGGCTAGCGAGAGCCCGGCCCATGCGGCAGCCAAAG
>JBDTEE010000008.1:0-5443 GCA_039922645.1 Solirubrobacteraceae bacterium | reverse complement strand
CAAGCACCGGAGAGATCATCCGACAGGGCCCGCACCACGCCGCCCAGAAATCGACCACCACAGGCACGGAAGCGGTCGTCTCGTCCGTAAACGTGTCGGTGTCCGCGTCGACGACCCACGGCAGCGTGGACTTGCACCGCGGGCATCGCGGGATTCCCTGGGCAATCGGGCCGACGCGATTGCGCGCATTGCAGGTCGGGCAGCCGATGATGGTCACGATCACCAGGGTAGAACGCGGCGACGCCGCGGTCGCGTCGCGCCCCGATCAGACGCTGGAACCGGAATCTAGACGCCTCCCCGCCGCGAAGCGAACGACATGCGCGTCAAGCGGTCGATCGAAACCACCAGGACGTCACGCTCGACGCGCTCGACGCCCCGCAGACGGACGAGGCACATGACGCCAAGGGTCCCCTTCCGGGCCCATCCTCGCCGGCACCCTGAGAGCCACGCCTGCTCGCGCACTCGAGCGAGATGCCCAGCGTCGTACGTTCGGGTCTTCGTCAGCCGCCACCCTCCGACTGCAGCGGCGCGACCGCCCGCTGGACGGCGTCCTCCGAACGAGACCCGACAGCGCTGCGGCGAGCCAGTGAGACCCAGTACCGCGAGTCGAGCCCGAGCCCGAGCCCGAGCGCGACGAGGGGCACGAAGCCGGCGAGCGACGGGACGCCCGCACTCGCGAACCCCGCCGGTACTGCTGGCGGCGCGCGTAGTTCATGCGGTGTCCTCGGACGATCACGTGCCGAGAATCCTCCGAACCCGTGCAGCGGCACCCGCGGCCACCTCGAGCAACGAGCGCTGACCATCGGCTGACGCGCTGTCCATGACGACGAGGGTATTGCTCCACGGCTCGATCTTCCCGCACCGGGTGGACCGCTTGCCGGCGACGGGCGGGATTCCGAGGCCGGGATCCCATACCTCAACAATGGTGCCGAGCGCCAAACGGAGGCGAGGCATCATGTAGCCCAACCAACTGCGATGCGATCGATGCGTTCGAGACAACCCCGACCCGGCCCCCTGGAAGCGCGGCGATCATGCTGACCGTCCAGGAGGCGGCGACCCGGGTCCGGCTGACGCAGGTTGCGGTGCGCGGTTCCCTTCCCGCCCTCGCGCCAGCGAACGCGGTACACGGTCCGGCTGCAATCCCCTAAAGCCCTCTGTCGGACTCGAACCGACGACCCCTTCCTTACCATGGCGCCCTCTGAGACCGAATAGCCCGTGGTTACGGGAGATTCGGCCAGGTCAGGTGAGGCTCGGCGGGGTCATATTTGCCGACCTTGGGACAGATTTGGGGACATTTTTCTCACGCTGTCACCCGCCACCGGCCGGCGGGGGGATCCCGAGGTCCTTGCAGATCTTCCGGGCCAGCCGATGGTCGATCTCTCGGTGGCGCGGTACCGCGGTCGACCGTTCCGCGTCGAAGCCCCAGAGGCTGTGGTTGCCACCCTCGCGGAGCAACCGCGCGCCCTGATCTCGGAGATGACGTTCGAGGTCGCGCCGCTTCACGCAGCGATGACGAGCTCGAGCGACTCGGAGTCAGCTGCGGGGTCGGTGTGCGCATGCTCACCGAAGCGCAGCTCCAAGATGCCGCGGAGCGCATCGATGACGTTGGCCCGAGCCTCCTCCCGTGTGTGGCCCTGGCTGTGCGCACCCGGGACCTCAGGAACGGAGGCAATGATCCAACCGTCCTCGCCGTTCTCGTAGACGATGGTCAACTGGAGTGGATCACTCACTCGATGAACGGTACTCCGCTCCGATGATCCTGATGGGCTAAGGCTCTTAGCCCAAAGCGGTAGCGGGCTGATCTGGGTGCTAATTGGGCCGGCGCGAGATCCGCTGCGCCTCGTATCCTGCATCAGGCCGCCGATACGAACTCGATGGCCTTCAAATACTTCATCACCACGCTGATCGGGGTTATCGGAGCGTGGCAGTTGCTCTTCGCCCGATGGATCGCAGACCAGCGCGCATCGGCTCACTTCTCGACTAGACAGCTCGAAGCCACCGACGACCAGACCAGACGTCGGGTTGGGCGGTTCAAGACGATCACGGTCGTGCTCAACATGGCGATCGGTGGCGCAATCACGGTGTCGTGCGCTGCTTATCTGTTCCGCTGAGACTTGTGACACGAGAAGCTCGCCGTCGGAGCTGCCGCCGAACCACGACTCGCTGCCGGCCGACGCGAGCGAACCAGGCCACGGAAAATCAACCCAGGGTTGAGCAGAGTGTCGCTTTGATCGACCGATGAACGCGCAAGTTCAACGGACCGGGTCTTGATTAGGCTGGGCCGTGGGTGGCCCAGTTACGGCGTCGTGGTTCCGCCACAGGCGTCTCCAGCCAGATTGAGTGGGCAGAAACCAGTAGGTGCGGAAGGTCGCGTCGTCGTATTGCGGGGACGTGACGGGCATGACGGCGGCACCCATTCGATCGGTCAGGAACGCCTCGATTAATCCCTCGCGCAGCGGGGAGGTGAGAGCGTGCAGCACCTCGGCCTCGGGCACCAACGCCAGCACGTAGGGCGGCACCTCGCCGTGGTTTCGAATCGATTCGACGGTCTCGGCATCGTCTATCAAGGCAGACAACGTCACAAGCTTCAATGAAGCCGTCGCAGGCATGCGAGGAGATTCTGGCAGCGGTGTGAAAGCCGCCAACTTTCGCTCGTCGATCAAAGCGAAAGCGGTCAAGCAGTTCGAAGATTCGGTCGATACCTCCGCCATGGGCGACAACCGGCGCTCATCCGGCATGAATCGAACCTATCGAGTCTCTGGCTTATTGCCGCTCAGGGCATTTGTCATCTTTAGCGGACTGCTGATGGTTGGACAGGTCGCCGCGACTCCGTCTCGCAAGATCGATGCTGCTCCGATACTTGTCTTGGTTGGGCTTGCTGCCGCCGCGCTCCTGGTGCTCGTATCGCTTTGGGTTTGGAACGACCGCAGAGGCATTCACGTGACAGATGCTGGATTCAGGAGCACCGGCGCCACCGGCACCCGGTTCTTTGCGTGGCGCGATGTTGACGGGTTTGGCATGGCGCGAAGGGGGGCGACCTGGTCGGTGACCGCGGAACTGAAAAACGGTAACCGGGGGAGCCTCTCCTCGACGGCGGGTTGGTCTTGGCAGAAGGCCAGCGTTGAGCAGATCACGCATCAGCTCGAGGCGGAGCTCAGCGAGGCCACGGCTAGGGCGAATCAAGAGCAGGGTGATGTGGAGTGACGCACGCGGGCCTGCCATGTCTTTCACCCGCGGTCGGCACCGTGGCGCCCGCTTCTGCTCCCCTTTGGGCTAAACGCGGCACCTTGCGCCAGGGTATGAACGTCGCTCTGTCGCCTGTCTAACCACGATGCCTTGCTTTCTCGGCCAGCGAACAAGGCAACGAGGAGAGGGACGAGTCTGGGCTCAAACCGACGTCTCGCGCGCGCAGATCGAGCTTGTGATCGAACATCCATGCTCGATGGAGGATCCCGCGCGCGGAGCTCGGCCTGGCGGTCCAACCAACCGGGTTCGCGAGGCGGACGTTTCCGGACGTTTCCGATGGCCGCAGCGTCGACTGACCCCTCGACACGGGTTCGCGGAAGCTCCTGCAAGCGCGGACGTTTGCCGCTGACCCCGCCCGCCCTACGTCCGACCGGGGTCAGCGGCAAACGTGGGCAGGTTTGTTGTCAAATTAGGAAGTGAGACGTAGTGCCCAGGACCGATTGAGCATCGAAGGGGAAGAGTCCGGAGGGAAGCTAGGTGCCTGTCGTGTGCTCTGTTGCGGGCGGAGCCGGGAGCTCGAAGGCCTCGGCGACGAGGCGGGCGTCCTCTTCGCGCGGGGCGTAGTGCAGCTACTTCATCGTGGTCTCGATGTCGGCGTGGCCCATCCACTCCTGGACGCGGCGAATGTCGGCCTTGCCGATCATGCGGGTGCCGAACGTGCGGCGGAGGTCATGGAAGCGGAGCTTTCGCAGCCCGGCGCGCTGCACAGCGGCGTCATAGCGTCGTCGGAGGACCGAGGCATCCAGACAGCTGCCCCTCTCGCCGGCGAACACCAGGTCGTCGTCGCCGATGAAGCGCTCGCGCCGGCCGAGCTTGGCCAACGCGCCGGCCACGTCGGGGGCCATCGGGACAGACCTCACCCTTCCCGACTTGGGCGAGCTGAGCACACCCTCGACGTAGCTGGCCCTAACCCGAATCACCGAGCCGGCGAAGTCCACATCTCGCCAGTGCAGTGCGATCAGCTCCCCCCTCCTCAGCCCGGTGAAGGCTGCGGTCAGGAAGATCGCCGCATCCTGTTCAGAGGCCGCTGTGCGAACCAGCGCCCACACCTCCTCGGGCGAGAAGACCTCGATGTCCGAGCCCCGCGACAATGGCGGCTTCTCCACCTCGGCGACCGGATTTCCCGGTAGCCCCCACACCTTGCGGGCCCGCTGGAAGATGCCGTGCATCATCGCCAGCGCCTTCGTGCGCGTCGCGGCGGAACGGTCCATCGCCCCGAGCCATGCCTCGATCATCGACGGCGTGACCGACTCGACCGGCAGCTCGGCGAACGTCGGCAGGATCTGCGAGCGCAGCAGCGTTCGGTACGTGCCCACCGTCGAGGCCTTGCGCATCCGGTCGTGCTCGATGTACCGGAGCCACTCCGCCGCGGGTCCGCGAAGGTGGCACGGGTCTGCACCATCCCTGGCAGCGTTCCGCGGCGGCCCTCGTCAAGGACCCGGCGTAGCCAGTCCTCAGCGGTGCGCTTGGTGAAGTAGCCCGCCGGCGGCCTGCCGCGCTCGGTCCACGCCGGCCCGACCTTCTTCTGCACCTGGCGCCCGAAGGACCCCAGCCATGGGTCAATCGTACGCTCACCTGGGACAGATTGGGGACATTTTTACACATGCATCCCTCTCCCGAATGAGAAAAACCCCGGCTTACCGGGGGTTTCTAGAGCCCTCTGTCGGACTCGAACCGACGACCCCTTCCTTACCATGGAAGTGGCTCGTCGGCACGGGCGGGCACGGCAGGGCATCCGTGACCACGTTCTCCCTGCGTCTGGGTTCCTTCGGGTTGTCGTGCAGTTCCCACTCATGGCCGCTATTGCCCAGCGTCGGTTGCGCCCAGATTACGCCAGCCATGAGTCCCAACTTTGGCGCGCGCAGCGCTGATTGCATCCGCAGCGGAAACCCGAGGCTGACCCTCGAGCTCAGCGATCACGCCAACGTAATGGCGGGCGAGCGTCGCGACGCTACACCCGATCTGAGCTGCCACGTAGGTCACGCTTCGGCCTTCCCAAAGGAGCAGCGACACGAAGCTCCCGCGCAGCCGGCGCGGACGCATGTCCCCACTCACTCCGACTGCCCTGGCCGCAGGCTGGTAGACCCGCTTGCGCCAGTTGTTCCAGTCGTGCTTCTTCCACCCGTCACCATCGCGGGTTGGGACGATCAGCTCGCCGGCTCCGGGCCGGCCGGACTGCAGTCGCCATTCGGCAAGG
>JBDTEE010000007.1:0-8255 GCA_039922645.1 Solirubrobacteraceae bacterium | reverse complement strand
CCGCTGGGGTGTCGAGACCGCGCGTGAGAACGTGTGGATCTGCGGCGCCGGGGCTAGGCGCGGCGGTGGAGTGAGCGGAATCCCCGGACATAACGCGGCCCAGGCGGTCCTGGCCGCGCGCGGTTAGGCGCACCGTGCGGCGCCTGCACCTTGCGCGGAGGGTTCCCGGGGCGCAAGCTTTATCCATGACCCTGCGCGCAGTCTCACTGGCCGGCCTCGTCGTTGCCCTGGGCAGCTGCGCGGCGAGCGCCACGTCGCGCCCCCCCGACTCCGGGGTGCGGGGACGCGTCCTCTATGGCCCGACGTGCCCGGTCCAGCGTCCGGGACAGAGCTGTGAGCGCCCGTACCGGGCGACGCTCGTGTTCAGGCGCGAACCCGGCAACAAACTCGCTCTGCGGGTCGTCTCCGCGGCCGACGGCGGGTTCACGGCGCACCTGGCGCCGGGTCGCTATCGGCTGGAACCACGCAACGGCAATCCGTACCCGAGGGCCCAGTCAGAAACCGTCTCTGTACGTGCGGAGCGCTTCACCCGCTTGACGGTCCACTACGACAGCGGCATCCGGTAGCCCGCCGAAGCGGGCTACCGGGCCGCCACCGGTGCCTAGGGCGTGGGTACCTCAAACACGCGCGTGCCCCAATTTGCCTTACCGTCCGGGGTCTGGCTGGACTTGCGCGGTATGTATTCGGTGGCTCCCCAGATCGATTGGCCGGAGGGATCCAGCACCGACCACGAGTAGTCACCCCACCTCGTCGCGGTGGGGTCATATGGACCGGTGCCACCGGCAACGAGGTTGACCGGGCCAAATGACGAGGCACCACTGTTGAGGACCGAGTAGACAGCGCTCGGGTATCGATTGGCCGCGGAGAGACTCATGACGAGCACGGTCTTCCCGTCCGGGGCCCGCTGGATGGCGGGATACATCAGGTAGTTCCCGGACAGGACGACGTAGCCCTGCCTGAGAGTGGCTCCGCTGATGGTGTTGGCGCTCAGCGATGGTTGCGCGTCGAACCACGCCGCCCCGGCGCGGGCCGTGGAATCGCCGGGGATCGTCACCGACGAATCGAGTGCCCCGAGCACGTGACCCCCGATGTACTGCACCTGCTGCATGCGGTCGTCCCCGCTGCTGATCAGGCTGGTCGAACCTTTCTGCTCGCCATTCGGCGGCACGCCATAGGCTTCTGAGGGGCTGACGATGCTGGACAGGGTCGGCCTGACGCCCTGGGCGATCTGGGTTCGGTTGGTCATTGCCCAGACGCCGATTCGCTGGTCGAAGGTGCCGTTGGGATCCAGTGAGTTCAGGAAATACTCGGCTGGCGCCGTCCCCGTGGTCAGGGCCGGCTGCACCGACGTGGCCACGTTGCCACCGATGTTGAGGTTGTCGAAGTGGACGAAGTGCGCCGGCGTTGCCGACGGCCCTGCGGCGACCAGTTCGCTCCTCGGCACGGCGTAGACCTGCGCCCCGTTGAACTGAGGACCCTGGAGCGAGAACTCGTTCGTGGTGATGTAGACGTTGTCAGCATCGATCCCCAGCGTGGGCTGATCACCCAAGCAAGGACATCCGGGATGCCGGGGGCCGGTCTGGCCGCCGGTGTCGGTCGTGTCGATCCGGTAGGTCGTCCAGGCTTTCGTGGGATCACCGGTTGTGTTGACCGCAAGATCGACGCGGGACTGGGTGTTGCTGGAGTTGATGAACAGAATCGTGGCGTACCAGGTGTGGGTCGCTGCGTCGTAGTGACACCGCGGATCGCTGGTGAACTCGGTCAATCCCTCGTCGAACGGGCCGTTGATGTTGTACGGCCCCGTGACCACAGTGCCGTTGGGCTTGAAGACCGTGTAGGCCGAGTTGACCATCTCCACCACGTAGCCGTTGCCGGCGCAGAGCCCTTGATCCGGAGGCTCGAATTCCGCGCCGAAATTGGTAACGGCACTGTCCCGGCTGCTGACGCCGTTGAAGTTGGCCAGCAGCGACGGGGGGCTTGCCGCCGTCCCCCGAGACGCAGCTTGCGGGCGAGCCGGGGTGGCACCGTGGACTCCCGCAGAGGAGCGCGGGAAGCGACGGGCCCCTCGGGATCGGGTTTGTGCTTTGGCCGATCGTGAGGCGTGCGCGGGACGAGCACCTCGGGCCACGGGCGCTGTCCCCCAGTGTGCGCTTCGGTGCACGACTCTCGGTGCCCGCGCCAACGCGCTTGACCCGAGAACCAGCCAGACGGTCAGCCCGAACACAACCGCCCCGCACAAGTGAAGCCGACTACGCATCGCACCCTCCCCTTGGGTCGATCAGATCGGTATGAGTCTACGGAAGACGCCCACGCCGAGACAGCGGACCGACTCGTCTAGCATGCCCGGAATCCGGTCTTGACCCCAAGGAGGCGCAACAACATGTCACGCGGATACCGACTGGCGACGACGGTCTTTGTCGTCGCCGCCCTTACTCTGTCGATAGCGGCGGCCTCCGGGGCGCACTCTCCCCAAGCCCAGGCGGCCAAGGGCTGTGGCGTCGGGTCCGGACAGGGCTACGGCTACTCTTATCTCACCTCGCTCAGCGTGACGAACACCAGCTGCTCCACGGGCCGCAACGTGGCTCGCCATCACGGGCACGTCCGTGGCTGGCACTGCACCAAGACCCGCCTTGACAGCAGCCCTGTGCAGTACGACGACAAAGTGGCCTGCAAGAACGGTTCCCGCCGGGTGAAGTGGACCTTCACGCAGAACACCTAGCTCGGAGGCTCAGCGGCGGAAGTTCTGGTCAATCGCGGCCAGGACCAGCTTCGCCGCCAGGGCCGAGCCGGCGTCGTTGAGGTGAATGCCGTCTGATTGACGGACGATCGTGGGCGTCCCGCCGATCGTCATTGAGTCGCGGTAGCGGTTGCCGGGCGTGAACACGGGCACCATGTCGATCACGGTGATCTGGTCGCGCCATGGCTGGGACGCGACCTTGATGGCCGCGTTGACCTCGACGGCGATCTCCTGACGCAGCGCTTCCCGCGGCGTGGGCAGCGTCAGCCAGTAGACGTGAGCGGCGCCCCCCTGGCGATAGGTGTTCATCATGCCCCGGACCCGGTTGGCGTAGATCGTGGCCCAGGCGACGCCACAGCAGTTCACCGGCTTGCCATCGGGACCGGGCATCGAGTATCCGTCGTTGGCGCCGATGAACACGACCACCGCGTCGGGATGCAGCTGTTGCACCTGGTGGGTGGAGAGCTTGCCCCAGTCAACCAGCACCGTGTTGGAGATCCCGGTGCCGATGTGGGGGTCGCGAGTCACCTTGACGCCGGCGGGATCGAGGGTCTGGGCCAGATCCTGATCCAGCGGCTGAGACATGGAATCGCCCGTCACCAGCAGGGTGTGGAGCTGGCGCCGGGGAGCCGCGGGAAGGCCGAGATCGCCGGGCGTGAATGCGTCGGCGGTGACCGGAGGGATGGTGGCGGCCGCGGCCGCCACCGGTGCGCTGGTGAAGCCACCCGGCCCGTTGAGGCTGACGTCCGGGGACAGCCACGCGGTGAACGTATGCGCCGCAGAGTGGAGGGGAAGCTGGTTGGAAATCCAGGCGGCGGGCCGCCCGACGGCGAGGAGCAGGGTGCGCTGAATCCCCGCCGGGGTGGTCTCCCCCGCCTTGCGGATCGACGCACCGGCGCAGATCACGAGCACCAGACAACCAATAGCGACGGCCAGGATCGCGTCCCGAGCGCGCGAGCGGCGGACGCCGGCGCGCTCAAAACGCTCCATCAGGTTGTCGTCGCGGTGCTCGGGTCGGGTAGGGGTCATCGGAATTAGAAGCGGAAGTAGATGAACGGAGGAACGCCCTGGCTGGGGACGGTCGCGGCGACGAAAAGTATGAGTACGGCGAGGACTGCGCCGAGCACCGCTGGATTCAGCCTGCCCATCCAATTCTGGAGGCCTTCGACCGGCCGCTCGGGTAGCACTTGCAGGCCGATGACGACCACGATCGCCGCGATCACCGGGACGCTCCACAGGGTGGCGGCGCCGGGCGAGGCCAACCGGCTGATGAAGGTCCCGATCTGGCCAACGCTCTGAGCCCGGAAGATCACCCAGCCAAGGACGACAAGGTGGAAGGTGACCAGCCAGCGTATCCACACCGGCAACTTGACCTTGACCCGACCCGACAGCGCGTGCTCGGTGGCCAGGCCGGCACCGTGGAAGGTCCCCCAGAGGACGAATGTCCAAGCGGCGCCGTGCCACAGCCCGCCGAGCACCATCGTGATCATCAGGTTGCGATAGGTGTTCAGCCGGCCCCGTCGATTTCCGCCCAGCGGGATATAGAGAAAGTCCCGCAGGAATCGCGACAGCGTCATGTGCCAGCGGCGCCAGAAGTCGCGAAAGCCCAGGGCACGGTAGGGACTATTGAAGTTCTGCGGGAAGACGAAGCCGAGCAGCAGGGCCAATCCTATGGCGATGTCGGTGTAGCCGGAGAAGTCGCAGTAGATCTGGGCGGCGTAGGCGTAGGCGGCCAGCAGCGCGTCCGGCGCGTGATAGGCCTGGGGCACCGCGAACACCGGGTCCACGACCGTCCGTCCCAGGTAATCGGCGATCACCACCTTCTTGACCAGCCCCAGCCCGATCAGGAACAGCCCGGAGCTGGCCGCCACGCGCCGCGGGTCTCGCGGGGTGGCGAGCTGGGGCAGGAACTCCCGGGCGCGGACGATCGGACCGGCCACCAGATGCGGGAAGAAGCTCAGGTAGATCGATACGTCGAGCAGCGAAGCGGGCTTGATCAGACCCCGGCTCACGTCGACGGTGTAGGAGATGGCCTGGAAGGTAAAGAAGCTGACGCCCACGGGCAGGGCAATGGTCAGCAGCGGGAACGGCACGCCGAAAGCCAGCCGGTGCAGAAGCTGAGCGAAGGCCTGGGCGAAGAACGAGTAGTACTTGAACACGCCCAGGACGAGCAGGTCTCCGGCCACCGCCAGTCCGGTCAGGGCGCGTCTCGTGCGCTGGCGCTCGGCGCGGTGAATGAGCCGTGCGGCGAGGTGGTTCCACAGCGTGACGCCGGCCAGCAGGAGGCAGAAGGTAGGACTCGCGGCCGCATAGAAGACGTAGCTGGCGGCCAGGATGAACGGCTTCCACAGCGCCGGGCGGCCCATCAGCGCCCAGGAGAGGACCAGCACAATCGGGAAGAAGATCGCGAATTCGACGGTGGGAAAGAGCATTAGAGGGGCCGCGTGCGCACCCGCGCAAGAGTTGCTCGCGACGGCCGACCGGCAAATCGGGCACAGTACCCTCTTAGATGAGGTGCGTCATTCGTCAGGGGGTGGAGCGGCGGGCTGTGCTTGCCCTAGCGTGCGGCCTGTCACTGCTCCTGGGGCTCGCCGCTGCCTGGCCCCGGGCGGCGGTGGCCGACTGCGGAGGCGTCGAGACTGCGGGGCCCGCACACCACCGGGCCGGCCAGCGGCCACCGCTGGCCATCGGCGATTCGACCATGCTCCTGGCCATGTACGACCTGACTGCCATTGGCTTTCAGGTCAACGCTCACGGCTGCCGTCAGTTCCCGGAGGCGCTGGCTCTGCTGCGGGCCCGCAAGCAGGCGGGGACCCTCCCGCACATGGTGGTGATCGCCCTCGGCGCCGACGGTTCGATCACCCACGCTGACATCGGCGAGACCCTGGGGCTGCTCTGCTGCAACCGGCTGCTGGTGCTCGTGACCCCGAGAGAACTGGGCGGAGGTTCGGGCTCGGACGCCACCACGGTGCGCGAAGAGGTTCATCGTCACCCCAAGCGCACCCGCCTTTTGGACTGGGTTAACTTCAGCCGCGGTCACGGTGGCTGGTTTCAGCCTGACGGTCTCCACCTGACTACCGCCGGCGCGCTGGCCTTCACCGGTTTTCTCAAGCAGGCTCTTCCCTGGGCCTATCCAAAGGCCAAGCCGAAGCCGAAGCCGAAGCCGAAACCGAAACCGCCGCCACCGACGCCGCGCCCACCCCCGCCCGTGTTCTGATCCGCGCGCCAGCCGCCCCGGCGCGGGCGCCAACCCGGCGCTTAGCGGAAGCTGGACAACGAGATATGGGCCACAGCGGTGGCTGTGGCGTCGCTCAGCACCACGCGCACGCCGAGCTGATTGCCCTTGGCCCGGGCCAGCAGGCTGCGGCCGTACCCGGTCAGCCGGTAGCTCAGGTACACGGCCGAGTTCGCGCCCATGAACTCCGGCTTGGTGGTGGCCACTGTCTGGTGGGCAGCGGAGATCTTGGTCGTGACCAGGCACGGAGCCGCCCCCGTGCAGGTGGCCAGGATGCCGCCGGTGGCGCCGCGTAGGACGAAGTCACGCTTGCCCAGCAGACGAAGGGTGGAGGCCGGCGAGGCACTCCGCCGTGGACCCGAGCCAACCGTCGTGTATGGGACGAGGTTCATCAGCGCGGAGGCACTCCGGCCCGAGACATCGCGGACGATGATACGAACCGGCAGCCGCCGGCCCCGGGTATGGGCCAGAAGCCTGCGACCCGTCGCGTTCAGGCTGAAGAAGAGCAGTCCTCCGCTGCTGTTCAGGCGCTCGCTGCTGGCGCTGGCGACGAGCCTGCGCCCCGAGGTGACGGTGGCGCTGAGCTGACAGGCGGCGCCGGTGAAGCAACCCGCGGGAACGCCGGTGATCCCCGTGCGGGGGACAAACACGCTGTGTCCGTAGAGGACGACGTGTGGACGCGTGGGGACAGTGGACGAGGTCCCGATGACCTGACCGGAGGCGGTCAGCGCCTGGATGGCGTAGTAGGGGAAGGCGCTGTGCTCGGCGATCGTCGTCGTGACTCCTCTGAGCGGACTGTTGTCCACGCTGCCCAGTGCAGTGGGGTTGGTGCCGCCGAGGGTCCGCCAGGTGGTGATCCCACTGATCCCGGGCCAGCTCGCGGCGAGCTGGACGATCCCGCTGCTGGTCGGCGAGACGCTAAGCGACGGCGCCGCCGCGGGCGTGGCCGAGCCACCGCCGGCCGTCGCGGCATCCAGGTAGTCGCCGTCGATGTTGATCCTCACCCCACCGTAGGTTTCGTTGTGAGCGCCGCTGTACTGATGCAGGCGCTGATGGGAGGGCCAATCGTTGGCCGGGAGGTAGGGATCACTGGTGCTGGCCGAGCCGTTCCAATCGGCGACCCAGATGTCGTCGGGTTCGCTGTAGGTGGTCCCGTAGCGGGAGACCAGGTCGGCGATGCCCGATCCACCGCTGCTGTAGATGCCCGACACGTAGCCCTCAGCGTGCAGCTGGGTCGTCCAGGCAGCCAGGAAGTTCATCACCGCGGTCGAGTTGCTGCCCCCGCGCGGGTAGCCCTCCATGTCGTTGTAGATCGGGTTACCGGCCCCAATCCCCACGGCCTGGGCCTGCGTAACGGCGTCCTGGGCGGCAGCGGTGCCCTGGCTGGCGGCCCGGCTCGAGCTGATCGCCGCGCATCCGCACGTGTTGCTGGGTGCCTGCAGGCCGACGTAGATGGGGATCATGTGCCAGCCGGCCGCCGACTGGGTCGCCATCCAAGTCGAATTGAGGTTGGGCTGCGCGCAGGCGCTGTTGGCGCCGCCGATGTAGACGCCCAGCGCTCGGTACGGGGAGCTTCTCCAGGCGTTCATGCTGTTCTGGCTCGGGGTCGAGCAGGCGTCGAAGCCGGGACCGGTGTACACGTTGCCCGTGGCGTGGGCAACGCGGCGGGCCTGAGCCTGAAAGCCAGTGCTCGACGCGACATGAGCGGCGGGCCCGCGGGTCAGGGAGCGGACGTGGAGCGCACCCTCGATGAGCCCGGGTGAGCGGTTCCAGGTGGCGGTCACGGTGACGCCGTGGGCGGCATCGGTCAGCCTGGTCTCGCGACCGGTGGCGCCGGTGACCAGCGCAGGCGCAGAGGCGGCCTGAGTCTGAAAGCCGCCGTGGTGGATGGTGGCGCTGGGGGCGACGAGGATCGCCTCGGTCCGCCCGGCGGCGTGGGCCGGACAGCGCTGCGCGGCGCTCGGGGTGCCGAGGTAGACGGCGTGCCGGTTGAAGCGCACGCAGGTCTGAGCGTTATCGCTCAGCCGGTATACAGGCCAGCTGGCGGGTACCCGGACGCTGTACCCGCGGTAGCGCACCGTTTTCATGGCCGCCGCGGCCGAGGCGCTCGAACCAAGGGCACCGATCAGGATCACCAAAGCGAGGCCGAGTGGCCCGATAGTCCGCAGAAAACCGCGGTTTAGCTGGTTGTTCCCGCCCGACCGGAGCACGCTCACCGTTCACCCTAACCCGTCTTGCGGCGTCGAGTCGCGCCCCCGCCTACTCTCTTAGGTTCGCTTTAGG
>JBDTEE010000006.1:0-14197 GCA_039922645.1 Solirubrobacteraceae bacterium | reverse complement strand
CGAGCCGCCCTCACCGACCTCCACCGAGGTGCTGGTGGAGGTCCACGCGGCCGGCCTGAACCCGGTCGACTACAAGACGCGCAGCGGCTCCGGGGTGGCAGCATGGGCCGGGCCGCCGCCGTACGTGCCCGGCTGGGACGTCGCCGGGGTGGTCGTCTCCAGCGGCTACGGCGTGACCCGGTTTGCGCCCGGCGACCGGGTGTTCGGGATGCCTCGGTTCCCGCGCGCGGGCAGCTGTTACGCGGAGTACGTGACCGCGCCCTCGCTGCAGCTGGCGAAGATTCCGCCGGCCCTGGATTTCCAGCAGGCGGCGGCGCTGCCCCTGGCCGGGCTCACGACCTGGCAGTCCCTGGTCGACGCCGCCGCCGTGTCCCCGGGCCAGGTGGTGCTCGTCCACGGCGCCGCGGGCGGAGTGGGCCACATCGCGGTCCAGATCGCCGCGGCTCGAGGCGCCACGGTGATCGCCACCGCCCGCGGGGAGAGCCATGACTTCCTCCGCGAGCTCGGTTCGTTTGAGCTGGTGGACCGTGACGCGCCGGTGGGGCAGGCCGGGCAGGACGTGGACGTGGTCGTCGATCTGGTGGGTGGGCAGGACACCAGCGCCGCGCTGCGGACATTGCGCTCTGGCGGGGTGCTGCTCGCGATCGCCGACGGCGCCGACGAGACCACCCGCGCCGACGCCGAGTATCTCGGCGTGCGCGTGCTGGAGCCCCTGGTGGAGCCCGACGGCCGGGGGTTGGAGAGCGTCGTCGGCCTGGTGGCGGAGGGTGCGGTCAGGGTCGTGGTTGACTCCGTGTTCGCGCTCGAGGAGGCCGCCGACGCGCACCGGCGTCTGGAGGAGGGCGGCGTGCGCGGGAAGGTGGTCCTCACGGTCCGCTGATCTGACTCGGAAGGCGACGCTGACGCGCGTTACGCTCCCTTCGTGCAGGACGCCGTCGCGCCTCCCCACGGCACCATCGCCCTGTTATCCACCGACATCGAGGGCTCGACGCGGCTGGCCACGACGCTCGCTGCGAACTGGCAGGTTGTCCTGGTCGATCACCACGCGATCGCGGGCGGGGCGATCGCCGCCGAGGGCGGGTTCGTCGAAGTGCTCTACCAGCTGAGCTAAGAGGGCGCTGGCCCAGCGTAGCGGCTTTAGCCACGCTGGCGCCCTCCCTGCCTCTAGCGGCGATGCCGCGTGCTCTGGGCCCGAACCCCGGGGAATGGGATGCTCCAGATCCCGCGCCCGTGGGTGGCGGCGTAGATGCGACCACTCGGGCCTGGGGTCACATCGTTGACGGACGCGTTGGGCAGGCCGTGACCAAGCCGGAACCAGCTGGTCGAGCTGCCCCGGCCCTCCCGGGCGGCGAACATCCCCTGGTCGGTGGCCAAGGCGAGCTTGCCGCCGGAGAGCACCATCGCGTCCGAGGCGATATCGGGCAGGTTGCCCGAGACGTCATGCCAACTCTGTCCGCCATCGAGCGTCTCCCAGACGTGACCGACCCCGCCACCGGGAACCCAACGGCGGGAATAGCCGTTGAAGATCGCGTAGGCGTGAGCCGGGTTGCTGGGATCCACCGTCATGCCGGCGATGAACCGGTTGGGCAGACCCGTGGTGTTCACCTGATGCCAGGTTCCGCCGTAGTTGGTGGCGATACCGCGTGCGAAGCTCGGACCGGGGTTGCCCCCGGAGACCCAGCCGGCGTACACGATGCCGCCGTCGTTGGCCGAGGACAGCGCCGTAACGGCGTTGGCCGCCCCGGTATCGAATTCATTCACCCAAGTGCAGGATGAGGTCGTGCAGCTGGTGCTCCAGCCCGCCTTGGAGACCCACACGTAACGTCCACCGACGACCCAGGTGTTGGCGTTCTGCTGGTCCTGGACCAGCGGTGCCACGAAGCGGAAGGACGGGTCGCAGTCCGGCCGCGGCGTGACGCCAACCGTCTGCTGGGCCACGCAACCCGGGCTGACCGGGTCATAGAACGAGTGACCACCGTCGGTGGAGGAATACATAGTGCCGTCGGTGTACTCCCCGACCATCTTGTAGGCGTTGGTGGGATCGACGATCACATCAAACCCGTCGCCACCGGCCGGCTCCGCCATCTGCGCAGCGCCGGTGTTCAGCACTGAGGTGCCGTTGTCCTGGAGCCCGCCCCAGACGGCTGTGCCGCCACCCTGGGGGAGCTGCCCCGCGCGCCCGTCGTAGTACTGCCACGAGCGCAGGCTCGAGTTGGTGTCGGTCCAGCTGCCGTACTGCTGGGTGTCGGTCAACGGCCGGTAGTAAACGCCACCGTCGTTCCCGATGACGATCTTCCCGTCGGCGATCATCATCGCGTGCTGATCGGGATGGGTGGTGTTGGGGCACCCGGACGCGCTGTTGTTGCAGGCCAGCCCGTAGTTCCAGTACGGGCTCGCCGTGAACCACGAGCTGCCGCCGTTGGTGGACTGGAAGACCTCCTCGAGTCCAGCGTAGATGTGGTTGTCGTTGGTGGGGCTGACCGCGAGGTCCTGGTTGTACCAGGCCTGCACGCCCACTCCATAACCGGATCCGACCGCCAGAGCCGAGCCCGAGTTGGCGAGTTTGGTCTCATCGGCAATCTTGGTCCACGGCCCGGCCACGTTGGCCGGGCTGCCGCTAGCTGAGAAGATGCCCTGGAGCACCGACTCGGCGCCGGCGGCCTGGGCAGCCGGCGATTGCACGATCGCGTAGAGCTTCCTGCCATCCCGCGAGTAGGCAAACGTCGTGCGACCGATGTCAGCCGCGTTGATATCGCCGGTGGGGGTCACCGGGGTGAACGTGTGGCCACTGTCGGTCGACTCGTAGAAACCGTTGTTCTGGGTATTGCCCGGGCCATGCCAGCCGATGGCGGTGATCACCTCTCGGCCGCCGGTGCGCGGAACAACGGCCACGGTGGTCGTCTGCTGGTCATACGGAGGGTTGTCGGTCGGCCCAGCCGGGTCGAGCACCTCAATCCACTGCCCGCTCGAGGGCGAGTACCGGAAGAGGCCGTTGTTGGTGGCCGCGTAGGCGTCCCCGGACTTGTCGAAGACCAGCTGGAAGATGGTCCGCGAAACCAGCGGATTGCCATCCGGTGAGGAGTCGTTGCCGACGCGGGTAAAGGTTTGACCGCCGTCGGTCGAGCGGTAAACACCCGTGCCGGCGTAGCTGTCCGAGCTCTGGTTGGCCTCCCCGGTGCCAACCCATAGCGACCCGTCGACGGGGTTGACCGCAATGGCACCGATGGACAGTGACGGCATGCCGTCGAACACCGGAGTCCAGGAGCCTCCGCGGTTGCTTGAGCGCCAGACTCCCCCGTCGGCGGTACCGGCGAACCAGTCGCCGTCAGGCGTTTGGGCCAGCGCAGTGGTCCGGCCGCCGACGAGGCTGAAACCCGCGCCGACGTTGGACCAGAAGGGATCCGTATACCCGGCGGGTTCGCCGTTATAGGGCTTGGTGGTGGTCTCCTGCCAGGTACCCGGCGTGCTGGGGAGGGCTTGCGCCTGGCGGGAGGCGCTGACAAGGGCGGCGCCAGACACCGAAGTGCCCGGTGCGGTGCGCTCGTAGTCGTACTGGCCCTGCTCGTCGGCCAGGTCTCCATCGTCCGGCGTGTGGGTCGGTGAAGGCGCCCCACCCGAGGCTCGCAAGGCGCGAAGCTGTGCCCGCTGGCGGGCGGCCGCGCCGTGCGGTCGCGCGAAGCCGGGTCGCCGATGCCGGGCCGCGCCCGCGATCGCCGTTAAGCCCAGGAACAGCATGCTTGCCACCGCCAGGAGGGCCAGGATCCGCCAGCCAGATCTACTCATCGCGCCTCTTTCCCCGTGATACGACCGCGGCGGAACGTTCCGCCGCGGCATGAAGTGTTCGCCTGGGTACCCACGAGGGCGAGGAACCAAAACCCAGATCGGGCGCTAGTTCACGAAATCTGTATGAACTTCGTCAACCGCCGTAGGCGGAGTGCAGCAGGGCGGCCATGGCCGGCGCGCTGGAAGGGCCGACGGGGGCGCCGCTAGAGTCCGCGAACCCGATCTCCAGGTGCGGACCGGTGGAGATTCCGACATCGCCATAGCCGACCTGCGAGACCACCTGGCCCTGGCTCACGTGCGCCCCGACGGGGACCCAGTTCCCCGGTCCGGCGTGGCCGTAATAGACGTACCCGTAGCCCGACAGCAAGCTGTCGCAGTGGATCACCGGCGCCGACGGGCCAAAGCCCCCGATCCCGTGCAGGACGACCGTGCCGGAGCAGACGGCGTACTCAGGCGTGCCCCCTGGGGCCGAGATGTCCACCCCATCGTCAAGCGACCAGGTGCCTGGCGGGGACGCGGCGCTGGTGGGGAGCGGGAAGCTGAAGCCTCCGTTGCTCGACGGTGCCGGAGCGGGAGCGCTTCCCGAGGAGCCGCCGGAGGACCCCGACGAACCCGAGGAACCGGAACTGGGAGCGAGCGGCGACGCCCGCACGGCGGCGGCGCGAGCCGCGCGGGCGGCCGCGGCGGCCTGGGCCGCCTGGAGGTGCACAAGCTCGGTGTGCAGGCCGGCCACCGACTGGCGGGCCGAGGCGAGTTGGCCCGCCCGAGCGTTGCGCACGCGCGTGGCCGAGATCTCCTGCGAGACCAAGGTCAAGCGGGTTCGGTCGACGCTGTTGCGCTCGTAGAGAACCTGGGTGGTCAAACGCTGCTGGCGCACCGACAGATTGCCCAGGCTGGTCGCCTCGGCGGCGACCGCGCGGCGTGCGGCCTTGACCTGGCCCACGATCCGGGCGTCTTGGTTGCCGATCCGCTGAGCGAAGGACAGCCGCTCGAGCAGACTCTTGAAGCCGGTGGCCTCGAGGATGACGCTGACCAGATCCGGGCGATCGGCCGTGTAGCTACCGACCAACTGCTGGGAGAGGACCGCCTCGGTGTGAGCCTGGGCCGCCTCGAGCTGAGCCAGCCGTACATGCGCGGCGGCCAGTTCGGCTTGGAGCTTCAGGAGTTCAACCCGCTTTGCGTTCAGGTCGGCCTGGAGGCTGTCGACCTGGCGCTGCAGCGTGGACACGCTCTGGCCGAGGTGGGCGACGCTGCGACTGGCCGCGCCGACCGCACCCGAAAGCGAGGAGACACGCCCCTGGCCGGCGGCGATCTGCTGCTGGAGCTGACCGGTTGTGGCCGCGCTGGCCGTAGGCGAGCCAGCCGTCAAGAGCACGACGAGGAGAGCAACCGCGAGAACGAGCAGGACCCCACCGGCCGCGCGGTTCAGTGGCGTCTTGGCGGAGGGCATCGGAATGTCCAGACCCAGCGCGGACTGGGGTAGCCGCACGGCTCGGAAGGCGCTGACGGTAACACGGAGCCCTTTTCACCGGCTGACCCGGCCACCTCTGCAAGAAAACCTGCATAGGGCAGGAAGTTGCGATCTGGCCGCGAAGTCGGCCGGTCCGGCAGGCCGCCCACCCGGCGATCAGCGCTAGGACGCCCGGGAGATCGGCACCACGTGGAGGTCGCGGGGAGCGCCATCAGCGCGCAGACGCTTTGCCCGGCCGGTTCGCAGATCCTGCGTCTCGATACGGGCCAGAAGCGCCTCCGAGACGAGCACCTGATCGGCCTTGGCGGCCGCGCCGACCCGAGCGGCGACATTCACGTCCACCCCGAGGTAGTCGCCGCCGAGTTTGCGGGGACGGCCCCAGTGGATCCCCGCGCGCATGCGCGGGGTATGACCGTCGAGGTCGATCTCGGCCACCGCTACCTGGGCGTCGAGCGCGGCGTCGACCGCGGGGCGCGCCTCCCGGAAGGTGGCCATGATCCCGTCGCCCAGCCGCTTGACGATCCTTCCCTGATGGGCGGTAACTGCATCCTCCAGGGCGGTGCCCACGGCCCGCAGGAGCTCTAGCGTGGCGGCGTCACCGGCCCGAAGTGCCCAGGCCGAGAACCCGACCAGGTCGGTGAACAGGACGGCCAGTTCCTGGTCGCCCCGGCCGCGGCCCGTTGCCTCCGATAGCGACTGCCAGACCTGGAGACCGGCGAGGCCCAGTTCTTGGGCGACGCTCTTGCGGCCCGGCTGGAACGACGAGACTCCGCGGGCCACGACCTCGGCCGGATGCGAGCCGGCCGTGGACAGCGAGTCACCGAAGCGGTCGTCACCGGGCAGACGCCGGCGCAGCGCACCGGCTGCGGTCAGCAACGAGGGTTGCGTGTCGACCTTGACCGCGAAGCGCTTCAGGCGACGCCGCCGACTTGTCGGTTCGGTGGTTTCGTCCGGCGCACCGACCCGGTCGAGTCCGCCGCTGGGCTCGGTTTCGCCTGCTGACATGGGGTTGGGTTGAGGACCGGAGGACCTCTATGGCGGGGGCAGGATTCGAACCTGCGAAGGCTGAGCCGCAGCGTTTACAGCGCTGTCCCTTTGACCGCTCGGGAACCCCGCCGGGGAGGGCGCCGAGTCTAGCGACGAGACCCACGCGGGCAGCCGCTCACCGGGGTCAATCTCGTAGGCGGCGTATTTCGGTCCACCCAGCCGGAGGCCGCTGCCGCCCCGACGGCTGAGGCGGGGATGAACCAGCGTCGACCGTGTCCAACGAGGGCGAACAGCGCGTCGTAACGCGTGGGATCAAGACGCTTCACGACCCCATTCCAGCTCCGATTACCGCCTCGTGTGCAGACCGTGACCTCCCAACATCCGTTTCTTAACACTGTCGACGTCTTGACCTGGACGCGCACAAGACCCTCGCCCCACTCGGCGATGAGGTCGAAGTCCGGGCTGTGGAACACCAGGAAGAACACCCCGGCCCCGCGCGCCCCGAACCACAGCATAGCCGAGCGTTCGCCCAGATCACCCTGCCCGCGCGGATCTCTTTTTGTAGCCATGAGCCGACCGTAGACACCGGCCCGGCGTCTGTCACAAAGCGGTTACGAAGCGTCGCGGAGCCGCTGGGCCTCGGGCAGCGCCTCGAGCTTCTTCAGCGTGTGGTTCTCGATCTGGCGGATCCGCTCGCGTGTGACGTTGAAGGCGCGGCCGACCTCCTCGAGCGTGAATGGCCGCTCGCCGCTCAGCCCGAAGCGCATCTCGATCACCTCGCGCTCGCGCTCGGGCAGCGCGGCCAAAGCGCGGCGCAGGTTCTCCCGCCGCAGGTGCTCGGAGGCCAGCTCGAACGGCGACTCGGCCGTCTGGTCCTCAACGAAGTCACCAAGCGCGGAATCGTCCTCCTCGCCGATGGGCTTCTCCAATGAAATGGGCTGCTGGGCCATGCGCAGGATGTCGCGGACCTCGCGCACCGTCGTCTCGAGCTCGTTGGCGATCTCCAGGGGCGTCGGTTCGCGACCGAGCTGCTGGACGAGCTGGCGCTCGACGTGGACGACCTTGTTGAGCTTTTCGACCATGTGGACAGGAATGCGAATCGTGCGGCCCTTGTCGGCAATGGCTCGGGTGACCGCCTGACGGATCCACCAGGTGGCGTAGGTCGAGAACTTGTAGCCGCGGCGGTAGTCGAACTTCTCCACGGCGCGGATCAGGCCCATCGATCCCTCCTGGATCAGGTCCAGGAAGGTGAGCCCGCGGCCCAGATACGACTTGGCAATCGACACGACCAGGCGCAGGTTGGCCTCGATCATCTGCTGCTTGGCCGTCATGTCGCCGCGCTCGATACGCCGGGCCAGGAGGACCTCCTGCTCGGCGGTGAGTAGGTTCACCCGCCCGATGGAGCGCAGATAGAGCCGCAGAGAGTCGAGGCTCGGCTCCACGGTGAGGTCGACCTCGACCTTCTTACGCTGTTCAGGGTCCGGGGCCGCAGCCCGCTGTGCGCCTGCCTCGACGCTGCCGGCCTCCGAGCGCGCGGGACGGCCGTCGGCCTCGACCACATCGATCCCGTGCTCGTCGAGATACGCATGCAGCTCCTGCAGCTGCTCCTTGGTGACCTCCACCTCTTCGAGGCAAGCCTCGATCTGGATGAAGGTGAGGAAGCCTCGCTCCTGCCCCTCGGCGATCAGCGCGCGCAGTTCGTCCATCTCCGCGATCGGCGCATCATCGCTCAACAGAACGATTTGATCAACGCTCACAGCCCCTGAGCTCCTCCTCTTGCGTTCTCGAGCACTCCCGAATCTATCGGGAGCCTCCCTCGTGACTTCTGATACGACCGCTCGATTGATACCACAATCCGGGGCGGCTACGAAACGCGCCCCCTCAGGCGCGAAGTCGACCGCTCTACTCTGTATCGAGCCGGCCGTTCTCAGCGACCGGGGAAGCGGAACACGAAGCGGAGCGAGATGACCGACAGTCCCCCATCCCCCTCGATGCTCATCGACGTGCAGGCGCGCACCCCGGCGCTGGCCCTGAGCCTGTCCCGGGTTGGCGTGAGCAGCGTTGAGAAGGTAATCCGTCTGCGCCAAGGCGCAAGCGCCGCCAACGGACCGGTTTCCGACGCCGCCGGTGACCAGCAGTTGTTCTCGGCTCGCTTCGAATGCGTGATCGAGCTGGGTCCGAACCAGAAGGGCGCGCATATGTCGCGCTTCGAGGAGGTCGTCAACGAGGCCATCGGCGAAGTCGTGCTCGGCGACAGCGTGTTCAAGGTCGAGACGCTGGCCCAGCACATCGCCCAGCTCGTCCGCGACCGCCAGGGCGCCCGCCGTGCGGAGGTGAGCGTCGAGGCGCGCTTCCCCGAGCACAAGCCCGCCCCCGTCTCCGGGGTCATCACCCAGGAGCTCTACACGCTGCACGGCTGTGCCGTCGCTACCGAGCGCGGTACCCGTCGCCTGGTCGGCGTCACCGCCCAGGGCATGACGGCCTGCCCGTGCGCGCAGGAGCTGATTGCCGACTCAGCCCGCGAGCGGCTGCAGGCGGAGGGCTTCGACAGAGACGAGATTGAGCGCATCCTCGAGGCCGTGCCCGTCGCGACCCACAACCAGCGAGGTCTGGGCACGCTGCACATCGGCTGTCCCGAGGACTGTGACGACGAACTGGACGCGGCGGTACTGCTGGAGATCGTCGAGCAGTCCATGTCGTCCGAGATCTACGAGTTGATGAAGCGCACCGACGAGGCCTACGTGGTGGAGAAGGCCCACCGGCGCCCCCGGTTCGTCGAGGACTGCGTGCGGGAGATGGTCCGCGGAGTGATCGAGCAACTACCCCAGCTCGACGACCGGTCCTTTGTCTCCGCCCACCAAGTCAACCTGGAGACGATCCACCAGCACAACGTGGTCGCCGAGCGCTTCGGCACACTGGGTGAGATCCGCGAGGAACTGCGCAGCGGCACTCCCGCTCTCGCCCACACCGCGCTGAGCGCCTGGCTTCACGCCACCGGATAGGTGCTCAGGACTCGGCCGGCGGTGCAGTGGCGTCGGTCGCCGAGCGGGCCGCCGCGGCTTCAGCCACCCGGCGACGCAGGCCAAAGAAGTAATCCAGGCCGGAGAGCACAGTGACCGCCACGGTCACGTACACGAGCACGGTCACCCATACGGGTCGCTCGTCGACGGCGATCAGGGCCATGACCATCAGCACCTGCGCCACGGTCTTGACCTTTCCGAACGAGCTGGCCGGGATGACCAGGCCCTGCTGCGCCCCTGCCGCCGCGCGCAGGACGGTGACGGCGAACTCCCGGGCAATGATCACCATCGCCACCCAGGCCTCCAGCCGCCCCAGAGCGACGAGGACCACGAGCGCGGCGACGATGAGCAGCTTGTCGGCGATCGGATCCATCAGCTTGCCGAACGTGGTCACTGAATTGCTCGACCGGGCGAGCCGGCCGTCGACGGCATCGGTCACCGAGGCCACGGCGAAGATGATCGCGGCCAGCAGGTCGCCATTGCCGGTCTTGGCCAGCAATGCGACGACCAGCACCGGCACGAGCAGGATCCGCATGACAGTGAGGACGTTGGGGACGTTGAGCGGAACCATCAGACCGGCTGAACGCTAACGGGTCCCGAGCGGGCTCCGGCAACGTCGGATTCAGCCGTCGCTGCCGGCCGGTCATCATTAAGCCATGCGCGCGGTCCTTCTCGAGCGCCCGAAGCAGGCCCTGCGGCCGGCCGAGGTGCCCGATCCCGAGCCTGGCTCCGGGCAGCTGCGCCTGCGGGTTCGAGCCTGTGCCGTCTGCCGGACCGACCTGCATCTGCGCGATGGCGAGATCGAAGCGCCAAAGCTGCCGGTCATCCTGGGGCATCAGATCGTCGCTGACACCGACGATGGACGGCGCGTCGGCGTGCCCTGGTTGGGCTGGACCGACGGTGCGTGCCGCTATTGCCGCAGCGGCCGGGAGAACCTTTGTCTTCACGCCCGTTTCACCGGTCGCGACATCGACGGAGGCTATGCCGAGCTCACGGTCGCCGACGAGCGTTTCTGCCTGCCACTTCCCGATGAACTGACCGACAAGCAGGCAGCGCCGCTGCTCTGTGGCGGGCTGATCGGCTACCGGGCGCTTCGCATGACTGATGACGCCCCTCGCCTCGGTCTCTACGGCTTCGGCTCGGCTGCTCACATCATCTGCCAGGTCGCCGTCCACCAAGGTCGCGAGGTGTACGCGTTCACCCGCGCAGGCGATGCCCTGGGCCAGGCCTTCGCCCGCTCGCTGGGCGCGGTCTGGGCCGGGGGCAGCGACGAGCGTCCCCCCGAGGGACTCGACGCGACGATCATCTTCGCCTCGGCGGGTGCCCTGGTGCCAGCCGCGCTGCGGGTGCTGGCTCCGGGGGGCAGCGTGATCTGCGCCGGGATCCACATGTCGGACATCCCCTCATTTCCCTACGAAGACCTGTGGCACGAGCACAGCATTCGCTCGGTCGCCAACCTAACCCGGGCAGACGGCCACGAGTTCCTTGCGCTGGCGCCGAAGATCCCCGTCCGCACGACCGTCACCACGTACGCACTCCAGGATGCTGAGCAAGCCCTCAGCGACCTGCGCGCGGGGGCGTTCAGTGGCACCGCCGTGCTCGTGCCCTGAACGGATCGCCTACTACCGGCCGGGGCGCCGCCCTCGCGCGCGCCATTACTCGCCCGCAGTCCGCATGTTCTAGGGTGAGGGCCATGCCTCTGGTTCCGATGGTCATCGAGCGCACCGCCCGTGGCGAGCGCGAGTTCGACATCTACAGCCGGCTGCTCAACGAGCGAATCATTTTCCTCGGCTCGCCGATCGACGACACCGTGGCCAATCTGGTCGTGGCCCAGCTGCTCCACCTCGAGTCCTCGGATCCAGATAAGGACATCTCGATCTACATCAACTGTCCCGGCGGATCGGTGTACTCGGGTCTGGCCATTTACGACACGATGCAGTTCATCAAGCCGCAGATTCAGACGATCTGCGTCGGCATCGCCATGTCAATGGGCTCGCTGCTGCTAACCGCCGGCGCCCACGGGAAGCGCTTCTCGCTGCCCAACAGCCGGATCCTCATCCACCAGCCCTCGGCCGGTTTCGAGGGCCAGTCGACCGACATCGAGATCCATGCACGCGAGATTCTCAATATCCGCAGGCGCACGGACGAGATCTACGCCCACCACACTGGGCAACCCGTGGACCAGGTGCATGTGGACATGGAGCGCGATCGCTTCTTCAAGGCCGATGAGGCTGTCGAGTATGGCCTTATCGACCGCGTGATTGAACACCACTGACGACCCGAGAAGGAGCCGACATGGCCATTGCGGAGAGATCGGCAACCACAGTCTGGGAGGGCAATCTCGCTCACGGCACGGGCACTGTCAATGGCGCCAGCGGAGCACTGTCTGACCTGGGCGTCACCTGGGCATCGCGCACCGAGCGCTCCAACGGCCAGACCAGTCCGGAGGAGTTCATCGCGGCGGCGCATGCCTCGTGCTTCTCGATGGCGCTTTCGAACGAGTTGGCGCAAGGCGGAAACGACGCCGAGCGGCTGGAGGTGACCGCCAAGGTCACCCTCGACCAGCAGGATGACGCGCCCACCGTGACCACCTCGGAGCTCACGGTGACCGGCCGCGTTCCCGGCATCGATCAGAGCGCCTTTGCCCAAGCCGCTGATGCGGCAGCCAAGAACTGCCCCGTCTCCCGCGCCCTGGCCGGCGTGCAGATCAGCGTCGACGCAACGCTGAGCAGCTAAGCCGCGATCCCGCCGCAGCAGCAATCAGACCAGGCGCGGCCGACCGAGCGGCGACCGAGGCCAGCCGTCACGCGGATAGCCGTGCTTGAGTGCGTGAGCGCAGTTGGGTATCGACCGCCACGAGCTATCGCGTGCCGCCGCCCCGGCCCCCGCTCGCTCTCAGTGCCCGCTAGCGATCCGCCGCCCAGCGGGCCGCAGGCCGTCGCCGGGACCCGGCGTCATCACATGCGAACGCCCAGCGGGCGCGACGGCCTCGGCCCGCACCTGGTACCGCGCCGACGCTGGCCTGGATGTCCCGGAAGCGACTAGGCCGGGGCGCGCCGGATGCGCCCCGAGCCCTCGCCTCGCGTCTCCGGCGGTTCGGGCACGGTCGGGCGCGAAAGCGCCCAGAAGACCATCAGCGCGCCGAATACGAGCATGCCGATCCCCGTCCACAGGTCGACGTTGATTCCAGCCGCCTTGGTCTTGATCTCGTGCGAGCCGAACAGGCCGAGTGCGACCAGGATCAGGCCATAGAGCAGGAAGACCCCACCGATCAACCGGCGGATGTCGAAGCGATTGGCGACTCGTGCCGCTTTTAGCTCCTCCTCGTCGCTGACCCCGGTGGAGCTCATCGGTTCCGGCGCGCCGGGGCGCTCGTGTCCGCCGAAGGGTCGTTGGTGTTCCTCAGCCATGTCAGTCCCCCTAGGCGAAGATGATGTTCAGGATGATGACCAGGGCCATGGCGATGCCGCCGAGCAGGATCGGCGAGCGCCACCACAGCTTGTCACGCGAATCGACTTCGGAGGCCGCCTCCTCCTTGCGAGTGCTTCCCCAGACGAGCCCACCGAGCTCCTCGATCGACTTGGGCTTGGTGACCAGCGACACCGCCACCATCACGAACGCGTCGACGAGGAAGGCGATGATCGCCTGCCAGAAGCTCGCGCTCAGCGGCGAGCCGAAGTGGAAGATCACGTTGTACGCGGCCAGCCGGTTCGTGGCGTAGGCCGCCGCCGTACCGGCGACCAGACTGAAGAACCCGCCCCACGCGGTGGCCCGCTTCCAGAACATGGCGATGATGAAGGTGGCGAACAGCGGCGCATTGAAGATCGAGAACAGCGTCTGGATGTAGTTCATGATGTTCGAGTAGCCCTTGGCGATGAGCGCCGTGAACACCGAAACGAGAATCCCGGCGATCGTCACCAGCCGCCCGGCCCGGATGTAGAAGGCCGGGTCGCGATCCTTGGCGAAGTACGACTCGATCAGGTCGTAGGTCACCACGGTGTTAAAGGCGGTCACGTTGGCGGCCACGCCGGCCATAAACGCGGCTAGGAGCCCGGTGACCGCCAGGCCGAGCATCCCCTCGGGCAGGTAGTTGCCGATCAGATGCGGGATGGCGGTGTTGTACTGCTCGGCGAGGCTTTTGCCGACGCCCAGCCCCTTGACCGTCACCACCGCGATCAGCCCGGGCAGGATGATGATCGCGGGCAGGAAGATCTTCGGGAAGGCTCCGATCAGCGGCGTCCTCCGCGACGCTGACATGTTCTTGGCCGAGAGGGCACGCTGAACCTCGGCAAAGTTGGTCGTCCAGTAGCCGAAGCCGAGCACGAAGCCGAGACCGAAGACCACTCCAACCCAGTCAGACTTGAGCGGATTGGTGACGTGGTGGATACCGAGGCCCTGCCAGGCGTGCAGCGCCGGCTGACCGAGCTTCGGGAACGCCTTGATCTTGTGCTCGAGCCCGGAGATCCCGCCGACGGCATGCAGTGCGACAAGGGTCAGCGGCAGCAGCGCGGCCACGATCACGAAGAACTGCAGGACCTCGTTGTAGATGGCTGAGGTGAGGCCGCCCATGGTGATGTAGACGAGCACCAGCGCCGCGGCGATCAGGATCGCGAAGATGATCGACCAGCCCAGCATCAGATGGATGATCAGAGCCAGCGCGTACAGGTTGACGCCGGAGATCAGGACGGCGGCGATCGCGAAGGTGGCCGCATTGAAGGCGTGCGTGGCCTCGTTGAAGCGCAGTCGCAGGTACTCCGGCACGGAGCGCACCTTGGCTCCGTAGTAGAAGGGCATCATCACGATGCCCAGGAACACCATGGCCGGGACCGCCCCCAGCCAGTAGTAGTGCACTGCGGGGACCCCGTACTGGGCGCCGTTGGCCGCCTGTCCAAGAATCTCCAGCGCGCCCAGGTTGGCCGCGATGAAGGCCAGACCG
>JBDTEE010000005.1:0-25827 GCA_039922645.1 Solirubrobacteraceae bacterium | reverse complement strand
TGACCATCTTGCGCTCCGTCGGGCCGGTGATCTCCACCCAGCGCTGCTCGAGGTCCGGCGGGACCGGCGCGACCTGCCAGTCGCCTTCGCGGATCTCGGCGGTGTCGGCCAGGAAATCGAGCATTTTTCCGTCAGCCAGCTGGGCCCGGCGCCGCACCCGGGCATCCAGAAGCTCCGCGCGTCGCGCTCCAAACTCGTCCTGCAGCGCGCCGACAAACTCCAGCGCCTCCGGGGTCAGGACCCTGTCGTAGGCACGGGGAGTAGAACCGAGCAGCTCTAGTCGGAATCCCGAGGACATCGCCCTCGATCATCCCCGTCGCCGGGAACGGCCAAACCAGGGAGCGGACTCAGAGGTTCGGGTAATCTCGGCTTCATGGCATCTCTAAATGACCCCCGCGTCCGGGCTCTACTGGAGCCCGCCAACTACGTCGTCGTCTCAACGCTGAATTCGGATGGGAGCATTTCCAGCTCCATCGTCTGGGTGAGCCTCGAGGGCGACGAGCTAGCCGTCAACAGCGCCGCCGGACGCAGGTGGCCGACCAACCTGGACCGCGACGGGCACGTCACTCTGATGGCCTTCGCAGCCGATAATCCGTACGAGTACGTCGAGATCCGGGGCCGGGCAATCGGCACCCGGGAGGACGCCGACGATCACATCGACCGGCTGGCCAAGAAGTACATCAACCAGGACAAGTACCCCTACCGCACCCCGGAGGAAGAGCGAGTCAAGTACGTGATCACCCCGGAGACCGTCCGGTACGTCAACCAGGGCTAGCTGGCCCTAGATCAGCCCTCTCGCCTCGAGGATCGCCCGCAGCCGCCTGGCCTCGACGCCGGCGCTGGTGGTCAGGCGCCCCCAGGTGACCCGCAGGGTGACGAACCCCGCCGCCAGCCCGTTGGCGTCGCGGCCAGGCGCCGCGGACCGAGGTCCTCGGCACAGTCCAGGAAGGCCCGGGCTGGGCTGGGCTGGTGACGGCAATCCCGAGCGGGATGCGGGCATCGGCCCGGGTCAGCCCGCGGACCTGATGGGTGGCGATGCCCGGCCGGCGGCGCTGGCCGGCGCAGCTGACATGCAACGGCCATCGCCAGCCCGAGGTGACCTTTTACAGAAGCCGCCGGGGCTCAGGCGCTCAGGGGCTCAGGGACTCAGGGGCTCAGGCGCCGTGGCACTTCTTGAACTTCTTGCCCGACCCGCACCAACAGGGGTCGTTACGGCCGATCTGCTCGACCTCATCGACCCGCCGCTGCTCGACATGGGGTAGCCCGGCATCGGCGGCCATGGCCTCCTCGGCGTAGCCCTCGGCCGGCCCCGCGCCAGCCGCAGCCATGGCCAGGGCGCTCGGCTGGGCGCTGGAGCCACCTGAGTAGCTGACCCGGCCACCGCCCGTGGCCGAGCTGCGGGCCGGATTGGAGCGCATCGGCGGCGCCTGCGGCGGACCGCCGTTCCCGTCCTGGAGGGTCACCTCGACGTGGAAGATCAGCCGGGCGAAATCGGCCCAGATGCTGTTCATCAGGTCGCGGAAGAGTTCGAAGGCCTCGTTCTTGTAGGCCACCAGCGGCTCGATCTGGGCGAACCCGCGCAGGTGGATGCCCTCGCGCAGGTAGTCCATGTCGTACAGATGCTCCTGCCAGCGCTGATCGATGATCTGCAGGAGCAGGAAGCGCTCGACCTGGCGGATCAGGTCCTCGCCCAGCTCCTGCTCGCGCTGGTCGTACTGGGCCAGCGCCTCCTCCTGGAGGCGGAGGATGAGGTCCTCCCGGTCCACTTTGGACAGGTCGAGGGCATAGAAATCGTCGCTGGGGGTGAAGATCTCCTCGACGCGGCGCATGAGCGCCTCGAGGTCCCAGTCCTCAACGTATTCCCCGGCCGTGTACTCGGTGATCAGCCGCTCGATCACGTTCACGATCTCCTCGCGGCCCGCGTCTGACATGTCACGGCCCTCGAGCACCTCGTCGCGGTAGGTGTAGATCACCTCGCGCTGCTGATTGAGCACGTCGTCGTACTCCAGCGTGTGCTTGCGCATGAGGAAGTGCTGCTCCTCGACCTTCTTCTGCGCCTTCTCGATCTGCTTGGAGAGCATGCCGGCCTCGATCGGCTCCTCGTTGCCCTCCTCGTCGGTGCTGCCCAGGCGGTCGAGGATCTTGTAGATCCGCTCGCCGGCGAACAGTCGCACCAGCTCGTCCTGAGCCGACAAAAAGAAGCGAGACTCGCCGGGGTCTCCCTGGCGGCCGGCCCGGCCGCGCAGCTGGTTGTCGATCCGGCGCGACTCGTGGCGCTCGGTGCCGAGGATGAACATGCCCCCGGCGTCCAGCACCTGCTGGCGCTGGGTCTCGATGCGCTCGTCGATTGACGGCAGCACCTTGGCCAGGTGCTCGTCGTAGTCGGGCATGCCGGGTTGCAGGCCGAGCTTGGCCACCTCGAGCCCGGCCAGGTGCTCGGAGTTGCCGCCCAGCTTGATGTCAACGCCGCGGCCGGCCATGTTGGTGGCGATGGTCACCGCGCCGGGAGCACCCGCCTCGGCGATCGTCTCGCCCTCCCGCTCGGCGAACTCGGGCTTGGCGTTCAGCACCGAGTGCTTGATGCCCTTCTCGCTCAGGTGGGCGGAGATCGTCTCGGAAACTTCGACGGAGATCGTGCCCACCAAAATCGGCTGCCCCGTGGCGTTGCGAGTCTCGATCTCCTTGACCACCGCGGCCCACTTGCCGTCCTGGGTCTTGTAGACCTGATCGTTGCGGTCCGCGCGGATCATCGGCTGGTTGGTCGGGACCTGCACCACGGGCAGCTTGTAGATCTTCATGAACTCGGTCGCCTCGGTGAGGGCGGTACCGGTCATGCCGGCCAGCTTGTCGTACATCCGGAAGTAGTTCTGCAGCGTGACGGTGGCCATCGTCTGGTTCTCTTCCTGAACCCGGACGCCCTCCTTGGCCTCGACGGCCTGGTGCAGACCCTCCGACCAGCGCCGTCCCTCGAGTATCCGGCCGGTGAACTCATCGATAATCTTGACCTCGCCGTCGATCACCGCGTAGTCGTCATCGCGCCTGTACAGCGACTCGGCCTTCAGGGACTGGATCAGATGGTTGACCAGGTGGCCGTTCTCAGCCCGGTAGAGATGGTCGATGCCCATGAACTTCTCGGCCTTGGCCACGCCCTGCTCGGTGATGGCCACGGTCTTGTGCTTCTCGTCGAATTCGTAGTCGAAATCGGCGACGAACTCCTTCTTCATGCGCGGATCCATGCCGTCCGGGGTCTTGCCGGGCTGCATCCGCGGCGCCAGGCGAGCGAACTTGGCGTACAGGTCGGCCGCCTGCTCCGGGGCGCCCGAGATGATCAGCGGCGTGCGCGCCTCGTCGATGAGGATGTTGTCCACCTCGTCCACCACCGCGAAGGTGTGGTAGGGCGACTTGCCCTCCTCGGGCTTGGGACGGCCGCCGTGCTGGACCTTCTCCTCCAGCGACTGGGCCATGTTGTCGCGCAGGTAGTCGAAGCCGAACTCGGAGTTGGTCCCGTAGGTGACGTCGGCCGCGTAGGCCTCCCGCTTGTCCTCGTAGGGCTGCATGTTCTGGAGCACGCCCACGGAGACGCCGAGCACGTCGTAGATCGGCTTCATCCACATCGCGTCGCGGCGGGCCAGGTAGTCGTTGACCGTGACCACGTGCACGCCCCGCCCGCCCAGGGAGTTGAGCACCACGGCCAGGGTGGCGGTCAGCGTCTTACCCTCACCGGTCTTCATCTCGGCGATGGCGCCGTCGTGCAGGACCATGCCGCCGATCAGCTGGACATCGAAGTGGCGCATCGCCATCGAGCGCCTGCCCGCCTCGCGAACCAGGGCGAAGCACTCGTAGAGCAGGTCGTCCAGCGATTCGCCCCCGCGAGCGCGCTCGCGTAGCTCATCCGCGGACTCCCGCAGCTCCTCGTCCGTGTAGTGCTCGAGCTCTTGCTCGAAGCCGTTTATGCGTGAGACGCGCTGCGCGTAGGACTTGAACCTCTTGGCCTCGCCCATGCGAAGCGCGCGGTCCAGGAAGGACATAGGTTTAGGGTAGCGCGGCTCCCGTCCCGGGGCTGAGGCTGCGCAGATGGTCCCGCAGCCCGATGCCGAAGGGGGTCGGATGGCCGCTGTAGTCGGTGATTAAGGCCGGTCCGCGACGGCAGCTCCAGCCACTGTCACTGGCGTCCCAGGTCCAGCCCAGGTAGCCGATCCGGTGCCGATCGGCGAAGGCCATCATCGTGTCGATGTAGCCGTGCGCGCAGTCGGTCTCCCCGAGTTCGGAGAACCCCACTGGGTGACGGCGAGCCGTTATCAGAACCTGGGTCGCGCCCCGGAGCGCACGGCATTGACCCAGAGACTGCATTCCGGCCGACTGATAGGCCGGAGCCGAGGCGGTGGCCGGAATGCGGCAGCCATGCAGCCAGCAGCTCCAGCTGACCCGTAGGGCTCGTTGTAGAGCTCGAAGAGGACCGCGTGATTTCTCTTGAAGGTCCGGGCCACGGATCGCCAGAAGGCCGGTGCGTGGGTCCGATCGGCCATCGGCAGCTGGGTGGTGGCCCGCGCGGCACCCGGCGCAGCCAGGTGCAGGTCGAGGATCGCGTACAGGTGGGCGGCGTTCAGCTCCCAGACGTAGGCGGCGACGATCCGCCGGTAGGGGCGCCCCCCACGCCCGCGCGCCGTGTGCAATCCGAGCCAGCAGTCCTCGTTGAGCGGCACCGGGACAACGTTGATATCCCAGCTGCGCATAGCGGCGACCATGCCGGGGGTGGCGATCTGATCGGGGTGGGGGCTGTCGAAGAAGCGCCAGCCCTGGATACAGGCGTACTCGAGCCCCGAGCGGTTGACTCCGCGCAACTGCACTGGCCGCCCGCGCCCGGGCCCGCCACCAGCTGGTCACCGTGAACGCGCAGGCCGCGCGAACCCCCGGGCGCGGCGGCCCAGGCCGGGGCGAAGAGCAGCAGGACGGCGGCGGCGAGCCCCGCCGCGCGCCTCACGTTGCCGGCGAGATGCCCTCGGGCCCGACCGGGTGCGCCTGGGCCTCGGAGGCGGCCCGCGTCGCGCGCCGCTTGCGGCGCTTGACCCGATGGCGCTTGACCTGAACCGAGAGTTCGTCGGCGCACAGCTTGATCGAGTGCTTCATGTCCGGGGAGGCGTCGTGGGCGCGCAGGGTCACCCCCTTCAGATGCAGCGTGGCCTCAGCCACCTCGGAGTCGGAGATGGCCGGGTTGCGCTCCTCGGACAGCTCGACCTCGAGCCCTGCCAGCTCCGAGACCTGCTTAGCCACGTTCCGAAAGCGCTTGACAACGTACTCGCGCAAGTCCTCCGAAATGGGCAAGTTGCGTCCCTTGACCTCGATCCGCATCGGCCGACCTCCTGCACTGGAGAGGTTGCTCTATGTGAAGTCGAGGTTATTGACGCCACCCGACTTTGTCGAGCAGTCAGAATGTTGCCCGTTGCCTAGCAGTGTCTCCCCGCAGATCAGCTGGACGTTTGAACCGAGCGTGCTCGTCGGCGTGGCCGCCCTGGCCGTGCTCTATGGGCTCGCCTGGCGCCGTGGACGGGCCGGTGTAGGCTCCCACCGGCCCGGAGTGCGTCACGCGGTCCTGTTCGGCGCCGGCCTGCTCACGGTGCTGCTCGCGCTGGTCTCCCCGATCGATTCGCTGGGCGATCAGCTGATGGTCATGCACATGGTCCAGCACATCCTGCTCTTGGACATCGTCCCCATTCTGCTCATCCTGGGCCTGAACAAGGTTCTCCTGCGGCCGGTCACCCGGCGCTTCACGGCGATCGAGCGACGCGCCGGACTGCTGGCCCATCCGGCCTTCGCCGTTCTGGTCTACGCCGGCTTCATGTGGGCCTGGCACATCCCCGCCATGTACGACGCGGCCTTGAAGAACAGCTCGATCCACGCCTTCGAACACATCTGCTTCGGTGCCGCCGGCACTCTGTATTGGTGGCACATCCTCTCGCCCATCCGGAGCCGGATGCGCCTGGGCGGCATGGGCCCGATCGCCTACATGGTCTCGACCAAGCTGCTGGTCGGCCTGCTCGGCATCGCGATCGCCTTCGCGCCCGCCTCGTTCTATCCGTTCTATGCCCACCATCCCCACTACTGGGGCCTCTCCCCCTCCGAGGACCAGTCGATGGCCGGCCTGGTCATGGCCCTGGAGCAATCGGTGGTCATGGGCATCGCCCTGACCTGGCTGTTCGTCCGCATGCTGAACGAGTCCGAGCGCGAGGCCCAGCGAGCCGAGCGCTACGAGGTCGCCTGATCGCCCGTCGGGCGCTCCCCCACAACGAGCGGGGCGACGGCCGCGCGCTCGTCCTGCTGCACGCCGGCGTGGCCGATCGGAGGATCTGGCACGACCATTTGGAGCCGCTGGCCGCCGCCGGTTATAGGGCCATCGCAGTTGACCTCCCCGGTTTCGGCGACGCACCGGCCAGAGAGGATCCAGCGGCCTGGACGGCGCTGCTGGAGACCATGGACGCGCTGGGCGTCGAGGAGGCCGACGCTGCTGGGCAACTCCTGGGGTCGCGTTGATGCCGCGAAGGGCCTTCGAGCTTCAGCTGCCGGCGCAGGACGAGGCACTGGCTCCGGACCCGCTGGAGGACGACCCAGGGCTGATGGCCGCCATCACCGCACCGTCCCTGATCCTGGTCGGCGAACACGACATGCCCGACTTCCACGAGGGCGCCGAGCATTTGGCACGGGAGCCGCGCGCGCACAGCGCAGTAATCCCCGCCGCCGGTCACCTGGCCCCACTGGAGACCCCGGAGGACTTTCGCGCGCTGCTGCTCGCGTTCCTGAGCTAGCCCGTGGCTGCGGACACGTCGCCCGAGACGAGCATGGCCGCGCCGATCCCGCCGCTCTGATCGCCCAGCCCGGCAACCCGGACAGCGGGGGGACGAGTGTCGTTGAACAGGTGCGGGTGCATCTCAGTCGAGATCCGCTCGGCCATCGGCTGGCCGAAGCGCACCCCGAGCCCACCGCCCAGGATCACCGCCTCGACGTCGAGCAGGTTGACCGCCGAGGCGATCCCCGCCCCCAGCGCGTTGATGGCCCGCGCGATCAGCTCCAGGGCGAGGGCATCCTCGCGATCCAGGGCCTCTGCCCATACGGCACTGGTCAGGCGGGTGCGGCCGCGTTCCTTCATGAGCTTGAACAGATCCGTCTTGGCCCCCTTGTCGACCTCGCGTCGGGCCCGGACCTCCATGGCCGCCCGCCCGGCGTAGGCCTCCATACAGCCACGCCGCCCGCACGGGCAACGGGCGCCACCGTTGCGGACCACCATGTGGCCGATCTCGCCCGCCCCGCCGCGGCCCAGCCAGGGCTGGCCATTCAGGATCAGACCGCCGCCCACCCCGGTGCCCCAGAACACTCCGAGCACCGACTGGTAGGGCTTGCCCGCCCCGAGATGGAACTCCGCCTGGGTGGCCACCTGGACGTCGTTGCCGACCAAGACCCGCGTCCCCAGACGCTCGGAGAGAAAGTCGGCCAGCGGGAAGATGTCGCGCCAGTCGGGCAGGTTGCGCGCGTTGCCCACCGTGCCCGCTGACTCATCGACGTCGCCGGGGGAACCAACCCCCACCCCGGCCAGCGCTGCGCTCTCGACCCCGGCCGCCTGGGCCGCCGCCTGGAGCACGCGGGCCATCTGCGCAGCCACGGCGCTCGGGCCCCCGTCGGTTGGGGTCTGCTCGCGCGCCTGACCCACCACCTGCTCCTGGCCGTCGACGATTACCGCTTCGATCTTGGTCCCGCCGAGATCGATCCCGCCGCGCAGCTGTTCATGGCCCGCCATGGTCGTTTGTGAACGCTACCTCAGCCCCAGGATTCGCGGTAGTGCTCCTGGTCGGCGGTCGGCGCATCGATCCGCACGCCGAGCGCCTCGAGCTTGAGCCGCCCAACCTCGCGGTCGATCGCGGCAGGCACCGGGTGCACCCCGGGATTGAGCTCGCCCCGCCGGCGCACCAGCTCCTCGATGCTCAGCGCCTGCAGGGCGAAGGAGACGTCCATGACCGCTGCCGGATGACCCTCGGCCGCGGCCAGGTTGACCACCCGACCCCGGGCCAGCAGGTTCAGGCGCCGCCCACCCGCCAAGCGGTATTCCTCGACCAGCCGGCCCACATCCCGGACGCCACCCACCGCCAGCTCGCTGAGCTCGTCGAGATCCAGCTCGACGTCGAAGTGCCCCGCGTTGGCCAGCACAGCGCCGTCCTTCATGCGCTCGAAGTGCTCGCCGCGAAGCACCCGCCGGGATCCGGTCACGGTCACGAACACGTCGCCGCGCTCGGCGGCCTCGCGCGACGGCATCACCTCGTAGCCGGCCATGCGCGCCTCCAGGGCCCGCAGGGGATCGACTTCACACACGATGACCACGGCTCCGGCCCCGCGGGCCCGCTCGGCCACACCTTGTCCCGCCCAGCCGTAGCCGAGCACGACGATGCTGAGCCCGGCGAGGAGCACGCCCGAGGCGCGCACGATGCCGTCCAGGGCCGACTGTCCCGTACCGTGGCGGTCGTTCAGGGCGCGCTCGGTCCGAGCCTCGTTGACGGCCAGGACCGGGCAGCGCAGCTTGCCTTTCTCCTCGAGGCGGCGCAGGCGAACCAGGCCGGTGGCCGTCTCCTCGGTACCGCCGATCAGGCCTTCGACGAGCGGTCCGCCCTTGGCGTGCGCGGTCACCAGCAGGTCGGCTCCATCGTCGATGGTGATGTGCGGCCCTTCCGCCAGGAGAGCGAGGACGTGCTCGACGTAGGTGTCGAGATCCTCGCCGCGCAACGCGCGCACCGACACGCCGTCCTCGAGTACCAACGCGGCCGCCACGTCGTCCTGGGTGGACAGCGGGTTGGCCGAGCAGAGGGAGACCTCAGCCCCGCCCGCGCGCAGCGTCCGGACGAGATTGGCCGTCTCCGCCGTGACATGCAGGCAGGCGGCGATCCGCATGCCGGCCAGCGGCGTCTCGGTGGCGAAACGCTCGCTCACCCGGCGCAGGACGGGCATCTGCCCGCCTGCCCAGGCGATCCGTGCCTCCCCCTCGGGGGCCAGCGCGAGGTCGGCTACGTCATGTGGCGGAACCGACACTCGCGCCATTCCGGCAACTCAGGTTTCGGCCGTGCTAGTAGCGGTAGTGCTCGGGCTTGAACGGACCCTCGACGGGCAGGCCGAGGTAGGAGGCCTGGCTGCCGGTCAGCTCGGTGAGCCGGACGCCGAGGGCGTCGAGGTGCAGTCGGGCCACCTTCTCGTCCAGGTGCTTGGCCAGCGTGTAGACCTTCTTGTCGTAGCTGTCGTTGTGCCCAAACAGCTCGATCTGAGCGATCACCTGGTTGGTGAAGGAGTTGGACATCACGAAGCTGGGGTGACCGGTGGCGTTGCCCAGGTTGAGCAGCCGGCCCTCGGAGAGGACGATGATCGTGCGACCACCCGGGAACACCCACTCGTCGACCTGCGGCTTGATGTTGATCCTCTCGACGCCGTCGATCCGGGCCAGGCCGGCCATGTCGATCTCGTTGTCGAAGTGACCGATGTTGCCCACGATGGCCTGATGCTTCATCTGGCTCATGTGATCGGCGGTGATGACGTCCTTGTTCCCGGTGGCGGTGATGAAGATGTCCGCCATACCCAGCACGTCCTCCAGACGGGCTACCTGGTAGCCGTCCATGGCCGCCTGCAGGGCGCAGATGGGGTCGATCTCGGTCACGATCACGCGTGCTCCCTGACCGCGCAGTGAATCGGCGCAGCCCTTGCCCACGTCGCCATACCCGCAGACCACGGCCACCTTGCCGCCGATCAGAACGTCGGTGGCGCGGTTGATGCCGTCGATCAGGCTGTGACGGCAGCCGTACTTGTTGTCGAACTTCGACTTGGTCACGGAGTCGTTGACGTTGATGGCCGGGAACAGCAGACTCCCCTGCTCGGCGAACTGGTAGAGGCGATGGACGCCGGTGGTCGTCTCCTCGGTGACGCCCTGGATCTCGGCCGCCATGTTGGTGAAGCGCTGCGGATCCTCCTCCAGCGAGCGGGTCAGCAGCTCGAGGATCAGCCGGAACTCGTCATTGTCGGCCGTGCTCGGGTCGGGCACCGCCCCCGCGGCCTCGAACTCGACGCCCTTGTGGACGAGCAGTGTGGCGTCGCCGCCATCGTCGAGGATCATGTTCGGGCCGCCCTCAGGCCAGCTCAGAGCCTGGTCTGTGCACCACCAGTACTCGTCGAGGGTCTCGCCCTTCCACGCGAACACCGGGACACCCTGGGGCGTCTCGGGCGTCCCCTCGGGCCCGACCACGATTGCGGCCGCGGCATGGTCCTGCGTGGAGAAGATGTTGCAGCTGGCCCAGCGAACCTCAGCGCCCAGGGCGACGAGGGTTTCGATCAGGACCGCGGTCTGGATCGTCATGTGAAGGCTGCCGGTGACTCGCGCTCCCTTGAGCGGCTGGCTGTCGGCGTACTCGCGCCGGGTGGCCATCAGGCCGGGCATCTCGTGCTCGGCCAGCCGGATCTCCTTGCGGCCGAACGCGGCCAGGCTCAGGTCGGCGACCTTGTAGTCGGTCTCGGGCACGGTCGTGGTCATATTCATTGTCTCCAGTTTTTTTCGCGGTTTGCTGGGGCAGCCCGTGGGTCAGGCCACGGCCGCCAGGAGCTTCTCGTGCTTGTCCTGCTCAAAGCGCAGCCACTCGGCAGCCTCGACATCCGCGGGGCGCCGGGCCTCATCCTCAAGCCACCGCTGGACGGCCGCCCGCAGGTCGGCCTCAGTGTCCATGCGGGCAGCGAAGGCCACGTCGGAGAGACCGATGTCGAAGCCGGCCAGTAGTTCCTTGAGCGTGCGAAGGCGCTGTAGCTGGGCCGGCCCGTAGAGTCGGTATCCCGAGGACGAGCGCGCCGGAGCGACCAGTCCGGCCTGCTCCACGTAGCGCAGCATGCGAGCTGACCAGCCGGTCGTGCCCGCAGCCTGATTGATTGTCAGCGCTTCCATCGCCGACAACCCTACCACGATCGTGTCAAGGTTTGAAGATGCGCCTAAGCCCCGCGGGACCGGCCGTTCAGGCCTCGGCGAGGTCCTGCTTCAGCTGCTCCAAAACGGCGATTGCCGCGGGGTCTACGCCCTCGAGGATGGCCAGGTAGAGCGAGACGAGATCCCCGAGCAGAACCAGCGACACCAGCCGCTCGATTCGGGTCCCCCCCACGCTCTGGACCCGCTCCACGTCTGCTCCAGACTCGGCGATCAGGCGGTGGGTAAGGGAAATCCGGGTCCTAACTCGGGGATGCAGGTCGGAGTCGTCCAGCAGCACGGCGCTGAACCGCCCCAGCGCGGTCGCGCCGGTCCAGCCGACGATCTCGTTGTGGTCGAGCTCGGGCAGCTCGCCGGCGAAGGCCGGCCGCTTGGCGTTCTCGTTGATCTGCGTCTTCCAGCGGTAGGCGATCGGGGCGGTCAGATCAGACCCGGCGATCTGGGGAATCGTGCCGTGCAGGCGCCGGGCCAGGCGCTTGGCCAGGGAGTCTTCATCCGCGTCGGGTCCCCACTCGGCGATCAGCTCCTCGGCATGAGCGGCGGCCACGTCGATTTCCGTGTGCAGCGGCTCGCACACCCCGGCCAGCGCCGCCACTTCCAGGGCGACGACCAGGCCGTAGCCCACCGCGGCGCGGGGCTGGTAGCCGCCCGGCAGCGGCACCACGGGCACGCCGTCTCGGCGGGCGGCCTCGGCCAGGGCACCCCCGGTCGTGCTGACCACACGGTGCGCGCCTACGATGCCGGCGGCCTCGTAGGCGGCCAGCGTCTCCTCGGTGTTGCCCGAGTAGCTGGCGCAGAGCACGGTCGCGTCCGACGTGCTCCACGGAGGCAACGCGTAGCCGCGGGCGATGGCGATCGGACGGCAGGCCCGGTCTCCGATCACCGCGCGGGCCAGGGCGCCACCGATGGCCGAGCCACCCATGCCGGCCACCACCAGACCACCCGGCGAGTCGACCGGTCGCAGCTTGGCTGACTCCGCCCGCCACAGCGCGTCCCGAAGGTGCTCGGGCAGGTCGAGGATGTCGGCCAGCTGGCCCGTTGGGTCCAGTTCGCCGATGATTTCACGGTTTAGCGTCGTCACCGAGCTCAAAACGAGACCGCTCCCGCAGGCAGCTGCACCCCGGGGAAGATACGCATGCCGGCGGTGAGCCGGTTTCCGGCCCCGACGCTGACGTCGGCCCCGATGACCACTCGGCCGTCGATGTGACAGCGCTCGCCGATCTTCACCCCCGGCCCGAGGATGGCGCCGCTGATCCGTGCACCGGCGCCGATCTCGCAGCCGTCGAGGATCACCGAGGAGTCGACGTGCGCGCGCTCTCGGACAACGACGTCGCGGCCCAGGACCGTGCGCCCACCGATGATCGCGCCCTGGGCCACCGAGCTTCCGGCGCCGATCAGGACCGGCGCGTGCACGGTGCCGTCTACGTCCGCCTCAGCCAGCACTCCGCCGGCCTCGGCCAGCCGCCGACCGATCTCGGTCTGCACGTCGCCGGCGAGGATGTCGAAGGTGCCCTGCAAGTAGCGCTCCGGGGTACCGATGTCCAGCCAGTAGGCGGAGGCCTCGTAGCCGAACAGTCCCTGTCCGACGAGATGAGGGAAGACCTCGCGCTCGATCGACACCTTGCGCCCGGCCGGCGGCATGTCAGCCAGGACGTCACGCTCGAGGATGTAGGCCCCGGCGTTGACCAGGTTGGTGTCGATCTCGTCCTCCCTGGGCTTCTCCACGAATTCGGTCACTGAGGTGTCCTCATCGCGGCGGACGAGCCCGTAGGCGCTTGGGTCGTCCACGGCGATCAGGGCCAGCGTGGCCCGGGCGCCGGTCGCCTCGTGCTGGCGCAGCTGGGCGGTCAGGTCGATATCGGTGAGCACATCGCCGTTGAGCATGAAAAAGCGCTCCTCGAGGAGATCCTCGGCGAACTTCAGCGCGCCACCGGTGCCCAGCGGCTTCGGCTCCTCCACGTAGCGCAGCGAGATACCGAGCGCCGATCCGTCCCCGAGCACGCGGCGCACGCCGTCGGCCATGAAACCGCAGGAGAGGATCGCCTCCGTGACGCCATGGCCGCGCAACCACTCGAGCATGTAGTTGATGAACGGGCGGTCCACCAGCGGCACCACCGGCTTCGGCGTGTTCGAGGTGAGGGGACGCAGGCGGGTGCCCTCCCCGCCGGCCAGGATGAGCGCCTGCACTAGCTAGCGCCCGATCCCCTCGTAGATGAAGCCCGCCGCCCGAACCGCGTCGGCATCTACGAAGTTGCGGCCGTCGACGATCAGTCGCCCGGCCATACGCCGGCTGACGTCATTCCAGTCCAGCTCGGCGAACTCGGGCCATTCGGTGACCAGGATGCAGGCGTCGGCGTCCTGCACGGCCTCCAGCGCGGAGCCAGCGAAGCCCACCCCGCTCATCATCTTGCGCGCCTCGTCCTCGGCGATCGGGTCATAGGCCCGAACGTGGGCACCGTCGGCGTTCAGCCGGGCGGCGAGGACCAGCGAGGACGCCTCGCGCATGTCATCGGTATTGGCCTTGAACGCCAGTCCGAGCAGGGTGATCCGCTTGCCCACCAGCGGCCCGAGGTGCTTCTGGAGCTTGGAGATGACACGGCGCTTCTGAAGCTCGTTGACCTCGATCACCGCCGTGAGGAGCTGGAAGTGATACCCCGAGTTGCCGGCCAGCTGCTTGAGCGCAGAGACGTCCTTGGGGAAGCAGGATCCGCCGAAGCCGATGCCCGGGCGCAGGAAGTGCGGTCCGATGCGCTTGTCCAACCCCATCCCCCGGGCCACCTCGCTGACGTCGGCGCCGGTCTCCTCGCACACGTTGGCGATCTCGTTGATGAACGAGATCTTGGTGGCCAGAAACGCGTTGGCGGCCAGCTTGACCATCTCGGCACTGGCCACGTCGGTGCGGACCAGGGCGGCGTCCAGCGGCTCGTACAGAGCGGCCACCGCGTCGCCGGCCCAGTTGCCGTTATCGCCGATCACCACCCGGTCGGGATCCATGAAGTCCTCCAGGGCGGAGCCCTCCTTGAGGAATTCCGGGCAGGAGACGTAGGCAAAGGCCGACTTGCCCTGGTCATCGAATACACGCTGGATGGCCGTCCCGGTTCCGACGGGCACGGTCGACTTCATGACCAGAGCGTGACGGTCGGAGGCCGGCATCGCCGACACGACGGCGTTAACGGCCGAGAGGTCGGCATCACCAGAGTAGGTCGGCGGGGTACCCACGGCCACGAACAGCAGCCGCGCGTTCTCGAGCGCCTGGCCGAGCTCGGTCGAGAAGTGCATCCGCTCGCGGTTGCGCCTCAGGCACTCGGCCAGACCTGGCTCGTAGATGGGGACCTCACCCCGCTGCAGGCGGGCCACCTTGTCCGCGTCGACGTCAACGCACCACACTTCGCGGCCCAGCTCGGCGAATCCGGCCGCGGTGACCAGACCAACGTAGCCGGTGCCGATGACGGCGATCGGTTTGCGTTCGCTACTCATGGAGCCGGTGAGGGTAGCGAGCCCGGCCCGAGCCCGAGCGCCCGGGAGCAGCGGCTACCGGGACAGCGAGGCGGCCATGTCGACCATCTGGGCGTTGGGAATGTCACTGGTCAGGGTGTTCGAGATCCAGTAGACAGCGCGCCGGGTACGCCAGGCCACGTCGACCAGCTTGCCGCCCTGGGCGAACAGAAGCAATTTCTTTCCGCCCACCATCTTCGTCTCCGAAGGCGTGGCCAGCAGAGGCGGATGCTGCCACTCCGTCCCCTGGACCCCGTAGTACTCCCCGAGGACAGGATTGATCGCCAGCGTCATCCGGTAGGCGGGATACGGATGGCCACCCTGGTTGCGCAGCGTGTAGTGGCGGGGATATGAGCCGGGGCTGGGGACCTCCAGCGGGCACTGGCTGGTCTGATCCGAGCAGTAGTTGGATCCGGTGACGATCAGGCGCGGGAAGTAGACCGGCATCCCGGCCCGCGACAGCGCTGACGCCTGAGCGCGGCCATCGGCCCGATCAGCGACCAGCCCCGCGGTCTGAATGTGCGCGGAGTGCTTCTGCACGCTCTTACCCGCGCTCTTGGCCTTCTTGGCCGCGGCGACGGTGGTGGGCTGCATGAACTCGTGGAACACGTTCGCCTCGTCGCTCGAGGTGGCACTCAGGTAGCAGGGCGTCGTGGCCCCGTTGGCCCCGACGGTGCCACAGCCCGACAGCTGATAGGCGGGGAACTTGACCTGCTTGATCGTGTGCCCGGCCGAGAAGGCGACCAGGTTGAACAGGTTGATCAGCCCGTCGGTGGTGTGAAGGTCGCCATCGGTCTGGGTGTTGGCCCCAAAGATCCGCAGCAGCGTGTCCTTGTTGTTGATGATGTTGGCGACGCCGTACTGATCCTTGGCCCAGCGAATGAAGTCCTGCTGGCGGGCGTTGCGGACCAGATCGGAGTCGGTGTGACGGAAGCGGACAAAGGACAGTGCGGAGGCGCCGCACAGCTTCTGATACCCCGGCTGGATGTTGATGCTCGAGTACCCCGTCAGTGCGGTGTTGTTGTAGTAGCGGTGGTCGACATCGCTGTACACGCAGCCGATGGCGTTGACCAGCTTTTCGAAGCTGCCGAAGTTGACGTCGATGATGTGGTTGACGTGCAGATTCGGGAACACGTTGGCGTGGATCGTCTTGATCAGGAGGTTGGGGCCGCCAAGGGAATAGGCCGCGTTCAGCTTGTACTGGCCGAATCCGGGCACGTGAACCTGAAGGTCGCGCGGAATCGACATCACGTTGATGGTCTGCGAGGCGCCGTTGAGGCGGACCAACATCATCGTGTCGGTATTGGCCGCGTTGAACGGAGCCCCCGCCCGGTGGTCGGAGCCGATGATGAGGATTGTCTGCGGGTCGCCCGGGCTGGGGATCGTGACCTGAGCGTGCTTCAGGGCCGGGGTCAGCGAGATGTCAGCGGCCAACTGCTTGAACTGGAGCAGCCCCGCCACCGCAGTGGTCGCGGCGGTGGCCGAGATGATGATCACGGCGGCCAGGAAGAAGCGCCAGAGCGCCCCGCCCCGGCTGTGGGGCATGAGCCTCACGCCAGACCACCCTCGATGGCGGTCAGGCCCTCGTTCTCCCGGGGGGCCAGCCAGGCTGGCACGCGGCGGACGAAGGCGCCCAGGGCGCGCCGGTGGAGGCCTAGCGAGGTCAGCGAGACCCACTCGTCGGGGCCGTGATGACCAGCGCCAACGGGACCGAATTCGACCGCGGGGATACCAGCCTCGATGAACGACGCCGCATCCGAGGCGCCGTCGCGCCCGACACTGAGCGTCTCACCCTCGGGCCGAACCCGCGACACGGCTTCGCTCAGCGCGCGCACGTAGGGATTGGTCGGCGAGACGGTGACCGGCGGGTGGATGAAGGTTCGCTTGACGTCGATGCCCGGAATCGCCCGCACCTGGGCCAGGATCTCCCCAGGGTCTTGGCCGGGCAGGTAACGGACGTCGACGGCCATCTCGCATCGGTCGGGCACCTTGTTGAGCGCGTCCCCGCCCTCGATCCGACCCAGATTGATCGACGGGCGGTCAAACAGCTCGGAGGACTCACGCGAGAAGGGCAGCGACTCGATGGCCCGGAACACATCGACGGCCTTGAGCACGGCGTTGTCCCCGAGCCACGGCGTCGAGCTGTGCGCGGCCCGCCCGGCGACGACGATCCGGATGACCAGGACCCCCTTGGCCTGGACGCCGATGTGCAGATTGGTGGGTTCCCCGGTAATGGCGAAGCTGCCCCCCAACCCCCGCCCGACGGCAGTGTCGGTCGAACGTTCGTCGAGGTCCTCTGACTCCTCGTCGGGCACGCAGATCAGCCGCACCTTGACGACGTCCTGATCGTCGACGTCCTTGAGCGCACACATCATTGCCGCCAGGCCGCCCTTCATGTCGTAGGCGCCGCGCCCAATCAGCCGATCGCCCTCGACACGCGGCGTGAACTGCTCGGGCCGGCCGGGCACGACGTCGAGATGACCATGAAAAACGACGCAGGGGGCGTCAGCCGCCCGGGCACCGGTCTCGGCGAGCAGCACGGGGAGGCCGTGGTGTTCGTAATCGCGCACCTCGATATCGCGGGATTCGAGCCAGCCCTTGACGAATCCTGCCGCCGCGATCAGCTCATCAGGGCGCGAGGTCTCGTACCTGATCAGCCGTTCGGTCAGGTTCCGCTCGTCAACCATGCCGGGCAGAAAGGCTAGGGGGCGAACCTGACGCTCGGCTAAGCCCCGCGAGCGTCAACTGCCTTCGGCAATGTTGAGGAACGTCTCCCGGCGGAGTTTGTCCCGCTCGGCGACGCGCCGCTTCTCGCTGTCCTCGCCGGCATCCTCGAACTCCTTCTCGGCCTGTTTCAGGCGCTCGCGCAGCTCACTGGCATCAAGATCACCGGCGTCATGGGCTTCTTCCACGAGCACCATGACCCGCCCGCCCGAAACCTGGAGATAGCCCTCCGACTGGGCGAAGCGGACCACATCGGAGTCCGACTTGTAGAGCCGGAGCTCAGTCGGATCGAGCATGGCCAACAGGGGCTGATGACCCGCAAGGACACCGATCGACCCGATCACGGTCTTGGTCGAGACCATCTCTACTTCGTCGGCGAACACCTCCCCCTCGGGGGTGAGGACCTCGACGTCGAACTTGTTCCGGGCCACGGTCGGCTACTCCTCTGACTCGTTCTTCTCGCCCGAATCCGAATCCGAGTCCGCGTCCTTCGTCGCGCCCGAACCCCCGGAATCGCCGCTGGCCTGCTCGACGACCTCGTCGATGGTGCCCTTCATGAAGAAGGCCCGCTCGGGCACCTCGTCGTGCTTGCCCTCGAGGATCTCCTTGAAGCCGCGGATCGACTCCTTGATGGGAACAAAGGTCCCCGGGATGCCGGTGAACTGCTCGGCGACGTGGAAGGGCTGGGAGAGAAAGCGCTCGATTCGGCGCGCCCGCTGCACACTGACCTTGTCCTCGTCCGAGAGCTCGTCGATGCCGAGAATGGCGATGATGTCCTGAAGCTCCTTGTAGCGCTGGAGGACCTCCTTGACCTCGTTGGCGACCTCGAAATGCTCGTCGCCGAGGATCTCCCGCTTGAGGATCGTCGAGGTCGAGTCGAGCGGATCGACGGCCGGGTAGATCCCCTTCTCGGAGATCGACCGCGACAGGGTCGTGGTCGCGTTCAGGTGGGCGAAGGCCGAGGCCGGGGCCGGGTCGGTCAAGTCGTCCGCGGGGACGTAGATAGCCTGGATCGAGGTCACCGAGCCCTTCTTGGTCGAGGTGATCCGCTCCTGCAACTGACCCATCTCGGACTCCAGGGTGGGCTGGTAGCCGACCTGGGAGGGCATCCGGCCGAGCAGAGCCGAGACCTCTGAGCCGGCCTGCACGAAGCGAAAGATGTTGTCGATGAACAGCAGCACGTCCTGACCTTCGTGGTCACGGAAGTACTCGGCCATGGTCAGCCCGGACAGGGCGACGCGCATCCGGGCTCCGGGAGGCTCGTTCATCTGCCCGAAGACCAGCATGGTCTTGTCCAGGACGCCGGACTCCTTCATCTCCAGCCACAGGTCGTTGCCCTCGCGGGAACGCTCCCCGACGCCGCAGAATGCCGACAGGCCGCCGTGCTCCTGGGCCAGGTTGTGGATCAGCTCCTGGATGATCACCGTCTTGCCCACACCGGCACCGCCGAATAGGCCCACCTTGCCCCCCTGGGCGTAGGGCGCCAGCAGGTCGATGACCTTGATCCCGGTCTCGAACATCTCCGTCGTCGGCGTCAGGGCCTCGATGGTGGGAGCGGGACGATGGATGGGCCAACGCTCGACGTCGTCGTCGAGCGGCTCGCCCAGGTCGATCGGCTGTCCGAGCAGGTTGAAGATCCGGCCCAGGGTCTGCTTCCCCACCGGCACGGTGATCGGCTCGCCGGTGTCGATGACCTCCGTGCCGCGGGACAGACCGTCGGTGGTGTCCATGGCGACGGCGCGGACGCGGTCGTCGCCCAGGTGCTGCTGGACCTCGCAGACCAGGAAGTCGGACTGGGAAGCGGCGATGTCCTCGTCCTCTTCGGCCCGGGCCGCCTCCGGCCGCTTGACGGTGATCGCGTGGTTGATCTCGGGCAGCTTGTCGGGGAACACGGCCTCGATCACGACGCCCTGGATCTCCTCGATCCTGCCCGTGTTCAGCTTGGTGGTGGTGGACTGGGTTTCTGACTCAGTGGTGGCAGACATTTCTTCTCCTGTTACGCGCCGGGACGAGCTTAAGGGCTATCTCAGGCCCTCGGCTCCGGCAACGACTTCCATGATCTCCTGGGTGATCTCCGCCTGGCGCGCGCGGTTCATCTCCAGCGTTAAGTCATCGATGAGCGTGCCGGCGTTCTCGGACGCATTCCGCATCGCCGTCATCCGCGCGCCCAGCTCCGCGGCACTTGACTCCAGCAGCGCACGGTAGATGGAGATCTCCACGTAGTCGGGGACCAGGCGGCGGAGGATCTCCTCGGGATCAGGCTCGTACTCGACCAGGGCGCGGTGCTCCGAAGAGGAGGAGTCGCGGTCCTGACCGTCCGCCTCGTCGTCCTGGTCCTCATCGCTCAGCACGCTGGCCCGTTGTAGGGGAAGCAGCGTCTCGCGGCGCATGACCTGCGAGAGCGGTGAGATGTAGCCGTTGTAGAAGATCTCGACCTGGTCGACCTCATCGTCGATGTAGGCGGCCATGAGGCGCTCGGCGATACGCCGCGCGTCGGCGTAGGCCGGACGCTCGGTAAACCCGGTGAAGCTGTCAGCGACGTCGAAGCCGCGGAAGGTCAGCGAGGAGGCAGCCCGGCGTCCAGAGGCGAAGACGACCGCCTCATGGCCCTCGGCACCGTGCTCGCGGGCGGCGGCCACGCCGGCCCGCACGGCATTGGAGTTGAACGCTCCGGCCAGCCCGCGGTCGCCGGCCACGACCAGCAGGCCGACGTTTCGCAGCCCGTCATGCTCGGTCAGGATCGGGAGGCGCGGTATGTCACCCGCCGCCTCAGCCGCCTGGCGGGTCATCCGCCGGATGGCGTCGGCATAGGGGCGCAGCGCCTCGATCCGCTGCTCGACCCGGCGCAGGCGCGCGGCGGCCACCATCTCCATGGCCCGGGTGATCTTCTGGATGTTCTTGACCGCGCTGATGCGGTTGCGAACGTCGCGCTGCGAGGTGGCCATTCGTCAGGACCTCAGGCCGGCTGGGCCTCAGCCTCAGCCTCGTCGCTCTGGTCCTCCTCAGAGCCCTCGTCCGAACTCGATCCGTTACGGCTCGAGCGCGAGGGGGGCTCGTTCTCATCCTCGAGCGGGTGGCCCTCCTCGTCAAGGTCGTAGCCAAAGTCCTCGGCGAACGTGGAGACGGCCTTCTCGAGCTCTGATTGGGTGCCGTCGCTCCAGTCACCATCGGCGATCTTCTTGATCAGCTCGGGCTCATTGCCGCGGACCCAGTCGGCCAGATCAGCCAGGAAGTGGGACACCTTCTCGGTCTCGATGCGATCGACGTAGCCGTTGGTGGCGGCATAAATCTGCACCACCTGATCCTCGACCGGCAGCGGATGGCGCTCGGACTGGTTGAGCGCCTCGACCAGACGCTCACCGCGCGCCAGCGTCCGGCGCGTATCGGCATCGAGGTCGGATCCGAACTGAGCGAAGGCCTCGAGATCGCGGTACTGGGAGAGCTCGAGCTTGAGGCGCCCGGCCACCTTGCGCATCGGCCCGATCTGAGCGTTGCCGCCTACGCGGGAGACGGAAATACCCACGTTGATGGCCGGCCGCACGCCGGAATAGAACAGCTTCGGCTCCAGGAAGATCTGGCCGTCGGTGATCGAGATCACGTTGGTGGGGATGTAGGCCGAGACGTCGCCGGCCTGGGTCTCGATGATCGGCAGCGAGGTGAGGCTGCCGGCACCGAGGTCATCGTTGAGCTTGACCGCACGCTCTAGCAGCCGCGAATGCAGGTAGAAGACGTCCCCGGGATAGGCCTCGCGACCCGGTGGGCGGCGCAGTAGCAGGGACATCTGGCGGTAGGCGTAGGCGTGCTTGGTCAGGTCGTCGTAGACCGTCAGGGCCGCTTTCCCGTTGTAGAGGAAGTGCTCGGCCATCGCGCAGCCCGCGTACGGGGCCAGGAACTTGATCGGCGCTGACTCGTCGGCGGCGGCCATGACGATGATCGTGTTCTCCAGGGCCCCGGCCTCCTCCAGCGTGCTGGCGAGCTGGACCACGGTCGCCTTGCGCTGGCCGATGGCCACGTAGACGCAGATCAGGTTACGATCCTTGTTGTTGATGATCGTGTCGATGGCGATTGACGTCTTGCCCGTCTGGCGGTCGCCGATGATCAGCTCGCGCTGTCCTCGGCCGATGGGGATCATCGAGTCGATCGCCTTCAGGCCGGTGAGCATCGGCTCCTTGACCGGCTGGCGCTGCACGACACCGGGTGCCTTGTGCTCAGCAGGCCGAGTCTCGGTGGTTGCGATGTCGCCCTTGCCGTCCAGCGGGTTGCCGAGCGGGTCGACGATCCGGCCCAGCAGGGCCTCGCCGACCGGAATGTCGAGCAGACGGGAGGTGCGCTTGACCGTGTCCCCTTCCACGATCTTCTCCCACTCGCCGAACATGACCGCGCCGACGTTGTCGGACTCGAGGTTGAGGGCGAGGCCGGTCACGTCGTGGGGGAACTCGAGCATCTCGAAGGACATGCAGTCCTCCAGGCCGTGGATGCGGCAGATGCCGTCGGCCACGGACAGCACCGTGCCGACCTCGGTCAGCTCGGCGTTTGAGGTGTCCAGGCCCTCGATCCGGCTCTTGAGAATTGAGGTGATCTCGTCGGGCTTGATCTGCATGTGACTTCGTTTAGCTCCCTTACCGGCACGGCTGATTACGCCTGCGCCACTTGCTTTCTGAGTAGTTCAAGTCGGTTCTTGATCGAGGCGTCGAGGACGACGTTCCCCACGCGCAGGACGATGCCGCCCAGGATGTCGGGGTCCACCACGCTGGAGACCTCGATCTGACGGTCGACCTGCTCCCCGATGCGCTTGCCGAGATCCTCGAGAATCGACTCGTCGAGCTCGATTGCGCTGGTCAGGCGGACCGGCAGCAGCCGGCGCTCCTGCGCCCACAGCGCCTGGAACTCGGTCCGGATGCGGAAGATGGCCGGCATCCGGTGGCGCTCGATTAGGGCCTCCAGGAAGTTGATCACGTTCGGGTTGGCCTCGGTGACCGCCTTTTCCAGCCCGGACTTCTTCTCCTCGACCGAGAAATAGGGCGAGAAGAAGAAGACCGCCAGGTCACGGTTCTCGTTCATCGCATCGGTAAACGCGCTCAGCTGGTCGCGGACCTCGTCGAGCTCATCGTGCTCAACGGCGACCTCCAACAGGGCACGCGCGTAGACCCGGGCGATCTCCTCCATTGTTTAGCGGTGGTCCTCGACGGAGCTGAGAGCCCCGAAATCGAGCTCGGACAGAGCGTCCTGCACGAGCCGGCGCTGGTCCTCGTCGGTGAGGGTCTTGCGCGTCACCTTCTCGGTGGCCAGGACCGTGAGGTCGGCCACTTCTCTTCGGATCTCCTGAATTGCCCGCCGGGTCTCGCTTTCGATGTCGCGACGGGTCTGCTCCATTAGCTGCTCGCGCTTGGCCTTGGCCTCCTCGGTGGCGTCGCGCTCGTGCATCTCGGCGGCCTTGCGCGCCCGGTCGATGATCTCGTCGGCCTGATGACGCGCGTCCGTCAGCCGCTCGCGATAGTCGGCGAGCAGCGCGTCGGCTTCCCGACGGGTGCGCTCGGCGGCGTCGATCGAATCCTCGATTGCCGTCTGGCGCTTATCCAGCGCAGCGCTGATGCGTGGGAAGGCCAGCTTGGACAGGACGTACATCGAGATCCCGAACAACAGCAGCGTCCAGACCATCAGCCCAACATTGGGCGAGATCAGGAATGACCCGGATGAGGAGGCGACGACCGGCATCTACTTCAGCACGTAGGAGATCAGCCCAGCGACCAGACCGTAGAAGAAGCAGGCCTCGGTCAGGGCGAAGCCGAGCCACTGGATCTGGGTGATCTCATCGCGCATCTCGGGCTGGCGGGTCACCGCCTCGATGACCTTGCCGAAGATGATCCCGATGCCGACACCGGCGCCAACGGCACCCAGGCCGCCGCCGATTCCGATGCCCAGCCCCGCCCCGACCCCGGACGAGGAGGCGGCGAACGAGATGATGGTTGAAAGCACTTGAGCTCAGCTCCTTTTGGGTTTAGTGATGAGTGACCGCGCCACCGATGTAGATGGCAGCGAGGATCGCGAAGATGAAGGCCTGCAGCGTGGCGATCAGGCCCAGCTCGAACATGTAAACGAGGATGCCGATTGGCAGTATCGCCCAGCCCAGGAAGGTCAGCCCGAGGATCACGGCCAGGCCACCGGACATGAACAGGATGATCATGTGGCCGGCCAGGATGTTGGCAAACAGCCGGATGGTCAAAGACACGAGCCGCATAAAGGTCGAAATGCCCTCGAGAATCCCCATCGGGATCGCCGCCACGCCGGAGATCCCCGCCGGGATCAGGCTCTTGACGTAGCCCACTGGCCCTTGGGCGCGAACGCCGACCACGTTGAAGGCGATGAACACGACGAGGGCCAGCACCAGTGGCACCGAGATGTTCGCCGTCGCCGCGTAGAGCGCGAAGGACGGAATGTGGGCCCCGAACACGTTGAACGTCTCCTCGGTGTTGGTGGGCAGCGGGAGGTAGCCGATCAGGTTGCAGTACCAGATGAACAGGAACAGCGCGCCCAGAAACGGAAACCACCTTGCGGCCATCGAGTCGTCCATGTTCTCGCGCGTGATGTTGTCACGCATGAGCGAGTAGATGACCTCCATCGCCGTCTGAATGCGGTTCGGCCGCGCCTGCATCCGTCCGGCGATCCAGACCATCGTGCCGACGGTGAGGATGGCGGCCAGGAACAGGTAGACGACGGCACGGTTGATGCTGAACACGCCCAGGTTGACCCAGTTGACGAGCTTGAACTCGTTCTGGATCTGGAAGGTGTTGTTCTTGTGGCCGAACCCGAAGATGATGACCAGCAGGATCGTCACGACCAGCCAGCCGGCCGCGAGCGTATAGCCGATCTTCCGCGTGTTGGTCATCGCGACCTCGGCCGGGTGGCCGCAGACAGGCCGAGGGCAATCGTGAAGGCGAACACCACGACGACCAGCGCGGCCAGGCCGGCTCCCTGACCGTCGGATTTGCGGACCAGGATCACGGTGATGGCGAGCGCAAACAGCCGGCCGAGCATGTAGGCCATGCGAATGGCTATCTGGCGGTTGGCTTCGGTGGTGGCCCCGGCCGCGCGCTCCACCCCGATGCCGACCACCCGCAGCACGATCCACGCCCCGCCGCCGATCAGGTAGCCGGTGGCGGACACCCCGATCAGCAGCATGATCGGCGCCGCGACGACGAGCAGCACGATGTCGATGTAGCGGAGCACCGTCATGTTGCTCTCAGGGCGTGCGGCGACGTTCACCGACACCGGGCGTCCCGGGGTTCATCGTCATGCCCTGAGCAGGGGGACGACTGTTCGTGATGCTCTCGACTGAAGCTTGACATTGGAAAGGCAAAGAGGGCCGGCCCGAGGACCGCCAGCGTATCGGCACGGCGGCGCAGCAGTCGCGGTGCGGACCGCGGCAGCGCTCATCGTCGCCTCCGCCACCGGGAGGTGGCGGACTCCCGACTAGGTTAACCGCAGGTTAGCGCGCTCGCGCTGTCGCGGGCCGCGTGACGGATCGTTTTTCTCGCGGCGAAACGGCGGCTTGGGCAGCTGTCCCTCGGCCCACATCGCCGCCACGCCGGCCCGCGCCAGACCCAGCCGCCCCTGATAGACCAGGTAGCGGGGCTCCCAACGCGGGAAGAACTTGGCGTTGAAGCGGTACAGGCTCTCAATCTGGAAGAACGGATTACCCAGGGTGATGAGCTTGCCGAGCGTCCTCTCCGTCCGTCCCGCCGGACTGTGAATCCACTTTGCGAAGGCGGCGAAATTAAGCGACATCTCACGCACTCCGCGCTCTGGGAGCAGCTCGGCAGCCTTGACGACCATGAACTCGGTCAGACCGTTGGGCGTGTCCGGGTCGCGGCGCATGAAGGACAAAGAGGCTGCATCCCGGCCGTAGCAGGGCACGAAGTGCAGGACGCCGCGGATGGTGTCTTCCCCATCGCGAGCCAGGAGGACCACGGTCTCCTCGCCGTGGGGTCCGTCGATGGCGTCCATCGCCATCGAGAAGCCTCGCTCCGGCGCGCCCTCGCGACCGCGCTCGAGCACCGCGTCGACCTCGCGGGTGGTCTCGGGCGAGAGCTCAGAGACACGGTGCATCTCGGCCGAGTACCCGGCCTTGCTGAGCCGGCTGACGGACTGGCGGATCTTGCGGATCGCACGGCCCTCCAAAGAGAAGGTCTCGAGGTCCAGGATGGCCTCATCGCCGAGATAAATGGTACGCAGGCCGAGCTCGCCATAGAGCGGGCGAATGCGCTCGGAGGCGCCGACAGCGCCCAGCTTCAACCCGCGGGCGGTGGCGAACTCCTGCAACTCGGCCAGCAAGGCGCGGAAGGCGGACTCGGGACCCACCGGGTCCCCGGACAGAAGGAGCACCCGGTTCTCGATCCGGTAACCCACGAACGCCTTGCCGTCATCGGCGAAGAAGTAGTGCTGGTCGGCGCGAAGCTTGAAGAAGGACAGCGTGTCCGAGCCATGGGCCCGGACCAGGTCGGCGGCGGCCCGGCGCGAGGTCGGGCCAGGCAGGGCCTTGGGGCCGGCGAGCGGCCGGAAGACCACATAGGCCATAGCCAGCAGCGTGCCCAGTTCAACCAGGTGCACGCTCAACGGGAGCC
>JBDTEE010000004.1:0-20435 GCA_039922645.1 Solirubrobacteraceae bacterium | reverse complement strand
CGCTGCGTTGGCCAGGTCGCGGGCCCGGTTCTGAGCTGCGGCCAGCACAGCTGCGCGATGGACCGTGGCGCTCAGGTCCCGGTCGGCGCTGATGATCAGCTCGCTCAGCGGCGTCTCGCCGGCAGGCGCGGGCCGGTAGCGGGTGAAGCGGTAATCGGCCAGCGCCGTACCGTTGATCAGCCCCTCGGCGATCTCGGCGCCGACCCGCGACGGCAGCTCCCAACACAGCCTCCGGGTGCCGATCTGCCGGGCGCGTTCATGGACCCGCGCCGCGGCCACGCGGGCGGACTCGAAGCCGAAATCGCTCCGGGGCCCGAGGCCGACGAGCAGCACGCGGCGAGACTCGTAGTGGGTGACGGCCACGCGCCCGAGCGTCCGTGCGCCCTCGCCCCGGTCCAGCATGGCCTCGAGCTCGCCGCCGGGCAGATCGGCGGCCACACCCTCGTCCTCGAAGACGGCACTGACGATGGTGTCAGCGCCGGTGACGAGCGGTGCATCGGTGCTCGCCGTGACCTCCACCGCGGGCACGTTACCAAGCGCCTGGCCAATGGCCGGACCCTGTCGCCCCGGGCGCCGCGTAGGATGAGGCCACCCGCGAAGTCAATCCGCAAAAGGAACTATCGATGCCCAAGACAGTCATCCTCTCGGCGGCGCGTACGCCGATCGGCAAGCTCGGCGGTGGCCTGGCCTCGCTGGAGGCCACGGAACTCGGCGCCCGGGCCATCTCCGCTGCGCTGGAGCGTGCGGACGTCGATCCCGAGGCCGTGGAGCACGTCATCATGGGGCAGGTGATCCAGGCCGGTCAGGGCCAGATCCCCTCGCGACAGGCGCAGATCAAGGCCGGGATCCCCAAGGAGGTGTCCTCGGAGACGATCAACAAGGTGTGCGCTTCGGGGATTCGCGCGGCCGGCATCCTCGACGCCGCGATCCGGGCCGGTGACATCGAGGTCGGCGTGGGCGGCGGTATGGAGTCCATGTCCAACGCCCCGTACCTGCTCAAGGGGGCCCGCTTCGGCTTCCGCATGGGTGACGGGAAGGCGATCGACGCGATGATCAACGACGGACTCACCAACCCGTTCTCGGGCAAGCACATGGCTCAGGAAGCCAGCGAGGTGGCGGCCGAGCTTGAGATGACCCGGGCCGACATGGATCGCTGGGCTCTGCGCTCGCACGAGTTGGCCATCAAGGCCACCGACGAGGGACGCCTGCCCGAGGAGATCGTCCCGGTGACGATCAAGGGTCGTAAGGGCGACACCGTGGTCGAGGTCGACGAGGGCCCGCGCCGCGACTCGAGCCTCGAGTCGCTGTCCAAGTTGCCGCCCATCTTCCTTAAGGACGGAAGCCACACGGCGGGGAACTCCCCCGGCGTCAACGACGGTGGTGGCGCCATCGTGGTGGCCAGCGAAGAATGGGCGCAGCGCAACGGCAAGCGCGCCCTGGCCACCATCATCGTCCAAGCCCAGGTCGCCGATGACTTCCCCTACCTGGCCCGCACCCCGGCTAAAGCGGCTCAGAAGGCCCTCGATAAGGCGGGGCTTTCGGCCCAAGACATCGACCTGTGGGAGATCAACGAGGCGTTTGCCTCGGTCACCCTGAACTCGATGCGCATGCTGGGCATCGACGAGGACAAGGTCAACGTCAACGGTGGTGCCGTGGCCCTGGGCCACCCGATCGGGGCCTCGGGGGCTCGGATCCTGGGCACCCTGGTCTATGAGCTGCGCCGGCGCGGCGGTGGCCTCGGCTGTGCGGCGATCTGCTCGGGTGGCGGCCAGGGCGACGCGGTGATCGTCGAGGTCAATGGCGGCTGAGGACGGGGGCCCGACCGGGGCACCGCCCGCCGCCGACGGCCGGCATCGCGGCCTGGCCGGTGGCCGGCCCGCGGCGGCCTTCTTTGATCTCGACAAGACCCTGATCCAGGGCTCGTCGGCCTTCCAGTTCGGCCGGGCGGCCTACCGTGCCGGCTTGCTGGGACGCCGCCAGCTGCTCGCTGACGCGATCGCCAACATCCAATTCCGGCTCCACGGGGCCACCGACGAGGATTCCCTGGCCCTGCGCGACCGCATCTCGGCTTCGCTGGAGGGAACGCGGGTGAAGGACCTCGAGCGCCTCGGAGCGGATGTCCTGGCCGGGATCCTGCCCAAGCACTACCCGCAAATGCTGGACATCGCCCATGAGCACCAGGACGCGGGGCGGCGCGCCTACATCGTCACGGCCGCATCCCAGGAACTGGCCGAGATCCTGGCTCAGGTGATGGCCCTGGACGGGGCGATCGGCTCCAACCTGTCCGAGGTCGTGGACGGGGTGTTCACCGGCAAGCCGGTTGGTCTGTTCGTCTACCGGGCGCAGAAGGCCCAGGCCATCGAGGAGCTTGCCGAGCGCGAGGGGATCGATCTGACTGCCTCTTACGCCTACTCGGACTCGGAGTCAGATCTGCCCATGCTCCGTGCTGTCGGCCATCCGGTGGCCGTCAACCCTGACGCCGCGCTGGGCCGCATTGCCCGCCAGGAGGGCTGGCCGGTCCTGCGCTTCGACCGTCTGCGGCGGCGCCTGCGAACCGCCGTGGTGCTCGGAGCGGTGGCGGGCAGCAGCGGGGCGCTCAGCGCGGCGGTCGTCTCTCGGGTGCGAGGCCGCCACTCGCGCTCGACTCTGCCGCGTCGCCGCTCCCGCTGGCCCTAGACTGCCGCCATGCTCAATCGCCTCCTTCGTGACCGCCGCCTCCGGGCGCTGCTCACCCTCACTGTCGTACTCGCAGCCTTTTCCTCGATCGCGCTCGCCGCGACGAAGACCGTCGCCGTCAAGGACAGCTACTTCAGCGTGAAGACCCTGACCGTCAAGAAGGGGACCAAGGTCACCTGGCATTGGGCGGGCAGCCTCTACCACAACGTCAAGGTCAAGAGCGGCCCGGTCAAGTTCCACTCCCACACCCAGTACTACGGCAACTACAGCCACACCTTCTTGCGGGCGGGCACCTACAAGCTCTACTGCACGCTCCATCCGAGCATGAAGATGACGGTCATCGTCCGTTAGCGGACCCTCGGGCGGGCGGTCTGGCCGGTAGCCGGCCGGGCCGCCCGGAGCGCGACGGGAGCGGTTAGACTCGCGCTCCCTCAAATGGCCAGCACAACCTCCGAAAAGAAGATCCGCGTCGTCGTCGCCAAGCCGGGGCTTGACGGGCACGATCGTGGGGCCAAGATCATCGCCCGTGCGCTGCGCGATGCCGGCATGGAGGTCATCTACACCGGGCTTCACCAGACGCCCGAGCAGATCGTCGAAACGGTCATCCAGGAGGATGCCGACGCGGTCGGGCTCTCGATCCTCTCCGGCGCGCACATGACGCTCGTGCCGCGGATCATGGAACTGCTCTCCGAGCAGGGGATCGATGACGTTGTCGTCACGGTCGGAGGGACGATTCCGGAAGACGACATTGCCGAGCTCAAGGGCCTCGGCGTCGCCGAGGTCTTCACGCCTGGGGCCCCGGCCCAGCAGGCCATCGACTTCATCCGCGGCGCCGTCCGCGCCTGAGACCGTGAGCGAGAAGTCCTCGTCGGGGGTCGGACTCACGCTTGCGCACGCCCGTAACGCGCAGGCCAAGGTCCACGCCTACGGTACATCTATGTTCCCGGTCGCCGGGGGACCGATTGACTCGTCAGTCAACCGGGTAATATGCGCTCACCCAAGATGGGTGAAGAGCGCGGGTTCACCGCGCGGCGGCGGAGCCCGCCTCGCGCAGGACATTCGATAGGAGGCCAACTTGAAGATTTGCGTCCTGGTCAAAGAGGTCCCGGACGCCGCCGTCGAGAAGCGAATCAACCCTTCGACGGGGCGTATGGACCGATCCGGGGAGAGAAACCTGAATCCCTACGACACGCACGCGATCGAAGCCGCGATGCAGATCCGCGAGGGTGGAGCGGTGCAGGTCGACGAGATCGTCGCTGTGACCATGGGTCCCGACACCGCCGTGCGCGCGCTGCACAAGGCCGTCTCGCTGGGCGCCGACCGCTCGGTGCACCTCAGCGATGATGCGCTGGCCGGCTCCGACGTCGCGGCCACCGGCTACGCGCTGGCCAAGGTGCTGGAGAAGGAGTCGCCCGATCTGGTCCTACTCGGTCAGCAGTCCGATGACGGTGAGTGCTACACGATCGGAGCGGTGGTGGCCGACCACCTGAAGATGCCCTCGCTCACCCAGGTGATCAAGATGGACGTCGCCGAAAGCGGGCTGACCTGCGAGCGCCAGGCGGAGTACGGCTACGACACCGTCGAGGTCGGGCTCCCGGCCGTGATTTCCGTCGGTGACGCCATCAACGAGCCCCGCTACCCGTCGCTGAAGGCGATCATGGGCGCGAAGAAGAAGCCGCTCGAGGCGGTCACGGCGGGCGATGTCGGCATCGATACCTCGCTGGTCGGCGCGGACGGCTCGCGCGTTCAGTGCGGCGACTTCCACGACCCGGCAGCCAAGGCGGCCGGCCAGATCATCGAGGACGAGGACACCGACGAGACCGTCGAGAAGATCCTCGCGTGGCTCGACGAAAGGAAGCTGATTTAAATGGCTGACGTTCTCACCTACTTACTCCACTACGAAGGGGCGTTCAACAAGAACTCCCTCGGCGCGGTCTCCGAAGGCGCGGCGCGCGCGAAGGAGATCGGCGGTGAGTGTCACGCGGTCGTGGTCGGCGGCGATGACCTGACCGACGAGCTCTGCGCGACCCTGGGTGCCTACGGGGCCACCAAGGTGTTCCGGGGCAAGGGCCCCGAGGGCCTCGCCCAGCCGGTGGTCGACGTCATGGCCAAGGTCATCGACGATGGCGGCCACGCCTACGCCCTGTTCGGCGGGGGTCTGCTCGGCTTCGAGATCGGCGCCGGCCTGGCCGCGCGCAAGCAGGCTGGCGTGACGATGGAGGTCACCGAGGTCAAGGCCGAGGACGGAAAGCTCGTCGCCCACCGGCCGATCCTCCAGGACTCGAAGATCTCCGTGTCCCGCTACCGCGGCGATCTGGGGATCATCATCGGGCGCATCAACGCCTTCGAGATCAAGCAGGAGGGCGACGCTTCGGCCGAGGTCATCGACGTCGAGATGGAGCTTTCCCCGTTCTCGACCCAGGCCAAGATGGTTCAGCGCGGCGAGCAGCGCGGCGCCGACGTTGACATTGAGGGTGCCGACATCCTCGTGGCCGGCGGCCGCGGGCTCGGAAAGGCCGAGGGCTTTGAGCTGGCCGAGGCCCTGGCCAAGGCGTTTGGCGGCAACGCCGCCGTGGCGGCGACCCGAGCGGTCGTCGACGCCGGCTGGTACCCCTATGCGGCTCAGATCGGCCAGACCGGCAAGACCGTGTCCCCCAAGCTCTACCTGGCCGCCGGCATCTCCGGCGCCATCCAGCACAAGGTCGGGATGCAGTCCTCGGAGAACATCGTGGCGATCAACAAGGACGCCAACGCGCCCATCTTCGAGTTCTCTGATCTCGGGATCGTCGGTGATCTGAACAAGATCATGCCCAAGCTCACCGAGGCCATCAAGGCCAAGAAGGCGGGCTGAGCCATGGCCAGCAACGGCAGAAGCCCGCACGCGCCCAGTGAATTCCCGCCTCCGGTCGATCCGGTACGCGAGTTCATCAAGCGTGAGTTGGACGGCGAGGATGAGCGCATCGAGGTAGGCGTGGCCATCGTTGGCGGCGGGACGGCCGGTCTGGCCTGTGCCAACCGGCTCCTGCAGTTGCTGGGCGATGATGAGGCCATGATGGAGCGTCTCGGCGAGGTGCCAGTGGCGGTCATCGAGAAGGCCAAGACCTGCGGCGGCCACAACCTCTCGGGCGCGGTCATGCGTCCGGGACCGCTGCAGGAGCTGTTCCCCGAGATGTCGCGCGAGGACTGGCGGGCCAAGCGGTTCGCCTTCGGCGAGGTGACCAAGGAAGCCGTCTACGTGCTCCCCACGGGCAAGACCAAGCTTCGTATCCCGCCCCCGCCGCCGTTCAAGAACCACGGCAACGAGGTGATTTCCGTCTCGGCGATGGCTCGCTATCAGCAGCAGCAGGCCGAGGAGGCCGGCGCCTACATCCTCACCGAGACCGCCGCCTCGCAGCTGATCGTGGAGGACGGTCGCGTGCAGGGCGTCCGCTCCGGAGACAAGGGCCGCGGCAAGGACGGCGAGCCTCTGGGCAACTTCGAGCCCGGCACCGACATCAAAGCTGAGGTCACCGTGCTGGCCGAGGGCTGCTGGGGCCATCTCACCGGCGCGGCGATCAAGGAGTTCGATCTGGCCGACGGCCGCGAGCCCCAGGTTTGGGAGCTGGGCGTCAAGGAGGTCTGGAAGGTTCCCAAGCCACTGGACCGGATCATCCACACGATCGGCCCCTGGCCGCTGAAACTGTCGGCCAAGTACGGCCAGATCGGCGGCACCTGGCTCTACCCGATGAAGGACGAGAAGTCAGGCGACGACCTGGTCTCGATCGGCTTCGTGGTTGATTTGGAGTACGCCGACGCCACCACCTCAGCCCACGATCTGCTCCAGCTGTTCAAGCTCCACCCGCTCGTACGGGGGATCCTGGAAGGCGGAGAGCGCGTCGCCTGGGGAGCCAAGGCTCTGCCCGGCGGCGGCTACTGGTCGATGCCCAAGCTCTCGATGCCGGGCGCGCTGCTGGCCGGCGACTCCGCGGGCATGGTCGACACCGTGGCCCTGAAGGGCGTGCACCACTGCATCAAGTCAGGAATCCTGGCCGGCGAGGCCATCTACCGCTCGCTGAAGAACGGCGAGTCGCTGGAGTCCTACGAGAGCGCGGTGGAGGAGTCCTCGATCGGGCAGGAGCTCTACGAGGTGCGCAACGCCCGCCAGCCCTTCCAGAAGGGCTTCATCAGGGGCGGCCCGCTGGTCAACCTGGCCATCGCCACCAAGGGCAAGCTGCCCCCGGGGCGCCTGGCCTGGCACAAGAACGATCAGAAGCCCCTGTTCGTGGGCGACACGCGCGACAAGTACCCCAAGCCGGACGGCAAGTACACGTTCGACAAGCTCTCATCGGTGTACATCACGGGCAACGCCACCCGCGACGACGCGCCCAACCACATCCGGGTGCACAAGCACGTTCCGCGAGAGATCGCGGAGGGCTGGCGCTACATGTGCCCGGCCGGGGTGTACGAGATCCCCGACGATGCGCCCGAGACGGGTCCCGTCGACGTGACGGTCAACTACACCAACTGCGTGCAGTGCGGCGCGATCACCGCCAAGGGGGGCCGCCTCACGGTTCCCGAAGGCGGCGACGGGCCGCTATACCAGATCACCTGAGTCAAGGGTGGGGGTCTACGCTCCACTCCCGGACAGCAGGTCGTCTCTGGTGCGGAAAACTTTTCCGTCTCAGCGCTGTTAAGGACCAGTGATGAGACGATTCTGCGCAGGCCTGTGCGCGCTCCTGGTGGGCGCGCTCGCACTTCCTGGCACCGTTCTGGGGAGCACCAGCCCCCGGGCGGCACTGCGCGCGTTCACCTGCCAGCACGGCATGGATCCAGCCCAGCGGAGCATCGGTGTGACCTCGGTTATGCGCCCGGTGAGTGGCACCCGGCACCTGGCCGTGAAGTTCGACCTGCTCGTGTCCCACGGGCCGGGCACGCTCACCAGAGCGGTGCGCGCGGGGGACCTGGGGGTTTGGATCGCGCCCGATAACCCCACGCTGGGTCAGCTTCCGGGTGATGTGTGGAATCTTGATAAGACGGTGGTCGACCTGAACGCGCCGGCCGTATATCGCTTCCGCGTGCAGTTCCGATGGACGGGTGCCCAGCACCACGTCCTCGCCATGACCACTCGCTACACCCGTCGCTGCTCGCTGCGCGAGCTGAGGCCCGATCTTCAGGTCCGCTCGATCACGGTCACCGCCGAGCCCGGGAATCCGAATCGAGATGACTACGCCGCGCTGATCGCCAACGCCGGCAATACGGCTGCGGGTCCGTTCGATGTGCTCTTCGCTCCGGCTGACGGCTCGGCCACGACTACGCACACGGTTACCACGCTGAAGGCCCACAGCAGCCGCACGATGACCTTCGTCGGCCCGGTGTGCAGTTCCGGCACCGCCCCGACGATCACCGTCGACTCGGCCCACCAGATCGACGATCTCAACCGGGCCAACAACGCCCTGGTCGCACAATGCCCGGCCGTCTCGAGCGGATGACCACCGGCTATCCTTAACGAGACCATGAACACTGAAATCCATCCCAATTACGTCGAGGCTCACGTGCGCTGCACGTGCGGCAACGAGTTCACCACCCGCTCCACGAAGCAGGAGATCCACGTCGAGATCTGCTCCGCGTGCCATCCGTTCTACACGGGGCGCCAGAAGCTCGTCGACACCGGCGGCCGGGTGGAGCGCTTCCAGCGTCGTGTGGCCAAGGGCCGACGCTCGGCTCGCACGCCCGCGGCCTAGCTCGCCGCCTTTCACACCTGATGCGCGCGGGCGGCGATCAACCACTGACCGCCGTCCGTGATGCGCCGGTCGGCGGCCAGGCCGTCCTCGAGGGCGTGATGATGCGCGGGGTGCGCAACTGGGCGGTGGCCGTGCGCGAGCCGCTGCCTGAGGGCGAGGATGGGTCTGAGTCCGCGGCGGCTGAGTCTGAGCCCGCGGCGGCTGGGTCTGAGCCCGGGGCGGCCGGCCTCGATCCGGTGCTCGGCAATATCGCGGTGCACTCGTTCCCGTTGAACCCCGCGGCACGCCGGCGCCGGATCTACCGGCTGCCAGTCATCCGGGGGGTGGCGGCGCTGATCGACTCGCTCGGGATCGGGCTTCGCGCCCTGAGCATCTCAGCCAGCGCCCAGCTTCCCGGCGAGGACGAGGAGATCTCGGGCGGAGCCTGGGTCGGCACAGTGCTGGTCTCGGTGGTCTTCGCCATCGGGCTGTTCTTCGTCGTTCCGGTGGGTCTGACCAGCCTGATCAAGAGTCAGCTCGGTTCCTCGGTGCTGTTCTGGCTCGTCGAGGGCCTGCTGCGCACCTCGATCTTTCTCGGCTATCTGGTCCTGCTCTCCCGCATCCCCGACCTGCGCCGTGTCTTCGAGTACCACGGCGCCGAGCACAAGGTCATCTCCTGCTACGAGGCCGAGGACGAGCTCACGCCGGAGCGGGCCAAGCTCTACTCCCGCCTTCACCCGCGCTGCGGGACGAGCTTCCTGCTCATCGTGATGATCATGGCCATCTTCGTCTTTGCCCCGGTCGGTCTGCCCGCCTGGTGGATCCTCGTGTTGACGCGGATCCTGGGCGTCCCGCTGATCGCCGGACTGTCCTTCGAGGTCATCAAGTGGGCCGGACGCAACCGTTCGCGGCGCTGGGTGCAATTGCTCATGTATCCCGGCCTCCAGCTCCAGCGCCTGACCACCCGCGAGCCGGACCTGGATGAGCTGGCCGTCTCGATCGCCGCCCTCGAGGCGGTGCTCACTCTGGAGACTCCGGGTGAGAGCACCGCTGAGGATCTCATCGGCGTCGAGGTCGTGGCCTAGATCGTCCTCGCGCTTTTCAAGCCCACTATTCGTGGGTAGCAACCCATCAGGTTTGTCACTCAAAAGGAGAACATATGTCTGATGGAAGCGGGACATTCGACAAGGGCAAGGGCCGGGTCAAGGAAGCCGCTGGCGACCTGACCGGCGATGAGAGCCTGAAGAACGAGGGCAAGGTTGACCGAGCCGGCGGCGCGGTCAAGAACGCCGTCGGCGACGCGGCCGACAAGGTCAAGGACGCCGTCAACCCCGACAAGTAGGCCCTTCGCGGTGTAGTTGCCCGTCCCAGGTCAGGGGCGGGCTCCTACACTCGCGGAATGATCGACGACCTCGTCGCCCAGCTGGAAAGCCGCTTCGGAGAGCTTGAACGTGAGCTCTCCGACCCGACCGTGATCGGAGATCGCGACCGCTTTGAGGCGGCCAGCCGCGCCTACCGTGAGCTCGAACCGGCGGCCCGGCTGGGGGCTGAGTACCGGCACGCCGCAGACGACTTCGCAGGCGCGCGCGAGCTGCTGGACGAGGGCGGCGACGATGCCGAACTGCGCGCGCTGCTCGACTCCTCGCGCGAGCGACTCGCTGCGCTGGAGGAGGAGATCCGCCTGGCGATGGTCGAGCGCGATCCGAACGACGACAAGAGCGTCATCGTCGAGATCCGGCCCGGAGCCGGGGGGGACGAGGCCGGCCTGTGGGCCGGCGACCTCTACCGCATGTTGACCCGCTATGCCGAGCGGCGTGGCTTCAAGGTCGAGCCGCTATCGATCGGCGACGGGGCGTTCACGTTCGCGGTCAAGGGCGACGGGGCCTACTCGGTGTTCAAGTTCGAGGGCGGCACCCATCGCGTGCAGCGCGTCCCCGAGACCGAGTCCCAGGGCCGGGTGCACACCTCAACCGCCACCGTGGCCGTGCTGCCCGAGGCCGACGACGTCGAGGTCGAGATCGAGCCCGGGGACCTTCAGATTGACGTCTACCGCTCCTCTGGACCCGGTGGTCAGTCGGTCAACACCACCGACTCGGCGGTCCGCATCACCCACCGTCCATCTGGGGTCGTGGTCTCGATGCAGGATGAGAAGTCCCAGCTGCAGAACCGCGAGCGGGCCATGCGCGTCCTCCGCGCCCGGCTGTACGAGGCGGCTCTGGCCGAGCAGCAGGCCGAGATCGGCGCCAGCCGCCTGGCCCAGGTGGGGACCGGTGAGCGGTCCGGGAAGATCCGCACCTACAACTACGGCGAGCGATGGGTCAAGGACCACCGCATCAACCTGCTCGTCCACAACCTGGACGAGATCCTGATGGGCGAGCTCGACGAGCTGACCGACGCCCTTCAGGACGACGAGAAGCGCCGCCGGCTCGAGGAGAAGGCGGTTGGCTGAGTCGGTGTCGGCCGGTCCGGCCTGGACCGTCGGGGCAGCCGTAGCCGCCGGCGCCGCGCGGCTGGCCGAGGCCGGTTGCGATTCTCCTCGGCTCGATGCTGAGCTCCTGCTGGCCGAGGTACTGGACTCGGCCCGCCCGGGCGGACGCGAGCGCCTGATTCTGGACCGGGACGTCGTGTTGGATTTGGACGCACGCCGGCGCTACGAAGCCTTGCTTGACCGCCGTGCCGCCCGTGAGCCGGTGGCCTACATCCTGGGTCGGCGCGACTTCCGCTACCTGACTCTGACCGTGGACCGACGTGTGCTCATCCCACGGCCGGAAACCGAGCTGCTGGTCGAGGTTGGACTGGGGCTGGCTCCGGATCTCTCCGTGGCCGATGTCGGCACCGGCAGTGGTGCGGTGGCCTTGGCCCTGGCCTCCGAGCGCCCGGACCTGACCGTGACCGGCCTTGACATCGACGCCGATGCGCTGGCGGTAGCGGCCGAGAACGGCCGCCGGCTCGGGCTGCTGGTGCGTTTCGCGGTGGCCGACCTGCTCGACGCGGGCCGGTACGACGCGGTGCTGGCCAACCTGCCCTACATAGCCGACGAGGCCGCGCTGGCTCCGGAGATCACTGAGTTTGAACCGGCGAGGGCGCTGTTTGCCGGGAGCGATGGGCTGGAGCTCATACGCCGTCTGGTCAAGCAAGCCGAGGGGGTGGAGCTGCTGGCCCTGGAGATCGGGCCCGAGCAGGCTCGCACCGTGTCCTCGCTCGTCCTGGAGGCCGGCTTTGGCACCGTGGAGGTCCGGTGTGATCTGGCCGGGCTCGAGCGGGTGGTGGTAGGCCGCTCGTGACCGGGGTCAAGGGGTCTGACGCCGGCGCATTTGAGCGCTGCATGTCGGTCGGCGGGGTGGCCGTGTTCCCGTCTGACACCGTCTACGGACTGGCTTGTGATCCCCAGAACCAGCTCGCGGTGGAGCGGCTGTACAAGCTAAAGCGCCGCCCGCTGGACAAGCCCTCCGCGGTGATGTTCTTCGCCCTCGAGCTGGCTCTGGCCGCGCTCCCGGACCTGGAGCCCGAGCTGCGAACCGCACTGAGCCGGCTCCTTCCGGGCCCGGTGACGGTGCTGCTGCCCAATCCGGGCCTGCGCTTCCCGCTGGCCTGCGGTGAGGATCCGCTGACGCTGGGGTTGCGCGTGCCGGTGGTTCCGGGGCTGGCTGGGGTGCGGTGGCCGGTGCTTCAGTCGAGCGCCAACGTGGCCGGAGGGCCTGAGGCTCGACGCCTGGAGGACGTGCCCGATCAGATCCGGCGCCACGCGGACATGGTGGTGGACGGCGGTGAGCTCCCGGGCATTGCGTCCACCGTGGTCGACCTCCGTGGGTTTGAGAACGGGATGTGGAGCGTGGTTCGTCAGGGGGCACTCGCCGCTGAGGTGGTAGCCGCGGCGCTGGATGGACAGTTTCACTTCGATCCGGCGAGCTACTCGGCCGAGATCCGGGCCGACATACCCGTCTACGACGAGTTCCAGGACCAGGTGGTTGCGGCTAGCGGCTCTGGGGCTCGGCGAGTGCTCGAGCTGGGCGCGGGCACGGGGGAGACCTCTGTGCGCCTGCGCGATCGCCATCCGGACGCCGAGCTCGTCGGGATTGACGAGAGCCACGCCATGCTTGACGCCGCGCGCGAGCGGCTGTCTGATCGCCCGGTGGATCTGCGGGTGGCCCGCCTTCAGGGCGAACTTCCCCAAGGGCCGTTCGATCTGGTGGTCAGTGCGCTCTGTGTCCACCACCTGGACGCGGGCGAGAAGCAGGACCTGTTTGCGCGGGTGAGGGCGGTGCTCGCACCCGGCGGGCGCTTCGTCCTGGGGGATGTGGTGGTTCCGGTTCTCGCCGAGGATGCGGTGACCTCCCTGACCCCGGGCTATGACTCGCCCAGTCCCCTCGCCGATCAGCTTGAGTGGCTGGCGGCGGCCGGATTCGAGCCCGCGACGAGGTGGCAGCACCGGGATCTCGCCGTCGTGCTGGCGGTCGCCGCCTGAGCCTTGATGCGCCCGGGGGCACCGCTACCATGGCTCGCGTGAGCTCCGAGCTGCCGCCGGACTTCTTCAACCGGCCCCTTGTCGAGGTAGATCCCGAGATCGCCGAGGTCTTGGCGCTCGAGCTTGAGCGCCAGCAGCGCACACTGGAGATGATCGCGTCGGAGAACTTCGCTCCGGTGTCGGTACTTGAGGCGCAGGGCTCGGTGCTCAACAACAAGTACGCCGAGGGCTATCCCGGCCGGCGCTACTACGGCGGCTGTGAGTACGTCGACATCGCCGAGCAACTGGCCATCGACCGCGCCAAAGCGCTGTTCGGCGCCGATCACGCCAACGTCCAGCCCCACGCGGGCGCGCAGGCCAACACCTCCGTCTACCACGCGCTGCTCCAGCCGGGCGACACGCTGATGGGACTCGAGCTGTCCCACGGCGGACATCTCTCCCACGGGATGAAGATCAACGTCTCCGGCCGGCTCTACGACATCGTCGCCTACCACGTCGATCGCGAGACCAGCCTCATCGACATGGACGAGGTCCAGCGGCTGGCCGAGGAGCGGCGGCCCAAGATGATCGTGGCCGGATGGTCGGCCTACTCCCGCCAGCTGGATTTCGCCCGCTTCCGGGAGATCGCCGACTCGGTTGGCGCCTATCTGATGGTCGATATGGCCCACTTCGCCGGCCTCGTTGCCGCCGGGGTCCATCCCAGTCCGGTGCCCTACGCCGATGTGGTCACGACTACGACCCACAAGACGATCGGCGGCGGTCGCGGCGGGATGATCCTCTGCAGGGAGGAGTACGCCAAGAAGATCGACTCGGGCGTGTTCCCGGGTCAGCAGGGCGGGCCGCTCGAGCACAACATCGCCGGCAAGGCAGTGGCCCTGAAGATCGCCGCCTCGGATGCATTCCGCGAGCGTCAGGAGCGAACGGTGGCCGGCGCCCAGGCGGTGGCCGCGGAGCTGCTCTCCGCCGGTGGTGGCGTCTCGGTCCTGACTGGCGGGACCGACGTGCACCTGGTCCTGTGCGATCTCCGCGAATCGGAACTCGACGGCAAGCAGGCCGAGGATCGCCTGCACTCGATCGGTATCACCGTGAACCGCAACGCGGTCCCGTTCGATCCCCGTCCGCCGGCCGTCTCCTCCGGGCTGCGCATCGGAACTCCGGCGCTGGCCACCCGTGGCCTCCAGCACGACGATTTCGACGAGGTGGGCACGCTGATTGCCACAACACTAAATCCGGATGGGCCATTCGAGTCCGTCCAGGCCGAACTCGCTGAGCGGGTCGCGGCCATCGCCGAGCGCTACCCGCTGTACGCGGGGCTGGGCGCGGCGACGTTGGCCTAGCGCGATCCGGCGAGGGTGCACGGTTGTGTGAAAGAGCAGCTGGGGAGGGGAGAGTTGGGCGTTCTGGCGGGCTCTTTCCGGTATGGACCCCGCTCGCCGGCATTCGGTTTCCGGAAAACTGGCTGGCCAGCCGGCAATTTTCCGAATCTGTCGGGCTGAGCCCGCAGAAATCGGAAAAGTTGAACGACCGGCTCGAGTTTTCCCAAATCTGCAGGTCACCGGGGAGAAGGACGAGGGGCTGGCTGAGCTGGCCGGCCTCCAGTTGGGGCATGTCCAGCAGCGAGAGCTTGATGCGCTGGGCATCAGCCGGGACTCAGTGGCCAGCAGGGTCGCCAGCGGTCGTCTTCACCGTCGCTTTCCAGGAGTTTTCTCGGTTGGGTATCCGAGGGAGGACTGGCAGGCGCGGCTAGTCGCGGCTCTCCTCTACCTACGTCAAGACAGCGTCATCAGCCATCGGGCCGCCGCTGGCAACTGGGGGCTGATCGCGGAACCCGAACTCGTCCAGCTGACGGTCATCGGACGCCATGTCGGCCCGCGCCCAGGACTCCGGCTGCATCGGGTGGCTGGGCTTGACCTACGTGACGTCCGGATCCGCGACGGCCTTCCGATCACCTCGCCGGCTCGAACGCTAATCGACCTCGCGTCTGAGGCCGACGAAGCGGAGCTCCTCCGCGCACTAGCCGAGGCCCGGGTCGCCGGAATCGTCAACGACGCTGGCCTGACCGCTGCCATGGCACGTTGCCCCCAACGCTCCGGCATTGGCCGACTCAACCTGGTGAGAAGGCAGGAAGTCGGCCGAGCGCCCACCCGCTCGGATGCTGAGCGACTGCTGCTGAGGGTTGTCCGGCAAGCCCAGCTCCCGGAGCCGATGGTCAACGTGCGTCTAGTCGGCTTCGAGGTCGACTTCCTGTGGCGCGACGCCCGGCTGGTGATCGAGGTGGACGGTTTTGCGTGGCACGGGCACCGGGGTGCGTTCGAGAAGGATCGGCGCCGGGACCAGGTGCTCATCGCGGCCGGCTATCGGGTGATTCGGGTGACGTGGCGTCAGCTGTGTGAGGAGCCAGTGGCGGTGGTGGCGCGGATCGCGCAGGCGTTGGTCGTTCGCTGAGCCCAGGCGAGTCCGGGACAAGATTTTGGCCACCCGGGGCGAGGGGTCGGCCGGGGCTGCCATGCTTCGCGGGCCATGTCGTACTGGGATGCCGTGTTCTCGTTCATGGTCGCGCTCGCGGTATCGGCGGCCGTCACGCCCCTGGCCGCTCGTTTGGCGAGGCGGGTGGGTGCCGTTGACGTGCCTCGCGATCGCGGGCTGGCTCGCCGTGACACGCCGTTGCTGGGAGGGCTGGCCATCCTGGCCGCGGTCCTCGTCGCCGGAGCGATTTGGCTGCAACCGGAGATCACGCTCCCCCACATCGCTCACGGCCGGCCGGGCTCCGGCGGGACGGTCCACGTCTGGTGGGTGCTGGCCGGTGCCTGTGTGATCACCCTGGTCGGCGCCATCGACGATGCGCGGGACCTGCACCCGGCTCTGAAGCTGCTCGGCCAGATCGTCGCCGCCGTCGTGGCGGTTGAAGCCGGTGCGGTGGTCACCGACATCACGCTCCCGTTCCTGGGCCCGCTCCAGTTCCCCAATGCCGGTGGTGTCCTTACGGTGATCTGGCTGGTGGGGATGATGAACGTGGTCAACTTCTCTGACGGGGTGGACGGCCTGGCCGCGGGTGTGTGCACGATCGACGGCGTGGCCTTCGCGGTCATCGCCTACAGCCTTGACGTCAACGGGGCAGCCATTCTCGGCGCGCTGACCGCAGGGGCGGCGCTGGGATTCCTGTTCCACAACTTCCATCCCGCCTCGGTCTTCATGGGAGACGCCGGGGCCAACCTGCTCGGATACCTGCTCGGAGTGGTCGCCGTCGTCGGGTCGCTGAAGACCAACGCCGTCGTCGCCCTGGTGGTGCCGCTGGTGATCCTGGCCGTGCCGTTCCTCGATACGAGCTTCGTCATCGCCAAGCGGCTCAAATACCGCCGCAAGCCCTGGTCCGCCGACGCCAATCACTTTCACCATCGGATGGCCCGGATCGGCTTTTCGCAGCGCAAGACCGTGGCCTACCTGTACGTCTGGAGTGCGCTCATGGCCGGGCTGGCCGTGGCGCTGCGGATCATCCCGCACTACGAGCGCCACGCCGTGGGCTGGATCGTCTTCCTCATCGTGCTCATCGCCCTGTGTGCCGCAGCCAGCGTCTACCTGGTCTACGTGCTGGAGATCTTCAAGTTCAAGGGCCTGCGGGCGATGGAGCTTCGCCACACGCATCCCCAGACGACCGAGCATGAGATCGATGACCAAGTTGAGCGCGACCTCGAGACGGGCGAGTTCGAAAGGGTGAGATAGTCCCCCGGTGGAGAAGGCCAACATGCTCGAATCGTTCATAACCGCGGACGGACCCTCGTTCGGCGAGCTGGCCGGACCCGCCTGGACCCCCGCGCGGAATCAGGGGCAGGCCGATGACGACACGGTGATGACAGGCGGTTAGGGACTGCTCGCAGGTCTGACACGACTGGAGCGGGTGGGCCTTGTGGTTGTCGCCGTGCTCACGGTCCTGGCTGGGCTCGCCCGCTACCTCAGCGGGGTGTCCCACATTGTCGCCTTCGTCGTGGCCGGCCTGGCCCTGGCCGGGGGAGCATGGATCGTGTCCTTGGCCACCGAGCAGGTCGGCCAGCGCTTCGGGACCGCGGTGACCGGTCTGCTCCAGTCCACACTGGGCAACCTGCCCGAGTTCTTCGTGGTCATCTTCGCGCTCAATGCGGGCCAAAGGATCGTGGCTCAGACGGCGATCCTGGGCTCGATCTTGGTCAACGCGCTGCTCGTCCTCGGCCTGGTCATCATCGCCGGCTCGTTGCGCGAGCCCGACCGGACCATGCGCTTCAGCGTCCGGGTGCCCAACGACGCCACGACGCTGCTGATGATCTCGAGTTTCATCATCGTCCTCGTCCGGTTGGCCGACTCGTCCCACGACGCGGCCAGCCACCACATCAAGACGATCTCGATTGTCAGTGCGGTGGCAATCCTGATCGTTTACGGGTTCTGGGTCCGCCAGTACCTGACTCACGAGCAGGCCCAGGACGAGCGGAACACCGAGGTTCGCGTGTCCACGGCGGGAAGCATGGTGCTGCTCGTCGTCGCCGGGGTGGCTGCGGGCTTCGTCTCGGACTGGTTCGTGCACGCGCTCGAACCCACCATCCACACGCTCGGGATCTCCCAGTCCTTCGCCGGACTGATCATCGTGGCCACGGCCGGGAACGCGGTCGAGCACGCCGTGGGCGTGGTGCTGGCCTACAAGGGCTATCCGGAGCTGGCCATCTCGGTGGTCAAGAACTCGGTGGCCCAGGTGGCCGCGTTCCTGTTTCCGCTGCTGGTCCTCGTCTCCCTGTTGACGGCGACCACCCTGACCTTCGCGCTGGCCCCCGTGTTCACCGGGGCCCTGCTGGGGACCGCGATCATCGTCTGGCAGATCACCAACGACGGGGAAGCGACCCCGTTTGAGGGGGCGGCGCTGATCGCCGCGTTCGTGATCCTGGCCATCGTGGCTGCTTTCGAGGCCTGACCTTTCGGGGCCCCCGAGCCGGCTTCCCGGGTATGGCCCGGCTCGCCGGCCGGCATTTCCCGGAAAACTCGCTGGCCCGGCGGCAATTTTTCGAATCTGTCGGGCTGAGCGGGCAGAAATGGGAAAAGTTGCGAGACCGGTTCGAGTTTTCCCAAATCTGCAGGTCAGGCGGCGCGGGTCCGGGGAGGGCGCGGCCCGGGGCCATACTGGGGGCCCGCGCCGCCACCAACGGGGTCGAATTCTGGCGCACAGCAAATGCTATTCTGACGTTTACGTAAGAATCAGGTTCGTCCGAGAAAGAAGGTGGTGGCTTGAACATTGTCTCAGCTCCGCCGGCAAGTGGAAACCAACGCAACCGCCGACTCGGCGTCAACGCCGAACATGACTCCTACAAGTGGTGGGCTCTGTCCTGCACGTCGCTGGGCATGCTCCTGGCCACGATCAACTCGGGCACGCTGATCATCGCCCTGCCGGACCTCGAGCGCAGCCTGCACACCAGCCTGCTCGAGCTCGTGTGGGTGATCCTCGTCTACATGATCGCCTCCACCGTGCTCGTGCTGAGCGCGGGGCGGTTGTCAGATCAGTTCGGGCGCAAGAAGGCCTACGTGGCCGGCTTCGTGGCCTTCGCCCTGGCCTCGTTGGGCGCGGGCTTCGCCGCCAACGGCACCGAGCTCATCCTCTGGCGGATCCTGCAGGGCATCGGCGGCGCCTTCCTGTTCGCCAACTCCGCCGCCATCGTCACGGACGCCTTCCCCAAGGAGCAGCTCGGTCTGGCCATGGGCACCAACACCATGGTGGCCGCCATCGGGCTGGTCATCGGGCCGGTCCTGGGCGGCGCTCTGGTGGCCATCAGCTGGCCCTGGGTGTTCTGGTTCAACGTGCCCTTCGGACTCGCCGGGGCGCTGTGGGGGGCAATGGTCCTCCATGAGGTGACCGGACGCTCCGGGGACCGCTCGTTCGACTTCCTGGGCACGACCACGTTCCTGATCGGCCTCACCGGGCTGGTCTACGGAATCTCGAAGGGCGGGCTCGAGGGCTGGGGATCGACCACGGTCATCGGCGGCCTGATCCTCGCGGCGGTCCTGTTGCCCGCCTTCGTGCTCATCGAGAGCCGTCACAAGGCGCCGATGCTCGATCTGGGCATCTTCAAGCAGCGACTGTTCGCGACCGCGGCCGCGGCCGCGTTCACCAACGGCCTGGCCCGCTTCGCTCTGATGTTCGTGTTCGTCTTCTACTTCCAGGGCGTGCAGGGCAACTCGCCGATCCTGGCCGGGGTCAAGCTGGCTCCGCTGGCGGTCGGGATGCTCATCGCCTCCCCGCCCGCGGGCATCTGGGCCGACCGCCGGGGCTCACGCATGCTGGCCGTGCTGGGCATGCTCGTCACGGCCGTGGGACTGGCTCTGATGACGACGCTGGGCCGGGACACCAGCTACCTGTGGCCGGGTCTCTACATGTTCATCGTCGGCATCGGCTCGGGCATGTTCAACTCACCCAACACGGCGGCCATGATGGGTTCGGTGGCCCCCCACCGCCGTGGCATCGCCGCCGGCGCGCGGGTGCTGGTCCAGAACACCGGAGCGGTCATGTCGATCGCCTTCGTGCTCGCTATCGTGACTGCAGCCGTGCCCAAGAGGGTGCTGTTCAGCGTCTTCTCCGGCCTGGCCAATCACATATCGACCGCGCAGCTGAACCCGTTCATCGCCAACATGCACACAGCTCTGTGGTGTTTGGCCGCGGTGTCGCTGGTCGGCGCGGCGATCTCCGCCGCGCGGCCGAAGGACATCAAGGTCTCGGCGCCGGCCCGCGAGCCGCACGCCGTGGCGTCATGAGCGCCACCGCCCCGGAGGCGCAGCAGACGGTCAGGATCGGTGAGCTCGCCGAGCTCACCGGTACGACCCCGCGGACGATCCGCTACTACGAGGAGATCGGCCTGCTGGGTTCCGCGCAGGGCCGCATCCAGGGCAAGCACCGCATCTACACCGAGGCCGACGTGCAACGGCTGAGCGAGATCGTGCGGCTGCGCGACCTTCTCGGCCTGTCCCTGGAGCAGCTCTCCCAGCTGCTGGAGGCCGAGAGCGCCCGCGCCCACCTGCGCCAGGAATACCGGCAGACCGAGGCCCCCACGCAGCGGCGGCGGATCCTGACCGAGCTGCAGCGACACATCGGGACCCAGCTCGAGCTCGTCACCGGGCGGCTGACCGAGCTCGGGGAGCTGCGCGACGAGCTCGAGGCCAAGCAGACGCTCGTCAAGCAGCGGCTGCGCGAGAACGCCGGGCGATGAGCGTCGCCGTTGCCGGGCGGACGGACGTCGACCGGCGGGCGATGGCCACGCTCTCGGCCGGGCACCTGTTCACGGACCTCGCCCAGGGAGCGATCCCCGCGCTGCTGCCGTTCCTGATCGCGCGCGATCACCTCAGCTACGCGAGCGCGTCGGCGCTGATCCTCGCCGCGACCATCTCGAGCTCGGTCATCCAGCCGCTGTTCGGCCACCTCTCCGACCGTCGCTCGCTGCCCTGGCTGATGCCGATCGGCCCGGTGATCGGCGGGATCGGGGTCGGGCTGGTGGGGCTGGCGCCCAGCTACGGGCTCACCTTCGCCGCCGTCGTGCTCTCCGGCCTGGGCGTGGCCGCCTTCCATCCCGAGGCGTCGCGCTTTGCCAACT
>JBDTEE010000003.1:0-17925 GCA_039922645.1 Solirubrobacteraceae bacterium | reverse complement strand
GACTTGACCAGCGCGCCGAGTTGCATGAGCGAGCGGCCTCGGGCCGGTGGGAATTGAGCGCTGCGTGGGTGCTGGGCGGCCGGCAGTTCGGCCACGGCGGGGGGCAGCACCGGGCTCGTGCTGTTTGACGCGCTGGCGCTCGTGCTGGTCGCGCTCGCGGAGCCCGAGGCGGTCGCCGAGGCCGAGTGCGCAGCGCTCGATGACGATGAGGAGGATCCGCATCCGGCCAGGACCAGCGCGGCGAGGGCCACGAGGAGGTGGACGGATGGATGTCTGATCGCTTTCATGATGCATGCTCGTTCCGCGGCGGCCCCGCGCCCGTCGGCACCGTCTTCGGTATCGGGGGCTGGAGTAAATCTACAAGCGCGCCGGTCGCGACGAGCCGGAGGCCGATGCAACCAGGGCGCGAGCGGACAGGCCGATAGCCCGCAACTAGCGTGTAAATATCCTGTGATCGGCGCTGATCGCGGGCCACTCCAGCCGGGGACGTGCAATACAGTGCAGCCCCATGGCGCCCGAGCTAAACGAGACGCTGCCTGGCTCGACCAGCAGCACGCAGCGAAACGGAGATCGACTCCGGCTGGCCGTCCTGGACCGCGATCCAGGGTTCATGCAGGTTCTGTCCAACCGTCTTGCCGCGCTGGGGGGCGAATACCGTTGCCTCGCCGCGCCGGCCAGCACCGACGCGCTGGTGGCCATGCGGCTGAACGCCCTCGTCTTCGACGTGGCCGTCCTCGGCCCAGGCGGCTGGGATTACCTTGAGTGCATCTGCGCGCGTTTGCCCGGGATGGCGGTAATCGTCTGCACAGGACAGTCATCGGTGGCCCAGCGGGTCCGTGGTCTGCGCCTCGGGGCCGATGCCTGGGTGACCAAGCCGTGCCACGCCGAGGAGCTCATCTGCGTGATCGAGGCCGCGGTCAGGCGCCAGCGCCGCAGCGAGATGCCCGCGCTGGACACCGTCGCCCGCTTTGGTGAGATCACCGTGCGCCCCGACCTCTATCAGGCCTACGCCAATGACATCAGCCTTGAGCTGACCGCGCGGGAGTTCGAGATCCTTCATCTGCTCACCGGCTCAGACCGCGTGCTGCGCCGAGAGGAGATCTACGAGCGAGTGTGGGGTTATGCCATGGCTCACGGCGATCGCTCAGTGGACGTGTTCGTGCGCAAGCTTCGCCAGAAGCTCCGCGCTGCCTCCCCGGACTGGAGCTACATCCACACTCATTTCGGGGTGGGTTATCGCTTCGCTCCCGAGCCGGACGGGGACGTGGAGCTGGAAATCACGCTCGAGCGCAGCCGGGACTCCGACACTGGTCGCGCTCCCGAGCTCGAGCTGGACCCGGCTCTGACCGCCTGAGCTACTCGCTCGGCGCCGTTCCGCCAGCGATTCCACCGCGATCACAACTCGTTTACACCGTCGTTACCGGTCGTTAACGCCATGACGGCGGGAGCAAACCAGCATCTGGGCCATGGCGCTCACTGCCAAGCCCGGCGGCGAGGCGCTAACCGTCGGGCCGCTTGAGATCCTCCCCGAGGAGCACCTGGCCCGCGCCCGTGGCCGCGCTCCCGAACTGGTGCTTATCCACACCCACTTCGGCTTCGGCTATCGGTTGGCCGCCAAGCCCAAATCGCAGTCCAACCAGCGGTTCACAACCGGTTAACAACTTCCGCTCCCGCGGACCCGACACTTGCCGAGATTCCTAAATGATCAAGCAGAAGAAAGTGTCTACAAGTCGTATCGGTGCGGTTGCGGCGATCCTGGCCGCCTCGCTCGCCCTCGCGGCGTGCGGGTCGAGCAGCAGCAGTAGCTCCTCCAAGTCGGGCGGCTCGGGCGCTAGCTCGTCCTCGAGCTCGAGCAGCGGCGCCGCCGCGACCCTCAACGCAGCCGGTTCGACTCTCGCCGCGCCCATTTACCAGCAGTGGGGTTCGACCCTCAAGAGTCAGGGCCTGACCGTCAACTACGACCCCGTCGGCTCCGGCGCCGGCATCGCTGACTTGCAGACGAGCACGGTCCAGTTCGCTGGCTCTGACCCGGCTCTCAAGCCGACCGATACGGCCAAGCTCAAGGGTCCGGCCCTCCAGTTGCCGGTCGCCTTCGGCGCCATCACAGTGTCCTACAACCTGCCCGGCGTCAACACGGGGCTAAAGCTCGATGGCCCGACCATCGCCGACATCTATCTGGGCAAGATCAAGACCTGGAATGCCCCGGCGATCGCCAAGCTCAACCCGGGTATGAAGCTGCCCAGCACGAGGATCACGGTCGTTCACCGGGCCGATTCCTCGGGCACGACGAACGGCTTCACGACGTTCCTGTCGGACTACAGCCCGACCTGGAAGTCCCAGGTTGGCGCCAACAAGGACGTCAAGTGGCCCACGGGCACCGGGGCGGCCAAGAACTCTGGGGTGGCCGCAGCCATCAAGCAGACCTCCGGGGCGATCGGCTACGTCGAGCAGGCCTACGCCCTGATCAATGGGTTCCACTACGCGGCGGTGGAAAACGCCCACGGCCGGTACATCCTGCCCACGATCGCCAACACCTCGGCGGCGGCGCAGGGCATCGCGATTCCCAAGGACCTGGGCATCTCGACCATCAACGCCGGCGGGCCGACGGCCTATCCGATCGTCTCGCAGACGTTCCTGGACGTCTACCAGGACCCCTGCAAGGCGGGCGGAGCCAACGCGGCGACGGCCAGTGGCCTGAAGCGCTTTCTGACCTACGCCGTCGGCGCCGGCCAGCAGACTCTTGGCTCGGGTGCCAACAAGCTGCCCTACGCGCCGCTGCCGTCCACACTGGCTGCTAAAGACATGGCCCAGCTGAAGGCCATGTCCTGCAACGGTTCGGCAATCTCGTGAGGATTAGTGGGGGCTAGCGCCGCCACAGTTCCCGGCGACCGCTCACGACTCGAGCGCTCGCCGGTCAGTCGCCTGCCGGACCAGGTCCTGCGGTGGGGTCTCACGGGCCTCGCCGCAGCGATCCTGATCCTCCTGGGCTACTTCTTCATTCGCCTGATCGGGCAATCGTCGAACACGTTCAGCAGCTTCGGGTTGAGCTTCGTGTTCGGCAACGACTGGGACGTCAGTCGCAACATCTACCACGGCTTCCCGCTGCTCTTCGGGACCCTGCTGACGTCGGCCATCGCGCTGATCATCGGCGTCCCCGTGGCCATCTCCGCCGCCCTGTTCGTCACCGAGCTCTGCCCCCGTCGGCTGCGGGGGCCGCTGACCATCCTGGTCGACCTGCTGGCCGCGGTGCCCTCTGTGGTCTACGGCCTGTGGGGAGTGTTCGTCCTGGAGCCCAGGCTCCTTCCGGCCGAGAAGTGGTTTGCCAGCACGTTCTCATTCATTCCCTTCATCGGCGGCGGGACCCCGACGATGCCCAACTACTTCGTGGCCGGACTCATCCTGGCCATCATGATCCTGCCCATCGTCTCAGCGATCACCCGCGAGGTGATGGCCACCGTGCCCGCCGAGGACAAGGAGGCCGCACTGGCCCTGGGCGCCACCCGGTGGGAGATGATCCGTATGGCGGTGCTGCCCTACTCGCGCCCCGGCATCACCGGCGGGGCGATGCTCGGCCTGGGCCGTGCGCTGGGCGAGACGATCGCCGTGGTCATTGTGATCGGCAACGCTCCGGTGATCGGTTCGCACCTGTTCAACCAGGGCTACTCGCTGGCCGCGGTGATCGCCAACGAATTCGGGGAGGCGGCGGCCACTCCGATCCACAGCTCGGCCCTGTTCGCGGCCGGCCTCGTTCTGTTCGTGCTCACCCTGATCGTGAACCTCCTCGCCCGGCGCTTCATCTCCCGTGGCCAGCACGGTCACCGGGGTACGGGGGCCACGGGTGTCAGCATTGGCGTGTCGGCGCCCCAGTGACGGCATGAGCCTGACCGAATTCGCTCCCATCAGCCCAGCCCGCCGGCGCCGGAATCAGCTCATGCGCGGCGTCCTCATGGCGGGCACGATCGTGGCCTTGATCCCGCTCGTGCTGGTTATCTACTACCTGATCCACAAGGGCGCGGGCAGCCTGAACGAGAAGTTCTTCACCACCGACCCGACGGGCAACTTCTTCGGCAATCAGGGCGGGGTGCGCAGCGCCATCCTGGGCTCGCTGGAAATCGTCGGTCTGGCCAGCCTGATCGCCATCCCAACCGGGATCGGCGTCGCCCTGTTCCTGACCGAGTACGGAAAGCAGACCCGTTTCGCCAACGTGGTGCGCTACTTCGTGGACGTGATGACCGGCGTGCCGTCGATCGTCTTTGGCCTGTTCATCTACATCGTCCTGGTCACGAGCCACATCGGCGGAAACTTCACCGGCTGGAAGGGCTCGGTCGCGCTCTCGTTGCTGATGTTGCCGGTTGTCGTCCGGGCCGCTGAGGTGGTTCTCCTGCTCGTGCCGAGTGCTCTGCGCGAGGCGGCGCTGGCGCTGGGCGCCCCCCGCTGGAGGGTGATTTCGAAGGTGGTGCTGCCCACGGCGCTCCCCGGACTGATGACCGGCTCACTGCTGGCTGTCGCCCGCGGCATGGGGGAGACCGCTCCGCTGCTCTTCACCGTGTCCGTCGCCTTTGGGGCCACCGCCAACCTCGGTGCGCAGATGAACACCCTTCCGGTGCAGATCTTCAACGACATCGGCTCACCGAACACAACTTTGAACAACCGTGCCTGGGGCGCAGCCCTTACCCTGGTTGCACTCGTCCTGATCATCAATCTGATCGCGCGCGCAGTGGCGCGCAGGAGCCGCATGGCATGATCCCGCCCGAGACCAACACGCCAGACGCCATCAGCAAAGAGAACGTCACCCAGCCGACCGCGGAGACGACCGAGATGAGCACCACCGGGCGCTCCCCGGATGAGGAGCGGGAACGCCCCGATCTGTCCGCCCTCGGTGTCCGCGAGGGTGCCGGCCACACGGTGAACGTTGCCGGGCTGCACGCCTACTACGGCGATCAGCACGCCCTGAGAGGGATAGATATCTGCTTCCCGGCCAACGAGGTCACGGCGATCATCGGTCCTTCAGGGTGCGGCAAGTCAACCATGGTGCGCTGCATCAACCGCCTGCACGAGGAGATCCCCGGTGCGCGGGCCGAGGGGTCGGTGAAGCTGGACGACCTCGACGTGTACGGCTCCGGCGTGGACGTGACCTCGGTGCGGCGGATGATCGGGATGGTGTTCCAGAAGCCGAACCCGTTCCCGACCATGTCGATCTTCGACAACGTCGCGGCCGGCCTGAAGCTGACCGGGGCCAAGCGCGAGGACCTGCGCGAGCGGGTGCACCGGGCGCTCCGCGCGGTCGGCCTCTGGGGCGAGGTCAAGAGCCGTCTCGGCGAGGCCGGGACCGGTCTCTCCGGCGGCCAGCAGCAGCGTCTCTGCATCGCGCGCACGATCGCTGTCGAGCCCGAGGTGATCCTGATGGACGAGCCGTGCTCGGCCCTTGACCCGATCGCCACGCTGCGCGTCGAGGAGCTGATCGACGAGCTCAAGGAGCGCTACACGATCATGGTCGTCACCCACAACATGCAGCAGGCCGCGCGGGTGGCCAACTCGACCGTGTTCATGCTCGATGGCGAGGTCATCGAGCACGCACCCACCAACCAGATCTTCACCAACCCCAAGGACGAGCGCACCGAGCGCTACGTCACGGGCAAGTTCGGGTAGGAGCCGTGGCTCTGAAAGAGACGCGGCATCAGTTCCGCGAGGATCTCAAGGATCTCGAGCAACAGGTCCTGGGTGGGCTGGATCTGGTTATCGGCCAACTCGACCGCGCGCTCGAGGCGGTTGGCTACCAGGATGTCGAACTGGCCACCATGGTCGTGGCCGACGACGACCGGATCGACGGCCGCTACCTGGAGGTCCACCAGGGCATCCTCTCGCTGCTCGCCCGCCAGGCGCCGGTGGCCGGGGACCTGCGCATCGTGGCCGCGCTGCTGCACGTGATCCGCTGCATCGAGCGCATGGGCGACCAGTGCGTCAACATCGCCAAGCTAGTGCCCCTGTCCGGCTACGAGTCGCCCAAGGACAAGGACATCCTGGACTCGATCGAGCGGATGGGAGAGCTGGCCCGCTCCCAGCTCTCCCAGGCCAAGGAGGCGCTTGGCTCGCGCAACGTCGAGCTGGCCCAGGACCTGGCCCGCCAGGACGCGGAGATCAATCGCCTGAACCGGGCCATCTTCCGCCGCGCCGTGGATATCGGTGATGAGCTCGACATGCGCGAGTGGGGGATGTACATGATCCTCGTCGCGCGCTGCCTGGAGCGGATCGGCGACAACACGGTGGACATCGCCGAGCAGGTGGTGTTCGTGGTCACCGGGCTGTTCCGCGAGCTGGCCGACGCCTCCACTTCGGGCGACGCGGCTCCCTCGCTGTAAAAGCCCCTCACTTGGCGCTCAGCGCCTGACGGCGGCGCAGAAAGACCAGCGCACCGCTGACCAGCAGCGCGGCCGCGGCCAGGGCGATGATCAGGGGGAGGCTGGAGCTCGTGTTCTCGCCCGAACCGGCGCCAATTTCAGGCCCGCCCTTGACCGGATGGCCGGACGCGGCCGCGAGGTGGGCCACGGCCGTCTCGGCGGCCTGAGCCAGGGCGGTGGGCGACGTACCGGACGGCCGGTGCAGTGAGCTCACCGCCACCGTGGCGGCGTGGCTCAGGCCCTGCACCCCGTAGCCGGCCGCCATCACGACCAGCAGTGGCTGCAGGCCCTGGAAACTGATCTCCTGATCGAGGAACTTCGCGTAGAGCTGCGGCTTGCCGAACAGGTCCGGAATCACCCCCAGATCCAGCGGACGGCCGATCAGGGCCACCTTGATCGGGAAGCCGGAGCGTTTGGCCGCCGCGGTCTCGGCGTTGAGCGAGCGCTCGATAGATGCGGACACGGGTGGGGCGTAGGGATAGAAGACGTTCTGGCCCAGCAGGGTGTCGCTGGCCGGGTCGCCGTCACCCAGGGCCCCGGTGGCGCCGAGCGCACCGGCCAGCACCAGGGCCGTGAGAAGGCTTGCGATTCGTCTCGCCATCGCCGGACATTATGCTCAGGCGCACCGTGGCCTCGCCGAAGTCCAAACGACACCCGCGTAAACGCCGCAACCCGGGAGCGGCGCCGCGCGCGGTCGCTTCCAGCCGCCGTCTGGAGCGCGAGGAGCGCCAGGCCGAGGCGGCCCGGGAGCTAAGCCGCAGCGGCCGCTATATGGGCCGCGAGGGCGAGCGGCCCGAGAGCCCATTCGGGGGCCTGCCGATCTCCGAGATCGGGATCCTCATCGGAACCATCGGCCTGGTCATCGGCTTCTTCTCAGGCGGGGGACCGGTCCTGATTGTCGGCATCGTGATTCTCGGGCTGGCCGTCCTCGAGGTCACCGCGCGCGAGCACTTCACCGGCTACCGCTCCCACACGACGTTGCTGGCCGCCCTGCCCGCGGTGGCGGTCGAATCCGTGATCGTGCTCCTGTTCGGCGTGCCCCACCAGCGGGCGCTGCTGATCGTGTTCGCCCTGCCCGTCTTCGCCGTCCTCTTCTGGTGGCTGCGACGGAGGTTCGCCACCGCGCGGCAGGCGCGCGTCACGCGGATCGCCCGGCCGCGCGCGCCGTAGTCCCGGCGGGACGGCTAGCTGGCCGGTGCGTGAGCCTCGCTCGGCTCGGGCTCGCCGGCCCGGACGCCGGGCAGGTGCATGCGGAACACCGCGCCCCCGTCGGGCGCGTTGGCCACCGTGGCCGTCCCGCCGTGCTGCTCAGTGACCTGACGAACGATGGCTAGGCCGAGGCCGCTGCCCTGTTTTCCGCGGGCGCGTGTGCCTCTGAAGAAGCGATCGAACAGGTAGGGGAGATCCTCGGGGGGAACGCCGGAGCCGTGGTCGCGGACCGATACCCCTCCGCTGTCGACGGACAATTCGACCGGGGTGCCGGGGGGCGAGTAGCGGGCGGCGTTGTCGAGCAGGTTGTTGATGGCCCGCTCCAACCGCGCAGCGACGCCGTCGACGCTGACCGGCTCTAGCATGGTCGTGAACTCGACCCCGGGAGCGTTGCGCCGTGCCCGGGCCACTGCCTCGGCGGCGATCAGGTCCAGGCGCACGTCCTCGGTGGCAAAGCCGGGCTCATCGCCGCGCGCGAGGTCGATCAGATCGCCGACCAGCGCGGTCAACTCCTCACTCTGCTCGACAACGTCGGCGAGCAGGCGGCGGCGGTCCTCAGGATCCAGAGAAGGTTCGGCCAGGAGGACCTCGATGTTGGTGCGCAGGCTGGTTACGGGAGTGCGTAGCTCGTGCGAGGCGTCGGCCACGAGCTGGCGCTGGGCGCGCACCGAATCGTCCAGGGCCGCGCGGGAGCTCTCCAGGCGATCGAGCATGGCGTTGAAACGCGTGGTCAGTTGGCCGACCTCGTCGTCGGCATGAACCCGGATCCGGCGGCTGAGGTCGTCGGTCTCCGCGATGCGCTGAGCCGCCTGGGCGACCTCGGCCAGGGGGGCTAGGACTTGGCGGCCGGCCAGCCGGCCGAGCGCGGCGGCCAGGGCCATGCCGCCCAGGACGACCAGCAGCAGGACCAGGCGCAGCATGGAAAGGACGCCATCGGTCCCGTTCAGCGGACGAGCCAACTGGATGGCCACCGTCTGCGGCTGGCCGTTCACGATAAGGCCCTGAAGCGGGAAGGTGATCTCGCGCAGATGCGTGCCGCCCACGTGGACGTCAGTCAGCGTGGTGCCCTGGCGGCCGCTGGCCACCGCGCGAGCGATGCTGCCCACGGGCAAGTTCAGGTCGCCGTTGTGGCCGAGGACGCCTCCATCAGGGGCGAGGACCTGTACGTATTGGGCGGGACCGCCGGCCCGGGCCGGAATGCCCGGCACCGGCTGGGCGATGGCGTGGTAATCCCCGTTCTGGACCGCAGCGGCCTGAGCGGTGAGGGCGTTGTCCACCTGGCTGAGCAGCTGTTCGCGGACGACCAGGTAGCAGACCATGGCGGCGATCAGGACGGCTATGGCCACCGAAGCGGCGGCGATCAGGGCGAGACGACGGCGCAGGGACACGGCGGCCGGTCAGTCGCGCAGCACGTATCCCACGCCGCGGACCGTGTGCAGGAGCCGCGTCTCCCCGCCGGCCTCGGTCTTGCGGCGCAGGTAGCCCATGTAGACACCGAGCGCGTTGGAGGTGGGACCAAAGTCGTAGCCCCAGACATTCTCGAAGATGGTGGTGCGGGTCAACACCTGACGAGGGTGGCGTAGGAAGAGCTCGAGGAGCAGGAACTCCGTCCGCGAGAGTTCGACCAGGCGCTCGCCGCGGTGGACCTCATGGGCGACTGGGTCGAGGACCAGATCGGCGTAGCGGAGCACCTCGGAGCTGGCGCCGTCCCCGGACCGACGCAGCAGGGCCCGCAGCCGAGCCTGAAGCTCGCGCAAGGCGAAGGGCTTGACCAGGTAATCGTCGGCGCCCACGTCGAGACCCTCGACCCGGTCATCCACCGCGTCGCGCGCGGTCAGCATCAACACGGGCGTTCGGTCACCCGCCTTGCGCAGGCGGCGGCAGACCTCCAGGCCGTCCAGCTTGGGCATGAGGATGTCGAGGATGACCGCATCGGTGGGCTCGCCGGCCAGCACATCGAGGGCCTGCTCGCCGTCCTCGGCCAGGGTCACTTCGTGGTTCTCGAGCCGCAGCGCGCGCTCCAGTGCGCGCCGAACCGCGGGCTCGTCGTCAACTACCAGTACGCGGGCCATGCGGGAATGATGCCGGTTGCGCGTAAAAGTTCGTGAAGAAGGGCCTCAGGCCAGCCCCAGCAGCACGGGAGCGTGGTCGGAGGGCTTCTTGCCTTTGCGGTAGTCCCGGTCGATGCCGCAGCTCTCCGACCGGGCGCTGAGTTCGGAGCCGACCAGCAGTAGGTCGATGCGCAGACCGAGTCCCTTGTGGAAGTTTCCGGCGCGGTAATCCCACCACGTGTACTGCACCTCGTCGGGATGCAGGGCGCGGTAGGCATCGGTGAGCCCGAGATCGACCAACGCGGCCAGTCGCTGGCGCTCGGCGGGACTGACGTGGGTGCCACCGACGAACGCGGCCGGGTCATACACGTCGGCGTCGGCGGGAGCGATGTTCATGTCGCCGCCGATGATCAGGCGCTGCGGGCCGAGGGCGGCGGCCCGGGCGGCCATCGCGTCCAGGAAGGCCAGCTTGCGCGGGTACTCCGGGCTGTCCAAGCTGCGTCCGTTGGGTACGTAAACGCTGGCAAAGCGGATCCCGTCCACGGTGGCCTCACACCAACGTGCCTCGCCGGGGACCGGATCGCCGGGCAGCCCGAGAACCGGCTTTGTCAGCTCCAGGCCAGAGCGGGCCAGCACAGCCACCCCCGACCACTGGCCGGCGGAGTGGTGAACGGCGACATAGCCGGCCTGGGCGAGCTCATCGACCGGGAACGTGTCCGGCGCGCACTTGGTCTCCTGCAGAAGGGCCACGTCGGGCTGGTACTCGGCCAGGAACTCGAGTACCCGGGGAAGCCGGGCGCGGAGGGAATTCACGTTCCAGGTGACGATGCGCAAGCGGACATCTTCGGCGATCATCAGCAGCGGTGCCGTCCGAGAAGCTCCGCTCCTATCGCTCCAAGCGGGATTTCTCCGCCACGGGTGAGCCGGCCGGAGCGACCGAGGCCGCCGATTCCGACGGCGGGGGGAGGCCTCGGTTCGTGGTTCAGGAGCACCACGCAACCCGCCTGCACTGGGATCTACGGCTCGAGCACGATGGCGCACTGGCCTCCTGGGCGATTCCCAACGGAATCCCACCCCATCCCGCCGAGAACCGCCTCGCCGTCCACACCGAGGATCATCCGCTCGAGTACCTCGACTTCGAGGGCGACATCCCCGCGGGCGAGTACGGCGCGGGCACGATGCGGATCTGGGACCGAGGCACCTTCGAGACCCACCTTTGGGATGCGAAGAAGGTGGAGGTCACCTTTCACGGTGAGCGGCTGAGCGGCCGCTACGGCCTGTTCGGAATCGGCAAGGGCAAGGAGGGCGAGAAGGACTGGATGATCCACCGGATGGATCCGCCGCTGGATCCCGACCGGGTGCCGATGCCCGAGCGAATCCTGCCCATGCTGGCCGACTCGGCGGCGAACGTCCCGCAGCCCGAAAGCAAATGGTCCTTCGAGGTGAAGTGGGACGGCGTACGCGCGGTGGCGTACGTGCAGCCGGGGCGGTTGCGCCTCGAGAGCCGCAACCTGAGAGACATAACCGACGGCTACCCGGAGGTGCGGGGTCTGCTCCGCGACCTCGGCATGCGCGAGGCGGTGTTCGACGGAGAACTGGTCACCTTCGACGAGGACGGGCGCCCCAGCTTCGAGCGCCTACAGCGGAGAATGAACGTCACATCGCCAGGTGCGGTGCGCCGTCTGTCCGCCAGCACACCGATCCTCTACGCCATCTTCGATCTGCTCTACCTGGACGGCCACGATCTCATGGGCCGCCCCTACGCCGAACGGCGCCGGGAACTCGAGGCGCTCGGCCTGGGTGGGCCCGCCTGGCGCGTGCCGGCCGTCCACACCGGTCAGGGTCACGGGTTGCTGAGGGCCACGGAGGCCCAGAGGCTCGAGGGCGTGGTGGCCAAGCGGCTTGACTCGCGCTACGAGCCGGGACGGCGCACCGGCGCCTGGCTGAAGATCAAACATGTCCAGCGACAGGAACTGGTCATCGGCGGCTGGCTGCCCGGGGAGGGCCGGCGCCGGGACCGGATCGGCGCGCTGCTCATGGGTTACCACGAGGAGGATGGCCGGCTGCGCTTCGCCGGCCGGGTCGGGACCGGGTTCACCGAACGCATGATCGACGAGCTGCGTTCGGTGTTGGTCCCGCTCGAGACTCCCGAGTGCCCATTTGACCCGGCGCCGAAGCTGCCCAAGGGGCGGGTGTTCGTGCGGCCGGAGCTCGTGGCCGAGGTCGAGTTTCGCCAGTGGACGGCGGAGGGAGTGATGCGCGCCCCGTCCTTCAAGGGGCTGCGGGGCGACAAGCCGGCGCTCCAGGTGATCCGCGAGGCAGACGGCGCCGCGCCGACGCCGGCGATCGACGGACCAGCCACCGCCGAGGCGCTGTTCGGAGCCACCGAGAAGCTCCCCGACGGTGCACTGGCCGTGACCGTGGACGGCCGGCGCCTGAAGCTCTCGAACTGGGACAAGGTCCTGTACCCCGAGACCGGCTTCACCAAGGGCGATCTGATCGCCTACTACGCACGCATCGCTGAGGCCGTACTGCCCCACCTGAAGGACCGGGCGCTGACCCTGAAGCGCTATCCGAGCGGAGTACAGGAACCCTACTTCTATGAGAAGCAGTCCCCGTCGCACCGCCCCGAGTGGGTCCAGACCGCCCGCATCGGCGGGGTCAACTACACGCTGGCCCAGGACCGGGCGACGTTGGTCTGGCTGGCCAACCTGGCCGACATCGAGCTGCACACCTCGCTGGCCCTGGCCGCCCAGCCCGAGCGTCCCACGATGCTCGTCTTCGACCTCGACCCGGGGCCGCCGGCCGGGATCATCGAGTGCTGTCAGGTGGGGCTCGTCCTGCGCGGGTTATTCAGCCAGCTCGGGCTCGAGAGCCTGGCCAAGACCTCGGGCTCCAAGGGCCTTCAGATCTACGTCCCACTCAACGCAGCCAACACCTACGCGCAGACCAAGCCCTTTGCCCGCCGGGTGGCCGAGCTGCTCGAGCAGCGACTGCCTGAGCTCGTCGTCTCGCGTATGACCAAGCGCCTGCGCGAGGGGAAGGTCCTGGTCGATTGGAGCCAGAACGACGAGCACAAGACGACCGTCACCGTCTACTCGGTGCGCGCCCGCGAGCGCCCCACGGTTTCCGCACCGGTCAGCTGGGAGGAGATCCAGCGCTGCCACGAAACCCGAGATCCCGACCTGATGGCTTTTGACACCGATCAAGCGCTCGCCCGGGTGGCCGCGGACGGTGACCCGTTCGCGTCGCTGGTCAGCCTCCGGCAGGCTCTGCCTGCTGTCTAGGATGGGTCTGGCCGATGGACCAGATTCAGCTTCGTAACCGTTTGCTCGTAGCCACCGGGATGTGGAAGGAGGCCACGGGTGAGCCCCTGCCCCGCCTGGCTCCGGGCAACCCCGAGGACCAGCTCCAGAGCTTTGAGCTCAAGCTGGTGGAGCGCCTCTGGGAGACGGCCACACCCGAGAACGCGCGCGACATCGCCGACCGGACGTGGGACCTCGTCCACGACCGTCCCGACGGGGATCCGGTCAAGCAGCGCGTGGTCGAGTGCCACGAGGCGTTGGCTCGCATCACCCGCCTACACGATTAGCTTGTGACGCGGGGCTAGAGGGGCGCCGTTGAGGCCCGCTCGGCCTCGGGGTTGCGGCTCAGACCGGCTGCCGCGTACGCCTCCGCCTCATCGAGCGTCTCGCGTTCAAGCAGAGCCGCCACCAGCGAGTCAAGATTCCCGCGGTGCTCGATGATGGTCTCGGTGGCCTCGGCGTGCGCGCTCTCGACGATCCGATGCACCTCTTGATCGATCATCTGCTGCATCTGCTCGGAGGTCTCGCTCACCCCCGGCAGCAGCGGTCCCATCCCGTCGGAGGGAAGCACCGCCACCGGGCCGATGGCCGGGCTCATGCCCCAGCGGCCGACCATGTGGCGGGCGATCCGGGTCAGCTGCTGGATGTCGGACTCAGCGCCCGTGGTGATGTCGCCGAACACCACCTCCTCGGCGGAGCGGCCGCCCAGGGCGACCTTGATCTGAGCGATCAGGTGGCGCTCGTCGAAGTTGAAGCGGTCGGCATCGGGGGCCGAGAAAGTGACCCCGAGAGACATCCCGCGGGGAATGATCGACACTTTGCGCACCGGATCGGCACCCGGCGTGAGCATGCCCACGATCGCGTGGCCGGCCTCGTGATAGGCCGTGCGGCGCCGGTCGTCCTCGGAGATCAGCACCTTGCGCGCGGCGCCGAGCACGATCCGCTCCAGGGCGTCGCTGAGGTCCTCGCGACGGACCTGGTCGTGGCCGCGCTTGGCGGCAAGCAGGGCGGCCTCGTTGGCCACGTTGGCCAGATCGGCCCCGACCATGCCCGGCGTGGAGGCGGCGATGGCCCCCAGGTCGACATCGTCGGCCAGCGGCACTGATCGGGTGTGCACCCGCAGGATCGCTTCGCGACCGGCGCGATCGGGTGGGGAGACGACGACACGGCGATCAAAACGGCCGGGGCGCAGGAGCGCTTGATCAAGCACCTCGGGCCGGTTGGTGGCGCCGAGGACGATGACGCTCTCCCGGGGGCTGAACCCGTCCATCTCGGTGAGGATCTGGTTCAGCGTCTGCTCGCGCTCATCGTGGCCGCCGGATAGGTTGGGGCCGCCACCGGCCCGCGAGCGTCCGACGGCGTCGAGCTCGTCGATGAAGATGATCGCGGGGGCGGCCGCCTTGGCCTGGGCGAACAGATCCCGGACGCGCGAGGCGCCCACGCCGACGATCATCTCCACGAACTCGGAGGCCGACATCTGGAAGAACGGCACTCCGGCCTCGCCGGCCACGGCCCGGGCCAGAAGCGTCTTGCCGGTGCCAGGCGGCCCGCTGAGTAGGACCCCGCGCGGAATCCGGGCCCCCAGTTTGAGGTACTTATCCGGCTGCTTGAGGAAGTCGACGATCTCGGTCAGCTCCTCCTTGGCCTCGTCGATGCCGGCCACATCCTCGAAGGTGATGTGCTGGTCGGAGGCCTCCACCCGGCGGGCCCGAGAGCGCCCGAAGGACATGAGACCGCCGGCCCCACCGCCGCTGGCCGCGCGGCGCATGATGAAGAAGATGATCGCGAACAGCAGCAGTGTCGGCCCGAACCCGAAGATGACGCTCTCAATGACCGATGGACCCCGATTGGGGGACTGGGCGTCGATCGTCACGCCGGCGCTCTGGAGCAGGGTGGACAGCGCCTGGTTGTTGGCGAACGACGGGATCTGGGTGGAGAAGTTGGTGGTCGGCTGGACGCTCTTGTTGTTGGGCGGATAGCGCAGCGCCGTCTTGAATGTGCCCTGGATGGCGTCGCCGGTGGAGTTGATCTGCTTGACGTTGCCCGCCTTGACCTGATTCAGGAAGGTGGGGCTGTAGGGAACCCGGACCGGGGCGTTGGGCTGAAGCGCCTGGGAGGAGATGTACAGGTTCAGCGCCAGCAGCACGACGACGACGCCGGCAATCCACCAGCGGGTCCGGTTCGGGCTGGGCGTCTGGCCGCCCGGGGTGGGTGCACCTCGACCATCCGGCGCTGGAGTCACCCGCCAACCCGGCTGACGTTCCGGGGTCGACCCGGAGCGGTCACGTCCCGGTGTGGGACGACGGGTGGGAGGGCTAGGCATGGACTGATTGTGTCAAGGAGAACAGGCGGGGTGAATTCAGTAGCGGTCAGTAGCGGTCGAGCAAGGCGCGGAACATGTCGGCGCCGTGCACCCCGGCGCCGAGCGCACCCGCTCGGTCGGCCAACCAGCGGTCCGAGGTGACCACCCGGATCAGCCCAGGCTCCGGCTCGGCCTCCAGGCGGCGGACGATCTCATCGTCGCCGGCGTCACGCCGTGGGCGGGGGGCGTGGGCGACCTCGATCACCGTGGAGCGGATCGGCGGGGATGGCTTGCGCTCAAAGACCACGACCACGTCCTCGCCCTCGCTGGCCGCCCAGCGCTCGAGCTGATCGACCAGCCTGAGCATGGCCGCGTCCCGATCCTTCCACCAGCCGTCGGGCCGGGTCCCGATCACATTCATGCCGTCCACGTACCAGCGCATCACTCAGCGTCCCCGGGGCGCCGCCGGTCGCGCTTGCGCTCGGCTTGACGTCGCTTGGTGGCCAGCCGGCGCTTGACCGAGCCGTGGGTGGGCCGGGTGGACCGGCGGGGACGGGCCACGGTCAGCGCGCTGGCGAGACGGTGAGCCATCCGTTCCAGCGCGAGCTCCCGATTGCGGGCCTGGCTGCGGGCGTCCTGGGCCACGGTCACCACGCGCGGGCCGAGCCGGGCGATGATGCGTCGCTTCTGGTCCTCACTCAGGGCGGAGGACGCGGCCACGTCGAAGGTCGCCTCGATCCGGCTCGAAGTCTTGTTGGCGTGCTGACCGCCCGGGCCCGAAGAGCGGGACGCGCGCAGCTCAATCTCCCTCAGCGGGATCGCGGTGTTACCGCGCAGGGGCATCGGATCGTCCATGGCGAGGTGAATGATGAACTGTGTCCGGCTCGTAAATAGTTGTGGCAACGGGTGTTAGACGCCGGGGACCGTGCTACCTTTCCGCGCGATAGAACTGCCCAGTTGTTGGGCGGCAACACGCAGGTGCAGCGCCTCGGGGTAGTCACAGCCTCCGCGAGCAGCACTTCAAGCAACGGAGGAGAAACTCCCCATGCCTACCGGAACAGTCAAGTGGTTCAGCGACGAGAAGGGCTTCGGCTTCATCACGCCTGATGAGGGCAGCCGGGACCTGTTCGTCCACCACTCGAGCATCCAGGCCGACGGCTACCGCTCACTCGCTGAGGGCGCGAAGGTGTCCTACGAGGAAGAGGCTGGGCCCAAGGGCCCGAAGGCCATCAACGTCAACAAGATCTAGCTCGCTCAGGATCGGGGCGGTCGAAAACCCGCCCCTCGGAGCGTTCTCGTGGCTGATTGGGTCACGATCTCATCGCTGGCCACCGCCAGCGGCACCTTGGTGCTTGCGGTGGCCACATTCAGCTCGGTCCGCTCGGCCAACCGCTCCGCGCGGGTGGCCGAGCGCTCGTTGCTGGCCGCTCAGCGGCCCGTCCTGATCCCCTCCAAGGAGGATGACCCGGCTGAGCTGGTCCGGTTCGGCGACGAGCAGATACTCCACGTACGGGGCCACGGCGGGGCGGTGGTGGTCGGCGACGAGACGATCTACCTGGCCGTGGGGGTGCGCAACGGCGGCTCTGGACTGGCCGTTATCCACGGCTGGCGCACCGAGCCTCGGGAGGGGAGCGCATCCGAGCGTCCTGACCTCGAGTCCTTTCGCCGTCAGCAGATCGATATTTACATTCCCGCCGGTGACAGCGGCTACTGGCTCGGCGCGTTGCGTGACCCCTCGGAGGCAGCGTATGAACCCGTGCGGCAGGCCGCTCAGGACGGCCAGGCTCTGACCGTCGACCTGCTCTACGGCGACTACGAAGGGGGTCAGCGCACGATTGTGCGCTTCGTCCTCGCCGTGTGGCCGACGGGTGAGGGCGACCTCGACGAGGACTCAAACGGCCGGCGCGTCACCGCGCTTCGCTACTGGAACGTGGATCGCGAGGACCCGCGCTAGCGGTCCTCGTCCTCGTCCTCTTCCGCTTGCTTCGGGTCGTCTTTGTGCTCCGGGGGTGGGGGCGGGGCGCCGGGCACGCTCGGGTCCTGGCGCTTGGCGTCCCAGTCGCTGCGGACGTCGGAGATCTCCTTACTCAGCTCGTCGCTCTCGCGCTCCATCGCATCGGTCTCGCGTTCGAGCTTCTCCGACAGGCCTTCGTGATCGTCACTGGTCGACATACCGTTCAGTCTCACCCTTCGCCGGGGTGTCCAAACGCGTCTGAAGTGGGGGGTGGGTCCACTCGAGCCGCCTCAGGCGGGCTAAGACAACAAACCCCCCTTGGGCCGCGGCCCGGATGTCGCGACGGGGCTCAGACGTCGGCCACGTGGCCGCCGTCGGGCTCCAGCGGCAATCCGGCCGCAGCCCAGTCGAGCAGCCCGCCGGTCATGTTGTGCGCGTCGTAGCCGGCCTGGGCGAAGGCCTGGGTGGCCATGGCCGAACGGCTGCCACTGCGGCAGTAGAAGATCACCGGCCGGTCGCGATCGATGCTTTCGGCCTGCTGACTGAGCTGGCCGAGTTCGATCAGCCTGTCGCCGGCGATCCGGCCGGCCTCGTGCTCATCGGGCTGGCGGACGTCGATGAGCTGGAAATCGCCCGCGGCGAGCAGCTCTGAGACCTGCTGGGGGGTGTAGTCACCGGAGGGCGGGCTCATGCCCGATGAGCCTAG
>JBDTEE010000002.1:0-14598 GCA_039922645.1 Solirubrobacteraceae bacterium | reverse complement strand
GCTCCCAGACGTCGACGCCGAGCACCGGCGTCTTGCCATCGGTGAGCGGGTTGTTCTGGTTCGGGGTTGAGACCACGGCCAGCCCGGAGCCGTCATGGACCAGCCAGGACCAGCCGGAGCCGAACTGGTTGACACCCGCCTCCTTCATCTTGGCCTTGAAGTCATCGAAGGATCCGAAGGCCGAATCGATCGCCTGGCCCAAGGCCCCGGAGGGAGCGCCACCGCCGCCTGGAGCCATCCACTCCCAGAACAGCGAGTGGTTGTAGTGACCGCCACCGTTGTTGCGCAGCGGGCCCTGCTTGTCTGCGGGCAGAGAGCCGAGGTTCTTGATCAGCTCCTGGACCGGCTCCTCAGCCCACTCGGTGCCCTCCAGCGCGGCGTTGGCCTTGTCGACGTAGGCCTGGTGATGCTTGTCGTGGTGGACCCGCATCGTGGCCTCGTCGATATGAGGCTCAAGCGCGTTGTAGTCGTAGGGGAGGGGCGGAACTGTGTACGACATCGCTTGCTCCTTTTTTAGCTGCCTTGTGTGCTTCTAGGAGAGACGATACCTCGGAACCGGGGGTGTCCCCTGCCGCAGCCGCGGCTACGCTTCCAGCTTCGTGACACGGCTCTCCGCGTATTTCCTCCCGACCGAGCGTGAGCCCCCGGCCGACGCCGAGGCGATCTCCCACAAGCTCATGGTCAGGGCCGGACTGGTGCGGCAGGTCGGAGCCGGCCTGTGGTCCTGGCTGCCGGCGGGTTGGCGCGTTCACGAGCGCATCGTCCAGATCGTCCGCGAGGAGATGAACGCCATCGGCGGCCAGGAGATGCTGATGCCCGTCCTCCAGCCGGCCGAGTTGTGGCGGCGCACCGGGCGCTACGAGATCGATGAGCTCTTCAAGCTCAAGGACCGCCGTGGGGCCGACCTGGTTCTGGCCTTGACGCATGAGGAGATCGTCACCAGCCACGTCGCCTCGGCTGTCCAGTCCTACCGCCAACTGCCGCTGGTCCTCTACCACTTCCAGGTCAAGGAACGGGATGAGGCGCGCCCGCGCGCAGGCGTGCTCCGCACCCGCGAGTTCATCATGAAGGACTCCTACAGCTTCGATCGCGATTCCGAGGGGCTGAACGCCGCCTACGAGCGCCACGCTGCGGCCTATGACCGGATCTGCGATCGCTGCGGGTTCGAGTGGTACAAGGTCGAGGCCGACGTGGGCGTGATGGGTGGTCACGGCTCCGACGAGTACATGGCCCCGTGCGCGGCGGGGGAGAATGACGTAGTGCTGGCTGGGGCCTACGCAGCCAACATCGAGGTGGCCAGCGCCGACCCACAGCCCGTTGCGCTCCCCAACGGCTCCGGAGCAACCGAGAGCGTCGACACTCCGGGGATGACGACGGTGGAGGCGGTGGCCCGCGAGCTCGCCGTCCCCGAGGGTGCACTGCTCAAGGCCTTCCCGGTCATCCTCGAGACCGGCGAGATGAAGCTCGTCATGGTCCGCGGCGACCATCGCGTCAACGAGATCAAGCTGCGCAACACGCTCGGCGAGCCGTTCCGGGCAGCGCGGCCGGAGGAGATCGCCGAGAAACTCGGCCCCGCAGGATTTATCGGTCCGGTGGGTACCGAGGTGCCCATTCTGCTCGACGAGGCCGCGGGCTCCGGGGCCTACGTGACCGGCGCCAACCGCTCCGACACCCACCTGCGCGGGGTCGAGCCGGGCCGGGACTTCCGTTTCGAGCGGGTCGACGTGCGCACCGTGGCGGCGGGTGACACCGTGGCCGGGGCGACCGTCCGCATCGAGCCCGCAATCGAGGTCGGCAACATCTTCAAGCTCGGCACGCGTTACAGCGAGCCGCTGGGGGCGACGTATCTCGATGAAGCGGGGCGCAGCCAGTTCGTGTGGATGGGCTCCTACGGGTTCGGCCCGGCTCGAGCGGCGGCCGCTGCGGTCGAGCAGTATGCCGATGAGCAGGGCATCTCATGGCCGCGGGCCATAGCCCCATTCGACGTTGGGCTGGTCGTGCTCGGAAAACCGGGATCGCCGGAGCGCGAACTCGCCGACGGGCTCTACGCCGAACTCGCTGAGGCCGGCCTGGAGACCCTCTACGACGACCGCGACGCCGGGCCGGGGGAGAAGTTCGCCGACGCGGAGTTGCTGGGTTGTCCGGTGCGCCTGACCGTGGGACGGCGCACCCTAGCCGCCGAGGAGATCGAGGTCCAGATCCGTCGCGGTCGCCAGAGCCGCGCAGTTCCGGTTTCCGGGGCCGCGCAGGCCGTGGCCGAGCTCTGGCGCGGACTGCCCTGAGGAGGCAGGGCCGGCGCGTCCACCGTCCGGGGAACGGCCATGAGCCCACGGATCACCAAACGGCGCCTGTTCGGGCTGGACCGCTCCGGCCCGCCGCCCGTCGCCACGCGCTCGGATCAACCGCTGCACCTGTGGACGATCCCCAACGCGATCGGCTACGTGCGGCTGGCGGGTATCCCGGTGTTCCTGATCCTGGCGCTGTCCAGCCGCAACGGGCAATCGACCGCGGCGGCGATCCTCTTCGCCGCCATCGCCTGGGCCGACTATCTGGACGGCTTCGCCGCCCGGCTGACGGGGCAGTACAGCCGCTTCGGCGCGCTGCTGGATCCCGTGGTCGACCGGCTGTTGATCGTGTCGGGCATGGTCGTGGCCTTCGACTTCTCGCTGCTGCCGCGGTGGGCGCTGGTCCTGGCTGTGGCCCGGGAGGTGTTCATGCTCGGGCTGAGCCGCTATGGGCTGAAGCGAGGCGTGGAACTCCAGATCAACTGGCCCGGTCGGCTGGGGGTCGCTCCGACCATGGCAGCGCCCTTCTTCGCCATGGCCGGCGTTCACTGGCTGGCCCTGATCATGCTCTACAGCGGTCTGGTCCTGTCACTGACGGCCAGCGCCCTGTACGTGCGCCGCGGGCTGCGGGAGAGCCGGGACCAGCAGCAGCGAGCTGCCGGGCGGGGGGAGTCCCCACCGGAGCAGCCTCCTGAGCCCGAGAACGCGCCTTCAGCCGATCGACTCTAAAGCTCAGCTTGACCCTGTGAGGTGGCGGGCAGTAGACTCGAGGCTCGGAAATCATCTAAATCGCAGTGGGGGATCACGGCATGGACACTTTTCCGGACCTCGGTTCGCTGACGGATCAGGAACTGAAGGACCTCATCAAGCAGCTGACGGAAGAGGAGATGGAGCTTTCCTATCGTCGGCGGATCTTGCACGGCAAGATCGACATCCTCCGCGCGGAGCTTGTCAATCGTCTGCGTAAGAAGGACGAGGGCGGCGAGCTGGTCATCTCGGGCGCCGATGTTCAGCAGCTGACCGACATCCTGACCGGGCGCGTGCCCGCCGCGGACCCCGAGTAGCCCACCGGGGACAATGGCCCAGCACTGCCCAGAGTGCGGCTTCGCCAATGACGATGGTGCGAGCTACTGCCAGCGGTGTGGAGCATTCCTGGCTCAGTCCGAGCCGCCACCCGGAGTCAGCACCGCCACCTACAAGCTCGGCGAAACGGGCGAGCTCGAGGCGGTGGACCTCGGCGACGTCGTGGCCGCCGGCGCGGCGCTGGTCATCAGGGCCGGTGGCGGACGGGCAGGGGAGAGCTTCCCCGTCGAGGGCGACCGGGTCTCGGTCGGCCGGCGCCCCGATAGCGACGTCTTCCTGGATGACGTGACCGTGTCGCGTGATCACGCGCTGATCGTCCGCCGGGGCAGTGATTACTACCTCGACGACTGCGGCTCGCTCAACGGCACCTACGTCAACCGGCGCCGGATTGACTCCCACCGGCTGGCCGACGGTGACGAACTCCAGATCGGCAAATACAAGCTGGCCTTTCTCAGCCGCTGATGGCCACGGACACCACCAAACCAGATCTCGAGCTGCCCGAGCCCCCCGGGCCCGATGGCGCGCGGCCGCGCCAGAAGGCAGTGACCATCGGCGCCGTCTGCAAGGCACTGGTGCAGGAGTTCCCCGACATCTCGATCTCCAAGATCCGCTACCTCGAGGATCAGAAACTGCTCGCCCCGCGGCGCACGCAGGGCGGCTACCGGCTCTACAGCCAGAACGACATCCAGCGCCTGCGCACCATCCTCCGCCTCCAGCGCGATGAGTTCCTGCCCCTGCGGGTGATCCGCCAGGAGCTCGCCGGAGGACGCTCTGAGAGCGACGTCGCCCCACCCGGCGGAGAGCGACACGGACCCCGGCGGGCCATGGTCAGCAGCGATCCCGGGTCGCTCTATTCACTCGAGGACGTGGTCGATGAGACCGGTGCCACGCCCGGCCTGGTCCGCGAGTTGGTCGACTTCGGCGTGATCAAGGGCGAGACGCGCGGCGGCGCGCGCTACTACGACGAGACGGAGCGAGAGATCGTGCGTGCGGTCTCCGAACTGGCGCGTTACGGCGTGGGGGGGCGCAACCTGAGGGTGTTCCGCAGCTCCGCCGACCGCGAGGCCCAGCTGCTCCAGAGCATCCTCGCTCCGGCGCTGCGGTCTCGTAACCCCGACCGTCGCAAGGAGGCCATCGAGGCCCTCGAGAACCTCGCCTCGGTGACCACTCATCTCAAGCACCTGCTACTGATCAGGGATCTGCGCAAGATCGCCACGTAGCCGCAGACGTAGCGCAACCTTCTGATCCTGGAGCTGTTCTTTGATGCTGATGCCTGCCCCCCTGACCCTGGCCAGCCGACGCCTACGCGCCGCCGTCATCGCCCTATTGCTCGTCGCCGCGGCGGCGGCGCTCGTCCTGTCCGGCGCTGCCCTGGCCCAGGCTCGGCCGGCCGGCGTCCCGGTTGGCTTCGTCGGAGTCGACATCGACGGGCCGCTGTTCAACGCGGCCCGGCCGCTGGACCTCAACCGCCAGATGGGGACCATGGTCAGCAACGGGGTCGAGAGCGTCCGTGTGGCCTTCAACTGGGCCGCGGCGCAACCGTACGCCAGCTGGTCGAAGGTCCCGAGCGAACAGCGCTCGGAGTTCGTGAACGGGCCGCAGGGGCGTCCGATCAGCTTCGTCGCCACAGATGAGATCGTTGGCGATGCCGCCAAGCAGGGAATCACCGTGCTGCCCACCCTGCTCTACGCCCCGGGTTGGGATGCGAAGCCCAACCGCCACGGCTATTTCGCCACCCCCAAGCGCGACGCTCCCTACGCCGAGTTTGCCGGCGCCATGGTCAGGCGCTACGGCCCGAGGGGCAGCTTCTGGAGCCAGAACCGGCAGATCCACAAGGTGCCGATCCGTTTGTGGCAGATCTGGAACGAGCCCAACATCGCCACCTATTGGCCACAGCCCTTCGCTCGCAGCTACGTTTCCCTGCTTCGCCTGGCCCATACTGCGATCAAGCAGGCCGATCGTGGCGCCAAGGTGGTGTTGGGCGCGCTGACCAACCTGGCCTGGCACTCGATCGGCTCGATCTACAGGATCGGTGGTGCCCGGCGCCTGTTCGACGCCGTGTCGGTCAACGGCTTCTCGGGCAATCCGGCCAACGTGATCCTGTACCTGCGCTTCATGCGCCACGCGATGGATCGCTACGGGGACGCCACCAAGCCAATGATCGCCAGCGAGCTGAGTTGGCCCTCCGCCCGGGGCCAGACCCCCCAACACTTCGAGTTCAACACCACGCAGAACGGGCAGGCCCGCGATATCGCCCAGCTGCTGCCCATGCTCGGCGTCTGGCGCACCCGCCTGGTCCTGAGCGGCTTCTACTACTACACGTGGATGGGGCTGGAGTTCAAGGGCGCGCCGGCCTTCTCCTTTGCCGGCCTGGTACGCGAGAACAAGAAGGGGCAGGTCAATACCAAGCCCGCCCTGAACGCCTTCCGGCGCGGCTCTCTGGCCCTGGAGAGCTGCCGGTCGAAGGGCTCGACGGCCACCCGCTGTCGGCATTGACCCGGCTCCCGGTCGCTCCCAAGCCGCGGTCAGAGCCGGGAACGGCGCACCCGTGATCCAACGGGTCGGCGACAATGAGGGCCCATGAGCGCCCAGCAACGGCCGGACGCGCTAGACCTGCGCGCCTACATCCGGGACATCCCCGATTTCCCGACGCCGGGAATACTGTTCAAGGACATAACGCCGCTTCTGCTCGACCCGGCGGCGCTCGATGTCGCCGTGGGCCGGTTGGCCGGCCTGCTGGCTCCCTCGGAGGTCGACTTCGTGGTCGCCGCCGAGGCCCGGGGGTTCATTCTCGGCGCCGCTCTGGCCAGGGAACTCCACGCGGGCTTTGTCCCGGCTCGCAAGCCGGGCAAGCTGCCCGGAGAGACGGTCAGCGCCGAGTATGCGCTCGAGTACGGACTCGACGCGCTGGAGGTCCACGCCGATGCGCTGGCCGGCGGCGCAAAGGTTCTGGTCCACGATGACCTCCTGGCCACCGGCGGCACGGCGGGCGCCCTCTGCGACCTTGTCGTAGCTCTCGGGGGAGAAGTTGTGGGCTGTGCCTTCCTGATCGAACTCGCCTTCCTGGACGGCCGCGCACGCCTTGAGCCCGCTCCGGTGCACTCGCTGATCGCGTTCGCCGAGTAGTGCGGTGGCGGTCGCCCAGCACAGCCGCCGGCTGAAGGCCGACCAGCAGGAGCTCTGGGAGCTGATCGCCGACCCGCACCACATGCCGCGTTGGTGGCCCGGGGTGCTCCGCATGGAGGCGGTTGGCGAGGACCGCTTCACGCAGGTGTTCAAGACCAAGCGCGGCCGGCCGGTACGGATCGACTTCCACGTTCTGGTCTCCGAGGCCCCGGCGACCCGGGCCTGGGAGCAGGAGATCGAGGGGACCCCGTTCGAGCGGGTGCTGAACGAACTCATCATCGAGATCCAGCTGGCCCCGGTCGAGGATGGGACCGAGGTCACGATCATCCAGCAGCAGAAGCTCCGCGGCTACTCGCGTACCGGAGGCTTTCTGCTCCGCCGGGCCACCCGGGCGCGCCTCTCGGAAGCCCTGGACGGCCTCGAGCGGATCTGCGGGCCAGGGTAGGGGTGTTCGAAGCCCCGCCAGGGGCTAGAGCCCCGTGAGGGGGCCCGCCAAGATGATCGACCCCGGGGTCTTGGGGTGCGAGATCGTCTCGACGGTGACGATCAGCTGCTTGTAGTGCGAGGCGTTGGTGGGCAGCCCGCCGGCGGTGGAGAGTCGTCCATTGGTCCCCACACCGGGGTTGACGAAGCCGAGGAAGTGGGCATCGCTGACCGAGTTGTAGAGCCAGACGGCGTAAGCATTGGGCGGCTTGGTCGAGTTGGGGGGCACGTTCTGCGCGACGATGGCGATCCCGTCGGCTGCGCCCTCCTTGAGGACCTCGGCGATGCCGGCGGCCTTGCTGGTCTTGGTGGTCGGCTTGAGGTTGACCTGAGCCACCACCTTCGCCGCACTCGAGGTGGTGGGGGTTGTGCCCGAGAGGGCGGCCGTGCTGGTCGCCGTGGTGCTGGCCGCGGCAGCCGCATGGGGTTTATTGCTGGGCTTGTTGAGCACCAGCGCGACCACCGCGACGATGGCGATCACGGCGATCACGAGCAGAATCGCCCCACCGAGACGCGAGCTGCGCCGTGGTGAGTCATCGTCCTCCTCGGGGACAACAGTGGCCCGGGTCGGCTTGGGCGGGGGGGAGTCCGTGGCGGCTTTTTGCGCCTGCTTCTTGCGCCGGCGGCGCAGCAGGACGCTTTCCCGTTGCCCCTTGACCTTCTCCGAAGGCTCCTCGGCGGGCTTCGCCACCGGGGTGGCGGTCTTCTCCTGGGTGGCGGTCTTCTCCGGGGCGTTCTTGCGCCGGCGGCGCAGCAGGATGCTCTCCCGTTGGCGCTTGGCCTTGCCCGAAGGCTCCGCGACGGGCTCCGCCACCGCGGTGCTGGACATCTCCGGGGCGAGAGCGCTGCTGGTGGGGATCTCCGGCATCGGCTTGTTGGAGAGCGGTGCCAGCTCGGACGCCAGCACTCGGGCCCAGGCCCGCTCGCTGGGCGTCTGCGCCAGGTGATCGCGAACCTCGGTGGCGACTCGGGGCGGCAGCTGCCCGAGCAGATAATCGGTGAGCAGAGCGCGCCGCTGGTCGCCCACACCGGTCCGGGGGCCCAGTGCGTCGAAGGCGTTCAGCGCCCGCTCGCGCACGGCCGCTCGGTCCATCGAGAGCAGGCGGGCGATCTCGTCGTAGCCGCGTCCCCGCTGCAGAACCAGCTGCAGCACAGCGCGCTGATCGGCAGGAAGGTTCTCCAGTGTGGCCATATCAGGCCGTACGTTAGATGACGAACCCCCCGGAAAGCCTCACCGACAGCTCGGTCAATACTGTCCCGGGAATGGCGCTGGAGAACCCGCAACCGGTGAACTTTGGCTTCGACGGCCTTTACGGCCTCGAAATGACCGAGATGGGGGACGGCGAGATGGCTGGTTACGTGACCGTCCGTGATGAGCTCAAGCAGCCCGCCGGTCTGGTCCATGGTGGGGTGTATGCGGCCATCGCCGAGAGCCTGGCCAGCATGGGCACCTGGAAGGCAGTAGAGGCCGACGGCAGGGTGGCGTTAGGTCTCTCCAACCTGACGAGCTTCCTGCGTCCCATCACCGCGGGCAAGATCCACGCTCGCGCCAAGGCCCAACACCGTGGGCGCACCACCTGGGTGTGGGAGGTCGAGTGCAGCGATGACGACGGGCGCGTGTGCGTCCTCTCCCGGGTGACCGTGGCCGTGCGCGAGATGCCGGCCTCGGGCTAACGCGCGGCGGCGCCCTTGGCTCCCTGGCCGAGCCAGAACAGGGTGAAGCTGCGCAGCTGGGGATCGTCAGACGAGCGAACGTGGAGCATGCGCGTCCAGGCCAGTCCGAGCACCCCGGGAATGGCCGGACGGCGAGCCAAGATCACCGCCTGGCCCGACGCGGCGAGGGCGGGAGTGAACGGCGCGGCGATCGAGCTGGCCAGCGCCCGCAGTTGCGGCGGCGGACGGTCGGTCCCGTACATGAGCACGACGTCTCCGGCGGCCAGCGCGGTGAGAACCTGATTGTCATTGAGGACGGTGCCCTCGCGACCGATGGCCGCCGCGCGGTGCGCGCCGCTGGTGGGAGGCACCGAGTCGTAGCGGGGCGCCCTGGCTCCCGGCGCCAGGGCCGCGTCACCGAGATCACGGAACTCGACGCCAAGCTGGCCCCCGGATCCGTAGAGCCCGGGATTGTCATGTCCGAGGAGCAGGCCTCCGGAGAGGAGCGCGATTATCCCCACCGCGATGGCCAGCGAGATGATCACGATGGCCAGCCGCTCGAGCAGCTTCATGTTTGCTCGTTCGGCCGTGGCCGGTGGACGTTTCCCGACCGAGGCGCGATCACTGCGAGGCGGGCGCCGAGCGCTGCCCGGCAGTCTCGCCGCGGGAATCCTCGCCGGCGGCGGCGACCAGTTCCTCGATCGAGGCCCGCAGCTCGTCGGCCAGCGCCTCGAGATCCGGCAGTGCGTCGTAGTCGGCGTTGAGGCCGAAGTTGAGCTGTCCGTTGTAGCTCATGATGGCGATCCCGAGGGCCTGGTTCTCGGCCAGGGGCACCATCGGGTACATCGCCTCGAGCTGGCGTCCCAGCATGTAAAGCGGGAACTGCGGGCCGGGGACATTGGTGACGACGAGGTTGAACAGGCGCTGGCGGGCCTGCAGGCGAGCGGCCTGGGCCATGATCGTGGGCGGCGCAAAGCCGGTGAGCTCGGTCAGCACCTGGGCGCCGACGGCCTGACCCGATTCCTTCACACCCTCCATGTCGCGGCTGATGGTCAGCAGGCGCTGAACGGGGTCGCTCAGACCGACGGGCAGGGGGGCCCACATCGCGGCCACGCGATTGCCCAGTGCGCCGCGCTCGACGTCGGCCCGGATCGAGACAGGAACCATGGCCCGCAGGATGAGATCATCGGTGTCCTCGCCGCGCAGCCGCAGGTATCGCCCGAGGGCACCGGCGACCGAGGCCAGCACGACATCGTTGACGGTCCCGCCCAGGGCATTCTTGACCGCTTTGAACTGAGCCAAATCGCCACGCACCCAGGTGAAGCGGCGGTGCGGGCCAATGTGGACGTTGAGCGCGCTCGACGGTGCGACTTTCAGCCCCGCCTTGGCGATTGCGCCCACACCGCCCACCGCGTGCCCGAGACGGGCGGCGACATGCCGGGGCCCGCGCAAGGTGGCCCGTACGCCACGGACGATCTCGGCCGGGACGGTGGCCCGCTCGAGCAGCGCGTCGGCCAGCAGCTGGGCGCCTGAGGGCAGGGGGCGGGGCACCCACTCGTGGTCCGGAGGGGCCACCGGCATCGGGTCGGGAGAGGCGTCGAACAGGACGGTGGCGATGTCGACGCCCGAGACGCCGTCGACGAGGGCGTGGTGGGTCTTGGAGAGCAGGGCGAAGCGATCGTCGCTCAAACCCTCAACCAGCCACAACTCCCACAGAGGACGCGAACGGTCCAGCGCTTGGGAGAAGACTCGTCCGGCCAGTCGCTTGAGCTGCTGTTCTCCGCCCGGACTGGGCAGCGCGGTGTGGCGAACGTGGAAATTCGGGTTGAAGTGCGGGTCGTCGACCCAGACCGGGCGGCCCTGGTTCATGGGTACGAAGGCCAGGCGCTGGCGGTAGCGCGGCACGAGGTGTAGCCGCGAGACGATCTGCGCGACCAGCTCGTCGTAGTTCGGCGCCTGTCCCTGGAAGACCATGCAGCCGGCCACATGCATGTGCGCGGAGTCCCGCTCCAAGTGCAGGAACGAGGTGTCGAGTCCCGTCAGGCGGTCAGCGTTGGGCACCGGAGGGATTCTTGCAGGCTTCAGGCGGTGTGATGAAGTTCACATAAGGCCGAGGGAGGACCTGCCACCCTGCGCGGGTCAGAAAATCGACCTGCCGAATCGCCTCTGCTCGGTGCGGAGGCGAGCGGGGAGCCCAATGCCGGGGAGCAAAACGTCGCTCCCGGCCGGGGCGAATCGGACGCCTGGCCCACAGCCTGCCGCGACCGTAGCGAGAACCCCACGTACCGCGGGAAGCGGGGCGTGCGGAGCCCGCGAGCCCGTCAGCTAACTCCGTAGGCGCCCGGTCGGTCGCATCCAGGAGGTCCTCGGTTTGAGGCCTAAATCGCTGTGGCGCAAGACGCGCCTAATCCATGTAGCAATTGTCACGATAATGCTGTCCGTTCCGGCCACGGCTCTAGCCCTGAGTGGGACGGTCACTGATACCCAAGCCGCCCAATCTCCTGCCCTTCAGGCGCAGGTGACCCCTCGGCGGCTATCTGTCAACCACACTGTCACCGTGAGCGGAACTGCTCCGTCATCAACCGCCGGGCACCGCGCGGTGGTACAGACGGCGCTCAACCAGGGTGGCCCCTGGCGCACCTTGGGCAGCACCCAGATCGACCCGTCGGGTCGCTTCCAGGTGCGCGTCAGGCTGCGTCATTCGGGCTATGTCCGGGTCTTCGCGAGCCAGCAGGTGCTGGCCAGTGCGGCCCGTGTCTCTCGGGACACCGCGACGGCGCCCCCGGGCACGCCGGTCAGCTCGGCCGTGCCCGTGGTCGTTCACGCGCATTTCCGCATGGGGCAGCGGACGGTCGACGTCCTGGGCGGCGGTCCGATGGTCGTTAGTGGCCATCTGATGCCTGCCCGTCCCGGTCGCCGTGTTCGTCTGCAGGGCCGTTTCGGTCAGAGCTGGCGGACGCTGGGCTCCGGTCGCACCGGCCACGCCGGTGGCTTCCGGATTCGGGCCGGCGCGTTCGGCGGCCAGAACCGGCGCCTGCGGGTGCTGTTCGTCGGTGATTTGGCCAATGCGGCATCGGTGCAGCCCGCGGGTCGGATGACCGTGTTCAGCGCCGACGTCGCGTCCTGGTACAACGACGCCAGCAACACGGCCTGCGGCGACCACGCCGGTCTCGGCGTCGCCAACCGGACGCTGCCCTGTGGCACCAAGGTCCGCTTCTACTACGGCGGCCGTACCGTCACGGCCACGGTCGATGACCGCGGTCCGTACGTCGGTGGGCGCAACTGGGACCTGAACCAGAACACGGCGGCGGCGCTTGGCTTCGGCGGCGTCGGCACCGTCTGGGTGGCCCACTAGCCGTCGGCTACTAGCCGTCTGGATCCCGGCCTAGCCTCCGCAGCATGCCGGCTCGCTGCGTAGCTCACCTCGACATGGACGCGTTCTATGTCTCGGTCGAGCTACGACGGCGGCCGGAGCTGCGGGGCAGGCCGGTGATCGTGGCCGGCTCAGGCCCCCGAGCCGTCGTCACCACGGCCTCCTATGAGGCCCGCCGCTTCGGTGTTGGCTCGGCCATGCCCGCCGCCCGGGCCCGGCGGCTCTGCCCCGACGGGATCTACCTGCGCCCCGACTTCCCGTACTACCGGGAGGCCTCCGCCGAGGTGATGGCCCTGGTTCGGGCGTGTGCAGATTCCCTGGAGATCGTGGGGCTCGATGAGGCCTACCTGGACCTCACGGGAATGCCGGCCCCCCGGGCCGAGATGCGGCGACTGGTCCGGGACATCGAACTGCGCACCGGCCTGCACGCCTCGATCGGCATCGGCCCGAACAAGCTCGTAGCCAAGGTGGCCTCGGACGCCGAGAAGCCGCGTGGCTTCGTGATCCTCAGCGCTGAGCAAGCTCGCGCCCGGTTCGCGGAGTCCCCGTGTGGCCTGATCCCCGGCATCGGCCCGAAGACCGCGGAGCGCCTGCGGGCCTGTGGGCTGACCACCCTGGGCCGGCTGGCCGCCGCCCCGCCCACCGAGGTGGCCGAACGCTTCGGCAGCCGGATGGCCGGCGAGCTCCAGCGCCGGGCGCGGTTCGACGACGACGCGCCGGTGACCCAGGAGCGCAAGGTGATCTCGGAGTCGCGCGAGACGACCTTCGACTATGACATCACCGGACTGAGCGCGCTGGAGCCGATCCTGGCCGACCTGGTGGCCAAGCTCTGTGACGCGCTGGAGCGCCAGCAGCGGCGCGGGCGGACGATTGGGATCAAGGTCCGGCTGGACGACTTCTCGACCCATACCAGGGCGCGAACGCTGACCGAGGGGGTGAGCTCGGCCGACCGGGTCGGCCCGGTGGCCATGAACCTGCTGCGCCGGTTCGCGCCGCCCCGTCCGGTACGACTGCTCGGAGTTCGCGTGGCCGGCCTGCAGAGCAGCTCGGCGGCCACCGATGAGCAGCTCGTGCTCTCGCTCTAATAAAGGGCGGCGGCCAGGCGCCGGCGAGACTCGCGGGCCAGGGGGTTCTCGACGCCGAGTTCGTCCAGGATGCCCACCACGGCGCGGCGGATGTCGTCGCGGGCGCCATTGGCAGCGGGCAGCGCGCCGATGAGAAGATCGAGAGCGCGGTCGGGATGACCGTTGTCCAACTCGGTGAACGCCTCGCGCAGATCAGCGCGGTCAGCGCCCTCCAGGCGGATCCGGGCGGCCAGGCCGTCAGCGGCAAAGCTGCCCGACACGTCGCCGAGAAGGGCGAGCGCGTCCTCGGTTTCGCCCCGGCCACGCAGGATCCGCGCGAGCGGAACCACCGCATCGGCCCGGGAGGGCTCGAGCTCGACCGCCCGGCGCAGGGAGTCCTCGTCACCAGCGGCCACCAGGCCGTCGGCCGCGGAGGGCAGCAGCGCGTCCAAGAACTCGTCCACGGCGGCCGGAGGCGAGGCGCCCACGAACTCCGCGGCCACGCGGCCGTCCTTGAACGCCTTGACGGCGGGAATGCTCTGGATTCCGTACTCGCGGGCGATATTTGGGCTGGCGTCGACGTCCACCTTGGCGAGCTCAACTTTGCCCTGACGCGCGGCCACCGCACGCTCGATCACGGGCCCGAGCTGGCGACACGGACCGCACCATTCGGCCCAGAAGTCCACCACCACGGGCACGGTGTTCGAGCGATCGAGGACCGCGGTCTGGAAGTCAGTCTCAGTTACGTCCATGTCTAGTTCTGATGGTAGCCACGCCCGAGCGCGATCCGCTAGACAGAGAGCTGTGAACGAATGGAGCGTTGAGCGCGACGGAGTCCGCCTGGCTGTGCAGGAGGGGGGAGAGGGTCCGACCGTGGTCCTGCTTCACGGCCTGACTGCGACCCGGCGCTATGTGGTCATGGGCTCGACCGCGCTGGAGCGCTCGGGCCACCGAGTGATCGCCTTCGACGCCCGCGGACACGGCGCCTCGTCGCCGGCGCCGACGCCGGAGCGCTACGGCTACGAGGAACTGGGCCGTGACCTGATCGCGGTACTGGACGGCGCTGAGGTGGAGCGTGCCGTGCTGGCGGGCGCCTCGATGGGGGCCCATACGTTGCTGTGGCTCGCCCTGAACCATCCCGAGAGGGTGGGGGGCCTGGTGGTCATAACGCCGGCCTACGAACCGGGAGAGATCGAGGATCGGCAGCGGCTAGAGCGCTGGGACGCGCTGTCTGACGGTTTGCGCACTGGCGGAATCGATGGCTTCGTGCGTGCTTACGGTGAGCCGGACGTGCCCGAGCAATGGCGCGAGACGGTGATCAAGGTGATCCGCCAGCGGCTGACCCAGCACGAGCGTCTGGACGCGGTCGCGGATGCGTTGCGGGCCGTGCCTCGCTCACGGCCGTTCGGCGCGCTCGCCGAGCTGGAGGCGATCATTGTCCCGAGCGCAGTCGTGGCCTCAAGCGACGAGGCCGACCCCGGCCATCCGCTGGCCGTCGGCGAAGCCTATGCCCGCACGATCCCGGGCGCTC
>JBDTEE010000001.1:0-9376 GCA_039922645.1 Solirubrobacteraceae bacterium | reverse complement strand
CCGCTGCCGACCCGGATCCGCTCGGTGGCCGACGCGATCGGCCCAATCAGCGCCTCCGGGCTCGCCCCGGCCAGCATCGGGCCGCCGTGGTGCTCGGCCACCCAGTAGCGGTGGTAGCCCAGTGCGTCGGTCAGCTGGGCGAGGTCGATCGTGTTGCGCAGCGCATCGGCTCCGGTAGAGCCTTCGGCGATCGGGGACTGATCGAGGACCGAGACGAGCACCACCAGTAATGCTAGAAAGGCCCGCATGCCGGTCTCGCAAACGCTGCGCAACGTGCGGGCCACCCGCTACGTGACGCCGTTGCGCGAGGGCGGCTCGCTGCCGGGCCTAGTCGAGGCCGACGACGATGGCCTCTACGTGCTCAAGTTCCGCAGGGCCGGCCAGGGTCCGCGCGCGCTGGCCGCTGAGGTGATCGTCGGGGAGCTGGCTCGCGCTCTCGGGCTCGCCGTGCCCGATCTGGTGACGATCGAGCTCGACCCGCGGCTCGGCGCCGCCGAGCCCGACCCCGAGATCCAGGATCTGATCGCGGCCAGCGCGGGCGTCAACCTGGGCGTCGATTTCCTGCCCGGAGCACTGACCTACTCACCGGCCGGCGCCTGGCAGCCCGAACCCGACTTGGCCGCCGAGGTGGTGTGGCTGGACGCGTTGAGCACCAACGTCGACCGCACCCCGCGCAATCCCAATCTGCTCCTCTGGCACGACCGCCTGTGGCTGATCGACCACGGGGCGGCGCTCTACCTCCAGCACCGGGGGCTCGACCCGGAGGCTGATTCGGGGCGCTCCTTCCCGGCGATCGCCGAGCACGTCCTCTTGCCCCGCGCGAGTTCGATCCTCGCCGCCGGAGAGCGGCTCCAGGGTCGCCTTGACCCGGAGGCAATCATGGCCGCGGTGGCCATGGTGCCCGACGACTGGTTGATCGGCGCGCTGCCCGCCGGGTACGCGGACTACCTGAACCAGCGCCTGAGAGATGGCGGCTTCGCGGTCGAGGCCGAGCGTGCCCGGGTGGCGCAAGCATGACCCCGTTCACCTACACGATCCTGCGCGTTGTGCCCAGCGTTGAGCGCGGCGAGCAACTCAACGTAGGCGTGGTCCTGTTCTGCCGTCAGCGCGGCTTTTTGGGTGCGCGCGTGGGATTGGACCAGGACCGTCTGAGCGCGCTGGCCCCCGGCCTCGACCTGGGCGCCCTCGCAGCTCACCTCGAAGGCATCGTCCGGGTGGCCGAGGGCGACCCGGCGGCGGGCGCGATCGCCACTCTTCCGGAGAGCGAGCGCTTCGGCTGGCTGGCCGCGCCGTCCAGCACGGTGATCCAGGCCTCGCCGGTCCATACCGGTCTCAGCGACAATCCGGAGGCCACCCTCGACGGCCTGTTCGCGCGCCTAGTGGCTTGATCAGCGGCGAGCCTGATCAGCGGCGACGGGCCTGATCAGCGGCGGCGGGCCCGATCAGCCGCGGCGAATGAGGCGCCCGATGGCGGCCATCATTTCTTCGGTCCGCTCGTCCTGCTGGCTTGGTTCAGCGCCGATCACACAGGTGTGGGCGTGCCCATCGAGCAGCCCGAGCGCGACCTTGTCCAGCGCGGCCTGGGCGGCGCTGATTTGGGTGAGGATCTCGATGCAGTACCGGTCATCTTCGACCATCCCCTCGATGCCGCGGATCTGACCCTCGATTCGCGCCAGCCGCGCGAGCAGTTGCTCCTTGGTGGCGGTATAGCCCCGCGTCGGCGTCTGAGTCTTTGGCATGGGGCGAACTCTACCACGCTTACCTCTACCCCCTAGGGGTATGCGTTAGGCTCAATGTTGATGAGCGTTCTCGATTTGATCGGGCATAGCCTGCTGGACTCGTTCCTGATGGCGTGGGAGGTGTGGTGGGCGCTGGTGCTCGGGTTCGCGATCTCCGCGATCGTGCAGGCGTGGGTGCCGCGGGAGCGAATCGAGGGGCTGATGAGCGGCTCGGACGCTCGCTCGATCAGCTGGGCGACTGGGTTGGGTGCCGCGTCCTCGTCCTGCTCCTATGCGGCGGTCGCGATCGCCAAGTCGCTGTTTGAGAAAGGCGCGAGCGCCATCTCCGCGCTGGCGTTCCAGTTCGCTTCGACCAACCTCGTGTGGGAGCTCGGGCTGGTGCTGTGGGTCCTGATCGGCTGGCAGTTCACCGTAGCCGAATACGTCGGCGGCGTCGTGATGATCGTGATGATGGCGGCGCTGCTCCGGGTGTTCGTCAGCCCGCAGATCGAGCGCCAGGCGCGTGCACACGCGACCGGGTCCGACACCGGCCATCAACATCATGCGGCCGGCGAGCAGCTGACTTGGCGCCAACGGCTGAGATCACTCCGCGGATGGTCGGACGTCGCGCACAACTTCCGCGGCGATTGGCAGATGCTGTGGAAGGAGATCACGATCGGATTCCTGCTCGCCGGGTTCATCGCCCAGTTCGGCAACGGGTTCTTCGAGCATCTGTTCATCCGCCACGCACCGGCGCCGCTGCCGACGATCGAGAACGCGCTCATCGGTCCGATCATCGCCGTGCTCAGCTTCGTCTGTTCGGTCGGCAACGTGCCCTTGGCGGCGGTGCTGTGGTCGGGTGGGATCGGGTTCTCCGGCGTGCTCGCGTTTCTCTTCGCGGACCTGATTGTCCTGCCGATCCTGGTCATCTACCGCAAGTACTACGGCACCACGTTCGCCCTCCGGATCGCCGCCCTGATGTTCGTGACGATGGTGGTCGCGGCGCTGGTCGTCGACGGGATCTTCAGCGCGCTCGGGCTGATCCCCACCGGTCCGCGCCCGACGCGCGCTGACATCTTCAGTTCGATCCGGGTCGATTACAAGCTCGCCCTCAACGTGCTGGGCGTGGTGATCTTCGCCGCCCTGTTCTGGCTCACGGCCCGCCGCGGCGCGACCGACCCGGTGTGCGGGATGAAGGTCGACCGCGACAAGGCGGTCACCGAAGAGTTCGGAGGAGAGACCTACTACTTCTGCTCGACCCACTGCCGGCACGCATTCGAGGCCCACCCACAAGCCGAAACCGAGGGCCATCTCAATGAGCCAACGCGCTGAGGAGCTTCAAGCCACCGCCGACCGGCAGATCGCCGAACTGATCACCGTGCTCTCGACACTTGATGGCGGTGCGGCTCGACGTCCTGTGTCCGGGGCGCGAGAAGCTCGGCGACGGGACCGTCGCGGCGTGCGTCCAGTTCACGGCCGACAACTACGAGCGAATCGGCGCCTTCGTCAGGGCCGAACACGGGCACGGCACTGGCTCCCACCCCGATCTGTACACAGCGGACGACGTCGATCTCCGCGCCTTGCTCGGACAGCTCTCGACCACTCGCAGCGCTCTCGGGCGGATTGGCGAGCTCACCGATAAGCAGCTGGACACGATCCCCCCGAGCGGCAGCTTTCGGTTCTGCGACGGTCAACGGACTATGGAAGAGGTGCTGGCAGGTCTCCTGAAGCACCAGAGCCACCAGGTGGAGGCCGTCAAAGCAGCCATCGCCTGAGGCTCGGCTCAGGCCGCGGTGATGAGTTCGGCCTCCGCCTCGGCCCCGGCGTCGAGCTCGGCCGGGCGGGTCTTGTCCTCGGGCGTGTGGATGATCAGTACCGGGACTAGGCTCCGGTTCAGGGCGAAGTGGCTGACGCTGCCCAGTGCTGAGGCGCTCAGGGCACCGCGCCCGCGGGAGCCCATGACCAGCAGGTCGTAGCCGCCGCACCGCAGGCGGTCCATGATCGCCTCCCGGATCGGCTTCTCGCTCAGCACGCTGGTCACCGGGATCGACTCGGGGACTCGGTCGACTGCCTGACTGAGATGCTTCTTGGCCTCCTGCGCGAGCTCGATGGCCAGCGGCTCGACCGCGGGAATGGTTACCGGCGAGGTGGCCCAATAGGGGGGACGCGGGACTGAGGTGAGGATCGTCAGACGTCCGCGACTGGCCTCGGCCAAGTCGATGGCCTCCTCCAGGGCGCGCTCGGCGTGAACCGAGCTGTCGACGCAAACCAGGATGTTACGGAACATAAGCCACCCCGCAAAGATTTAGCTGGCATGCCAAAGGTTAGCATGGCAAGCGCTGCTACGCTAGGCCTCGATGGCGGTACAGAGCGAGCAGCCAGAGCCCGAGCCGAGTCCCGAGGAGACCTTCCTGGCCGCCTTCGATGCCCTGGCCCAGGCCGTGCGCCGAGCGCGGGGGGCCACCGGGGCCGAGGGCTCGCTGACTCTCTCCCAGTACGGGCTGCTCAACGCCCTCTCGGGCCGAGAGGCTGCCCGGGTTCGCGATCTGGCCGACGTGGCCGGGGTCGCGCCCTCCACGGCGACCCGGATCCTCGACGCACTCGAGCGCCGGGCGATCGTTCGCCGCACCCGCTCGGCCGATGATCGGCGCGGCGTGACCGTTTCGCTCACGGAGGAGGGCCGCCGGGCTCTCGATGCCCAGGATGCCTGGTTGCGCGGTCGCCAGCGCGCTTTCTATTCCGGCCTGCCTGACTACGAGCGCGAGCTCGCCCCGGACCTGCTCGTGCGCCTCGCGGCGCTGATCGACGAGCTGGCCAGCGGTCCCCGATAACAACAGCTCCACATCGGCGACACAGCGGGGCCACATCACCGCCCCCAGGCCGACCTATATGTACGTGGTGGCGTCATCGAGACGACGTCTATCGCGCCCAGCATCCTCTCTCTGCTGGGGCTCGACCGATGGCCCTGAAGGCCGTCCGGATCGAGGGGACGCCGGCCCTGCCGGGCCTGCGCTAAGGGGCGAGGATGACCCCTGGGTGGCCGGGAACCGCTCCCTCAAACAGGGGGTTACGGGCGGTTCCCGGTTGCTTATTGGTCACCGGCGCGGGATGCTGATGGACATGGTCGGGCTCGCCGATGTCGCCCGGTTTCGTCCCAGTGATCCAGACGCGCTGGTCACGGCGTCGCTGGCCTGCCCGCTGTGCCTGCGCACTGAGCAGGTGCGATGGAAGGGCGCCCTCGAGGGTCACGATCCGTCCGTTCGCTGTAGCTGCCCCGACTGCGGTGAGCGCTGGCTCGTCTACCTGGCGCCCGAGCAGGCTCTGCGCATCGGGCTACTGAGCTGAGCGAGACCGGCAGCCACAGTGTCTACTCCTCGACCTCGTTGCCGTCGGCACCCCACATGACGTGGAAGGTTCCCTCTCGGTCCAGGCGCTTGTAGGTATGAGCGCCGAACAGATCGCGCAGACCCTGGATCAGACTGGCCGGGCCCTGAGCCCGGCGGTAGGCGTCGTAGTAGGCCAGTGAGGATGAGAAGGCCGGGGTGGGGATGCCGAGTTCGGCCGCGCGGGCGACGACGCGGCGCCAGGGGTCCTGGGCTTGCGCCAGGGCCTGGGCGAAGAAGTCGGCCAGCATCAGGTTTCTCAGCGAAGGCTCGTTGTCGTAGGCCTCGCGGATGCGGTCGAGGAACCGTGCGCGGATGATGCAGCCGCCGCGCCAAATGGTGGCCATCGAGCCGAGGTCGATTTTCCAGCCCTCTTCGTCGGCCGCGGCGGCCATTTGCGCGAAACCCTGCGCATAGGCGACGATCTTGGATGCGTACAGGGCGTGCTCGAGGTCCTCGATCAGGCTCTTGTCAGCGCCCTGGCCATCCGGTCCCGCAAGGACGCCGGAGGCATGGACCCGCTCAGCCTTCAGCGCACTCAGACTGCGCGCGAACACCGCCTCGGTGATGCCGGTCAGGGGCACCCCGAGCTCGAGCGCGTTCTGGGCCGTCCAGCGACCAGTGCCCTTCTGCTCAGCGGCGTCGAGGATCACATCGACCAGTGGCTTCCCGGTGGCGTCGTCCTTCTTGGCCAGCACGCGGGCCGAGATCTCGATCAGGAAGCTCTCCAGTTCTGACTCGTTCCACTTCCGGAAGCGATCGGCGATCTCGTCCACGTCCAGTCCAGCGCCGTGGCGGAGCAGGTCATAGCTCTCGGCGATCAGCTGCATGTCGGCGTACTCGATGCCATTGTGGACCATCTTCACGTAGTGCCCCGCGCCGTCCGGTCCGACGTAGGTGCAGCACGGTGTACCGTCGACCTGGGCGGCGATGGCGTCGAAGATGGGCTTGACCGACTCGTCGTACGGCTCCCGCTCGCCGCCGGGCATGATGCTCGGGCCGTTGAGCGCTCCCTCCTCGCCACCAGAGACGCCCACGCCAAGGAAGTGGATTTCCTTCTCCTGGAGATCCCGGTGCCGTCGCTGGGTGTCGCGGAAGTGGGCGTTGCCGCCGTCGATAATGATGTCGCCCTGGTCGACGTGGGGGACAATCTCCTCGATGACGGCGTCGGTGGCCGGCCCCGCCTGGACCAGGATCATGAGCACTCGGGGCCGGACCAGCGCGCCCACCCAGTCCTCGACCGACTCATAGCCGGTGATCGGGCCCTCGTTGCCGTGCTCCTCCAGGAACTTGGACATCCGGCTCGTGGTCCGGTTGTGAACGGCGATCGGGATGTCGTGGTGGGCCACGTTGCGGGCCAGGTTGGCGCCCATGGTGGCCAGGCCGGTGAGGCCGAAGTGTGTGTCTGCGGAGGAGGAGCTCATGTCCTGAACCTACCCGGTCCGGCGGAGTAGGTTGAACAGATGAACTACCGCACGCTTGGCACCACCGGAACGAAGGTCAGTCCCCTATGCCTCGGCGCCATGATGTTCGGCGCCTGGGGCAACCCGGACCACGAGGAGAGCATTCGCATCATCCACCGCGCGCTCGATGCGGGCATCAATTTCATCGACACCGCCGATGTGTACTCGCGCGGAGAATCAGAGGAGATCGTCGGCAAGGCTCTGGCCGGAGGCAGGCGTGAGCATGTCGTGCTGGCCACCAAGGTCCACGGCACGATGGGCGACGATCCCAACGAGTTCGGCAACTCCCGCCGCTGGATCATCAAGGAGGTCGAGAACAGCCTGCGGCGCCTGGGGACCGACTGGATCGACCTCTACCAGATCCATCGTCCCGAGGCCGACACCGACATCGACGAAACGCTCGGCGCGCTGACCGATCTGGTCCGCGCGGGCAAGGTCCGCTACATCGGTTCCTCCACCTTCCCGGCCAGCCAGATCGTTGAGGCCCAGTGGGTGGCGGAGCGGCGTAGCCGCGAGCGCTTCGTATGCGAGCAGCCGCCCTACTCGCTCCTGGTCCGGGAGGTCGAGAAGGACGTCCTACCGACGGCCCAGCGCTACGGCATGGGCGTGATCCCGTGGAGCCCGCTGGCCGGCGGCTGGCTGTCGGGCAGGTGGCGTAGGGGACAGGAGGCGCCGAGCTCGGCCCGAGCGGAGCGGATCCCCGACCGCTACGACTTGTCAAAGCCCGAGAACCAGCGCAAGCTGGATGCCGCCGAGGCCTACGCCCAGCTGGCCGAGGAGGCGGGCATCACGCTGATCGAATTGGCGCTGGCCTTTGTCATCCGCCACCCCGCGGTCACCGCGGCGATCATCGGCCCCCGGACCATGGATCAGCTCGAGTCACAGCTCAGCGCAGCCGACATCGTGCTCTCCGATAACGTGCTCAACAAGATCGACGAGATCGTCCCCCCGGGGGTGAACTTAAGCCCGGCCGATGGCGGGTGGGGCAACCCGGCGCTGACGCCCGAGGCCCGGCGCCGCCCTAAGTAGTTCTTCGGCGTTTCATACAGAGTTCTCAGAATCGGGGGCCACGGTCCGCTGTAAGGACCAAACAAGGGAGGTGAAAATCACCTTGAACCACAGACTCAGGTCTCTGATGACGGCGCTCGTCGTCACGGCTGCTGTGACGGGAGGCGGTGCAGCGATCGCCAGCGCCGCGAGCTCGTCGTCAACGAGCGCGACCGCTCACAGCTCGGCCACTCCGGCCGCCACGAGCACCAGGGCCAGCTCCGGGACGTCGACGTCCTCTGGCTCGGGTAGCGCCCATCCTGGCGCGATGCCCCGCGGGACCGGCGAACATCACTGCCCCGGCATGTGATCACTGAGCCGCTCGGTCGGCGCCGCGGAGTCGGCCGAGTGGCGCAGGGCAGCCGGTCCGACCGACGTCCGCCTCGCGACGCTAGAACGTGATCACGCTGCGGATGCCGTCCTGGCGCTCCATCAGCTCAAAGCCACGATTGACCTCGTCGAGGGTGATCCGGTGCGAGATGAACGGATCGATGTCGAGCTGGCCATCGAGGTAGAGCTGCACCAGCTCGGGGACCTGATCGCGGCCCTTGACCCCTCCGAACGAGGAGCCGCAGACCCGCCGTCCGGTGATGAGCAGGCGGGGGATGATGTCCAGCGTCTCGCCCTTGCCGGCGACCCCAGCCACCGTGCACAGGCCCCAGCCCATGCGGGCGGCCTCGACAGCCTGGCGCATCACCGCAACCAGCCCGGTGGCCTCGAAGGTGAAGTCAGCGCCGAAGCCGCCGGTCTCCTCGAGCACACGATCGACGACCTCAGGGCCGCCGGTCCAGACGTCGGTGGCCCCCTGACCGCGGGCCAGCTCGAGCCGCTGGGGCGACATGTCCACGCAGATGATCCGCTCCGCTCCCTGCAGGCGACAGCCGGCCACCGCACCCAGGCCAACCATGCCGGCACCGAAGACCACGCAGGTCGATCCGGCGCTCACCTGTGCCGTGTTGATGGCCGCACCCAGACCGGTGGAGAGGCCACAGGCGAACAGGCAGGCGTGATCGGGCTCCGCCTCTGGGGAGATCTTGGCCAGGGCGATCTCGGGCATCACCGTGTACTGCGCGAACGTGCTCGTGCCCATGAAGTGACGGATCGGGTCACCGTTCCTCGAGAGGCGGGTTGTGCCGTCGGGCAGGTAACCGCGGTTCTGCTGGTCGCGGATGGCCAGGCAAAGGTTGGTGTGCGGGTTGCGGCAGTGGATGCACTCGCGGCATTGGGGCGAGAACAGCGTCACGACCCGATCGCCCGGGGCGAGGCTGCTCACACCTGCGCCGATGCGTTCCACCACGCCCGCGCCCTCGTGTCCGAGGACGGTGGGTGCGTAGCCGGATGGATCCACGCCTGAAGCGGTGTAGAGGTCGGTGTGACAGACCCCGCACGCCTCGAGGCGAACCAGGACCTCGCCCGCGCGTGGCTCATCCAGTTCGACCTCGGTGACTTTGAGTGGTGCGGCGAACTCCTCCAGTACGGCGGCCCGAATCTTCACTGAGGTTCCTCTCGGCGAGTAATTAGGTGTCGGCTGCGGTGCCTGCTGGTTCTTGGATCGTCGCAGTTGCGGAGCACTTATCTCTAGCGTCTGAACGCTCGCCAGGCGAACTGCTGCGTCTCGGCGTGGCGCAGAGCTGCGGCTGAGCTCGATGGATAGCGACGGCATAACGCCGTTATGGCTGCGTTATTCGGGACCCGGTCCAACGGCGCAGGTGCACGGCTCCGCCCCCTGCAGAGCACTAACGGGCCGCCGGCTGGTCCCCGATGC